>NZ_WSJA01000048.1:0-23244 GCF_009763235.1 Bordetella sp. 15P40C-2
AGCGTCAAGCTGTTGGCTCCGATCGCCATGGAAGAAGGTCTGCGTTTCGCCATCCGTGAAGGCGGTCGTACCGTCGGCGCCGGCGTCGTCGCTAAGATCATCGCCTAATTTCGGCGGTCAGGCAGTACGGGGAAGCCGACCCTCTGGGTCCGCTTCCCATCTTCGTCAAAAAAGTAGTATTATGTATGGTTGCGCGAGTAGCCATACATCACTCGCAAGAGTTCTAGGGGTATAGCTCAATTGGCAGAGCGTCGGTCTCCAAAACCGAAGGTTGTAGGTTCGATTCCTACTGCCCCTGCCAGGTTTCCCGTCAGTCGGGGCGAACTTGGTCTTGTTTGTTTCAACCCCCGCTCGCTCTTAAACCCGCCGGGAGATCATCGTCAGTCGTGCTTACATGGCCGACTTGCGTCGCAAAATGTCTAATACCAGCGTAGAAACCGTAACCAGCACTGCCGACCGCGTCAAGCTTGCGTTGGCGGTGCTCGTTATCATTGCTGGCATCGTGGGCTTCTCGGTGCTCAGCGCACAGCCCATGGTCGCCCGAATCGGCGTATTTGTCGGTGGCCTGGTAATTGCTGCCCTGATCGCCTGGTCCAGTGAACCCGGCCGTCGCACGATCAGTTTTGCCGGCGAAGCGTTTAACGAAGCCAAGCGCGTAACCTGGCCTTCGCGCAAGGAAACCACCCAGATGACAGGCATTGTGTTTGCCTTCGTCGCGGTGATGGGGTTGCTAATGTGGGTGCTCGATAAGGGCATCGAATGGATACTCTACGGCCTGTTGCTGGGCTGGAAATAAGGGACGCCGAATGAGTAAGCGCTGGTATGTCGTCCATGTGTATTCAGGCATGGAAAAAAGCGTCCACAAAGCCCTGAACGAGCGTATCGAGCGCGCGGGCTTGCAGACGTCTTTCGGTCGCATCCTGGTTCCCTCGGAAGAAGTCGTCGAAGTCAAGGGTGGTCAAAAATCGATCACCGAGCGTCGTATTTTCCCGGGCTACGTCCTGGTTGAGATGGACCTGACCGACGAAACCTGGCACTTGGTGAAAAACACCAACCGTGTCACCGGCTTCCTGGGTGGTTCGGGTAACCGTCCTACGCCGATTTCCGAAAAGGAAGTCGAGAAGATCCTCTCCCAAATGGAAGAGGGCGTCGAGAAACCTCGTCCCAAGATTCTCTTCGAAGTTGGCGAAATGGTGCGTGTCAAAGAAGGCCCCTTCGCGGACTTCAATGGCAGCGTCGAAGAAGTCAACTACGAGAAAAGCAAGGTCCGTGTGTCGGTCACCATTTTTGGTCGCGCGACGCCGGTCGAGCTGGATTTTAGCCAGGTCGAAAAGACCTGATTCTTTAACCCCGGGGAGTCCATCGCATCACGTGATGGGCGTTTGAACCCGCAAGGAGCAAAGCATGGCGAAGAAGATCGTCGGCTTTATCAAGCTGCAAGTCCCAGCTGGTAAGGCTAATCCCTCCCCCCCGATTGGCCCGGCCCTGGGTCAGCGTGGCCTGAACATCATGGAATTCTGCAAGGCGTTCAACGCCAAGACCCAAGGCATGGAGCCTGGTCTGCCGATTCCGGTGGTGATCACCGCTTTCGCCGACAAGAGCTTCACCTTCATCATGAAGACGCCTCCGGCGACTATCCTGATCAAGAAGGCTGCCGGCATTCAAAAGGGTTCGTCCAAGCCGCATACCGACAAGGTCGGTACGCTGACGCGTGCTCAAGCTGAAGAAATCGCCAAGACCAAAGAACCCGATCTGACCGCTGCCGATCTGGATGCAGCTGTCCGCACGATCGCTGGTAGCGCCCGCAGCATGGGCATCACGGTTGAAGGGGTCTAATCATGGCAAAACTCTCCAAGCGCGCCGCCGCAATCGCTCAAAAGATCGATCGCACCAAACTGTATCCCGTTGCTGAAGCCCTGACCCTGGTCAAGGAAACCGCGACCGCCAAGTTCGATGAATCGATCGACGTGGCTGTGCAGTTGGGCATCGACCCCAAAAAATCCGACCAGCTGGTTCGTGGCTCGGTTGTGTTGCCCGCCGGTACTGGTAAGTCCGTGCGCGTGGCCGTGTTCGCCCAAGGCGACAAGGCTGAAGCCGCTCGTGCCGCTGGCGCCGACATCGTTGGCCTGGACGACCTGGCTGAGCGTATCAAGGGTGGCCAGATCGATTTCGACGTGGTCATTGCCTCGCCCGACACGATGCGTGTCGTGGGCGCCCTGGGTCAGGTTCTGGGTCCCCGTGGCCTGATGCCGAACCCCAAGGTTGGCACCGTGACCCCCGATGTCGTGACCGCTGTGAAGAACGCCAAGGCCGGTCAGGTTCAGTACCGTACCGACAAGGCTGGCATCATTCACGCCACCATCGGCCGCGCCTCGTTCGGCGTGGAACAGTTGCAAAGCAACTTGGCTGCTCTGGTCGACGCCCTGCAAAAGGCTCGTCCCGCTGCCGCCAAGGGTATCTATCTGCGTAAGGTCGCCGTTTCGTCCACCATGGGTGGCGGCGCTCGCGTAGAAGTAGCTTCGCTCGCAGCCTAATCGCTGCAAGCACAAACGTACTTTGGGCTGCATCCGGATTTCTCGGATGTTGCTGTCAAAGACCGCTGGAGCAGGGCCTGGTCGGCTGTAATGCCTGGCCCCGCTTAATCCCGGAGCTCACCTAGTCCGGATCCAGCGTAGACGGCGTCCCCAGGAAGAATTCTTTACCTAAAGAACTCAACCCAGGCGCCGCATTCGGTTGACGCGCAAGGCCACCCGGCCCCAGGCGTCTTTTGATGGAGTGTTCAAACCGTGAGTCTCAATCGTCAAGAGAAAGCGGTAGTAATCGAGGAAGTCTCGGCCGAAGTCGCCAAGGCCCAATCGATTGTTATCGCCGAGTATCGTGGTCTGGACGTCGCCTCTGTCACCGTACTGCGCAAAACTGCGCGTGAATCGGGCGTTTACCTGCGTGTTCTGAAGAACACGCTGGTCCGTCGCGCTGTCGCTGGCACGGCTTTCGAGCCGCTGTCGGAACAGCTCACCGGTCCGCTGATCTATGGTATCAGCGCTGATCCGGTTGCGGCGGCCAAGGTCCTCGCCGGTTTCGCGAAAAGCAACGACAAGCTGGTCATCAAGGCGGGCGCACTGCCCAACAACTTGCTGAACCAAGAAGGTGTGAAGGCTCTGGCCACCATGCCCTCGCGCGAAGAGTTGCTCTCGAAACTGCTGGGCACCATGCAAGCCCCGATCGCGCAATTCGTGCGTACGCTCAACGAAGTTCCCACCAAGTTTGCTCGCGGCCTGGCTGCCGTGCGCGACCAAAAGGCGGCGGCGTAAGCCACCCCTTACGGAACTCGCTGTACGACCGAGCGACAACCAACCTGGCATTTATCCAATTCTGGAGTTCTGAAAAATGGCACTTAACAAAGCTGAAATCCTTGACGCCATCGCTGGCATGACCGTGCTCGAACTGTCCGAGCTGATCAAGGAAATGGAAGAGAAGTTCGGCGTGTCGGCTGCTGCCGCCGCTGTGGCTGTGGCTGCTCCCGCCGCTGGTGGCGCTGCTGCCGCTGCTGAAGAGCAAACCGAGTTCACCGTTGTGCTGGCTGAAGCCGGCGCCAACAAGGTGTCCGTCATCAAGGCCGTGCGTGAACTGACCGGCCTGGGTCTGAAGGAAGCTAAGGACCTGGTTGACGGCGCTCCGAAGCCCGTCAAGGAAGGCGTTGCCAAGGCTGACGCCGAAGCCGCCAAGAAGAAGCTGGAAGAAGCTGGCGCCAAGGTCGAAGTTAAGTAATACCTTGCGTCATCTGCCCGGGGACAGTGTAGTTTGCCGTCCCCGGGCTTTTGCGTTTCCAGGAAACCCCTACTGTCAGGGCAACCTTTACAGTGGGGTTTTCTGGAGTCGTATCACCTGGGGCCGTGGTTGACGGCCCATGCAACCCCTCGAGTCGGAGTGCTCATGCCTTACTCGTACACCGAAAAAAAGCGCATCCGCAAAAGCTTCGCCAAGCGTGAAGACGTTCAAAGCGTACCGTATCTGCTGGCGACCCAGCTTCAATCCTACCTAACTTTCCTGCAAGCCGAAACCGCGCCCGCTGAGCGCGTAAACGAAGGTCTGCAGGCGGCGTTTTCGTCGATTTTCCCGATTGTCAGCCATAACGGAATGGCGCGCTTGGAATTCGTCAGCTATGTGCTGGGCGAGCCGGTGTTTGACGTTAAGGAATGCCAACAGCGCGGTCTGACCTATGCATCACCATTGCGCGCCAAGGTGCGTCTGGTGCTGCTGGATCGCGAAGTCAGCAAGCCCACCATCAAGGAAGTGAAAGAACAAGAAGTCTACATGGGCGAAATTCCGCTCATGACGGGCACGGGTTCTTTCGTGATCAATGGCACGGAACGTGTCATCGTGTCCCAGCTGCACCGTTCGCCGGGCGTGTTCTTCGAGCACGACCGTGGCAAGACGCACAGCTCGGGCAAGTTGCTGTTCTCGGCCCGCGTGATTCCTTACCGCGGTTCGTGGCTCGACTTTGAATTCGATCCCAAGGACATTCTGTTCTTCCGTGTCGACCGTCGTCGCAAGATGCCGGTCACGATTCTGCTCAAGGCCATCGGCATGACGCCGGAATCGATCCTGGCGCACTTCTTCGACTTCGACAACTTCGAGTTGAAGAGCGAAGGCGGCATGATCGAATTCGTGCCCGAGCGCTGGAAGGGCGAAATGGCCCGCTTTGACATCACCAACCGTGATGGCGAAGTCATTGTCGAAAAAGACAAGCGTATCAACGCCAAGCACCTGCGCGATATGGCTAACGCCGGTATCCAGCGCATCTCCGTGCCGGAAGAGTTCCTGTACGGCCGCGTGCTGGCCAAGAACGTGGTCGATCCGGACACCGGTGAAGTCGTGGCGCATGCCAATGACGAAATCACCGAGAGCGTGTTGAGCGCGCTGCGTGCGGCCAACATCCTTGAATTCCAGACGCTCTACACGAACGACCTGGATCGTGGTCCCTACATCTCGCAAACGCTGCGTACCGACGAAACCGCCGACCAGATGGCCGCGCGTGTGGCGATCTATCGCATGATGCGTCCTGGCGAGCCTCCCACCGAGGACGCCGTCGAGGCCTTGTTCCAACGTCTGTTCTACAGCGAAGAAACGTACGATCTGTCGCGCGTTGGCCGTATGAAGGTCAACAGCCGTCTGGGCCGTGGTGAAGACACCTCCGGCCCCATGACGCTGACCGACGAGGACATCCTCGAAACCATCAAGGTTCTGGTCGAGCTGCGTAACGGCCGTGGCCAGATCGACGATATCGATCACTTGGGCAATCGTCGCGTGCGCTGTGTGGGCGAACTGGCCGAAAACCAGTTCCGCGCCGGTCTCGTGCGTGTCGAGCGCGCCGTCAAGGAACGTCTGGGCCAGGCCGAGACCGAAAACCTGATGCCGCACGACCTGATCAACTCCAAGCCGATTTCGGCCGCGATCAAGGAGTTCTTCGGTTCGAGCCAGCTGTCGCAGTTCATGGACCAAACCAACCCGCTGTCGGAAATCACGCACAAGCGTCGTGTTTCCGCACTGGGCCCGGGCGGTCTGACGCGCGAGCGCGCGGGCTTCGAAGTCCGTGACGTGCATCCGACGCACTACGGTCGTGTGTGCCCGATCGAAACGCCGGAAGGTCCGAACATCGGTCTGATCAACTCCATGGCGCTGTACGCTCGTCTGAACGAGTACGGCTTCCTGGAAACGCCTTATCGTCGCATCGTGGACGGCAAGGTGAGCGATCAAATCGATTACCTGTCGGCCATCGAAGAAAGCAACTACGTCATCGCACAGGCTAACGCCGCGCTGGACGAAGAAGGCCGATTCATCGACGACCTGGTGGCTTGCCGCGAAGCTGGCGAAACCATGCTGACCTCGCCCGCCAACGTGCACTACATGGACGTGGCGCCGTCGCAGATCGTGTCGGTCGCGGCATCGCTGATTCCGTTCCTGGAGCACGATGACGCCAACCGTGCACTGATGGGCGCCAACATGCAACGTCAGGCCGTGCCTTGCTTGCGTCCCGAGAAGCCCGTCGTGGGCACCGGGATCGAGCGTACGGTGGCGGTTGACTCGGGCACGACCGTGCAAGCCCTGCGTGGCGGCGTGGTTGACCATGTGGATGCCGAGCGTGTCGTGATTCGCGTCAACGACGACGAAAACGTCGTGGGCGAAGTCGGCGTCGACATCTACAACCTGATCAAGTACACCCGTTCCAACCAGAACACCAACATCAACCAACGCCCCATCGTGGCGCGTGGTGATCGTGTGGCCAAGGGTGACGTGCTGGCTGACGGCGCATCGACCGACCTGGGCGAATTGGCGCTGGGTCAGAACATGCTGATCGCGTTCATGCCGTGGAACGGCTACAACTTCGAAGACTCGATCTTGATCTCTGAGAAGGTCGTGGCCGATGATCGCTATACCTCGGTGCACATCGAGGAATTGACGGTCGTTGCTCGTGACACGAAGCTCGGACCTGAGGAAATCACGCGCGACATCAGCAACCTGGCTGAGACGCAACTGAACCGTCTGGATGATTCCGGCATCGTGTACATCGGCGCCGAAGTCACGGCCGACGACGTGCTGGTGGGTAAAGTCACGCCCAAGGGCGAAACCCAGCTCACGCCGGAAGAAAAACTGCTGCGCGCCATCTTCGGCGAGAAAGCCTCCGACGTTAAAGACACCTCGCTGCGCGTGCCCTCGGGCATGGTCGGCACAGTGATCGACGTGCAGGTCTTCACGCGTGAAGGCATCGTGCGCGACAAGCGCGCTCAGTCCATCATCGACGATGAACTGCGCCGCTATCGCCAAGACCTGAACGACCAGCTGCGTATCGTCGAAAACGACCAGTTCGATCGTCTCGAGAAGCTGCTGGTTGGCAAGACCGTCAACGGCGGTCCTCGCAAGCTCGCCAAGGGCGCCACGATCACCAAGGAATACCTGGCTGATCTGGACCGCTGGCAGTGGTTCGACATTCGTCTGGCCGATGAGCCTCACGCTGTCGTGCTCGAGCAGGCCAAGGAATCGCTGGAGCAGAAGCGCCATCAATTCGATCTCGCGTTCGAAGAAAAGCGCAAGAAGCTCACGCAAGGCGACGAATTGCCCCCGGGCGTGCTGAAGATGATCAAGGTCTACCTGGCCGTCAAGCGTCGTCTGCAGCCTGGTGACAAGATGGCCGGCCGTCACGGTAACAAGGGCGTGGTCTCGCGCATCACCCCGGTGGAAGACATGCCGCACATGGCCGACGGTACCCCCGCCGACATCGTGCTGAACCCGCTGGGCGTGCCGTCGCGGATGAACGTCGGGCAGGTGCTCGAGGTTCACTTGGGCTGGGCCGCGAAGGGTCTGGGTCAACGTATCGCCGACATGCTGCGTGACGAACAGAACGTGCAGGTCAAGGAAGTGCGTGCCTATCTGGAGAAGGTGTACAACACCACCGGTACCCCGGCACACATCGAAACGCTGACAGATGACGAAGTCATGGAGCTGGCGCGTAACCTGAAGAACGGCGTGCCGTTCGCGACGCCGGTGTTCGACGGTGCCACGGAAGAAGAAATCACCCAGATGCTGGAATTGGCTTACCCCGATGAGGTCGCCAAGCGCATGAACCTGACGCCCTCGCGTGCTCAGGCCTGGTTGGTTGACGGCCGTACCGGCGAGCAGTTCGAGCGTCCGGTGACCGTGGGCTACATGCACTACCTGAAGCTGCATCACTTGGTCGACGACAAGATGCACGCCCGTTCGACTGGTCCGTACTCGCTGGTGACTCAGCAACCGCTGGGTGGTAAGGCGCAGTTCGGTGGCCAGCGTTTCGGGGAGATGGAAGTGTGGGCGCTGGAAGCTTACGGCGCCGCCTACACCCTGCAAGAAATGCTGACGGTGAAGTCCGACGACATTACGGGCCGCACCAAGGTATACGAAAACATCGTCAAGGGCGATCACGTCATCGATGCCGGTATGCCGGAATCGTTCAACGTGCTGGTCAAGGAAATCCGCTCGTTGGCCCTGGACATGGATTTGGAGCGTAACTAATGAAAGCGCTACTCGACCTATTCAAACAAGTCTCGCAAGACGAGCAGTTTGATGCCATCAAGATCGGCATCGCGTCGCCCGAGAAAATTCGTTCGTGGTCTTATGGCGAAGTCCGCAAGCCCGAGACGATCAACTACCGCACGTTCAAGCCCGAGCGTGATGGTCTGTTCTGCTCGAAGATCTTCGGCCCGATCAAGGACTACGAGTGCTTGTGCGGTAAGTACAAGCGCCTGAAGCATCGCGGCGTGATCTGCGAGAAGTGCGGCGTGGAAGTGACCGTGGCCAAGGTGCGCCGTGAGCGCATGGGCCACATCGAGCTGGCCAGCCCGGTTGCGCACATCTGGTTCCTGAAGAGCCTGCCGTCGCGCCTGGGTATGGTGCTCGACATGACGCTGCGCGACATCGAGCGCGTGCTCTATTTCGAAGCCTGGTGCGTGATCGAACCTGGCATGACCCCGCTCAAGCGCGGTCAGATCATGTCCGACGACGACTTCCTCGCCAAGACCGAGGAATACGGTGACGACTTCACCGCCCTGATGGGCGCGGAAGCCGTGCGCGAACTGCTGCGCACGATCGACATCGATCGCGAAGTCGAAACGCTGCGCGGCGAACTGAAGGCCACCAGCTCCGAAGCCAAGATCAAGAAGATCTCCAAGCGTCTGAAGGTCCTCGAGGGCTTCCAGAAGTCGGGCATCAAGCCCGACTGGATGGTCATGGAAGTGCTGCCGGTGCTGCCGCCGGATCTGCGTCCGCTCGTGCCGCTGGACGGCGGCCGTTTCGCGACCTCGGATCTGAACGATCTGTACCGTCGCGTGATCAACCGCAACAACCGTCTGAAGCGCTTGCTCGAACTGAAGGCGCCCGAGATCATCCTGCGCAACGAAAAGCGCATGCTGCAAGAGGCCGTCGACTCGCTGCTCGATAACGGTCGTCGCGGCAAGGCCATGACGGGCGCTAACAAGCGTCAGCTCAAGTCGCTGGCCGACATGATCAAGGGTAAGAGCGGTCGCTTCCGTCAGAACTTGCTCGGTAAGCGCGTGGACTACTCGGGCCGTTCGGTCATCGTGGTGGGTCCGCAGCTCAAGCTGCATCAGTGCGGTCTGCCCAAGCTGATGGCTTTGGAACTGTTCAAGCCGTTCATCTTCAATCGTCTGGAGATGATGGGCCTGGCCACGACCATCAAGGCCGCCAAGAAACTGGTGGAAAGCCAAGAGCCGGTGGTGTGGGACATTCTCGAAGAGGTCATCCGCGAACACCCGGTGATGCTCAACCGTGCGCCGACGCTGCACCGTCTGGGTATTCAGGCATTCGAACCGGTGCTGATCGAAGGTAAAGCCATCCAGCTGCACCCGCTGGTTTGCGCGGCGTTTAACGCCGACTTCGACGGTGACCAGATGGCCGTTCACGTGCCGCTGTCGCTCGAAGCCCAGCTCGAAGCCCGTACCCTGATGCTGGCCTCGAACAACGTGCTGTTCCCGGCTAACGGTGAACCGTCGATCGTGCCGTCGCAGGATATCGTGCTGGGTCTGTACTACACGACCCGTGAGCGTATCAACGGCAAGGGCGAAGGCATCTTCTTTACCGATGTGGCCGAAGTCCAGCGCGCGTATGACAACGGCGAAGTCGAGCTGCAGACGCGTATCACCGTGCGCTTGAACGAATACGAGCGCGACGAGAACGGTGAATTCCAACCCGTCGTCCGTCGTCATGAGACGACGGTCGGCCGTGCGCTGCTGTCCGAGATTCTGCCCAAGGGCCTGCCCTTTAGCGTGCTGAACAAGGCGCTGAAGAAAAAAGAAATCTCGCGTCTGATCAACCAGTCGTTCCGCCGTTGCGGCCTGCGCGACACCGTGATCTTCGCCGACAAGCTGATGCAGTCCGGTTTCCGTCTGGCTACCCGTGGTGGTATCTCCATCGCGATGGAAGACATGCTGATCCCGAAGGCCAAGGAAGCCATCCTGGCCGAAGCCAGCCGCGAAGTGAAGGAAATCGACAAGCAGTACTCGTCGGGTCTGGTCACGTCCCAAGAACGCTACAACAACGTGGTGGACATCTGGGGTAAGGCCTCCGATAAGGTCGGCAAGGCGATGATGGAGCAATTGGCAACCGAACCCGTGATCAACCGTCACGGCGAGGAAGTCCGCCAGGAATCCTTCAACTCGATCTACATGATGGCGGACTCCGGTGCACGGGGTTCGGCGGCACAGATCCGTCAGTTGGCCGGTATGCGCGGCCTGATGGCCAAGCCGGACGGCTCGATTATCGAGACGCCGATTACCGCGAACTTCCGCGAAGGCCTGAACGTTCTGCAGTACTTCATCTCGACTCACGGTGCGCGTAAAGGCTTGGCCGATACCGCACTGAAGACGGCTAACTCGGGTTACCTGACTCGTCGTCTCGTCGATGTGACGCAGGATCTGGTGATCCGTGAAGAAGATTGCGGCACCAGCCTGGGCTATTCCATGAAGGCCTTGGTCGAGGGCGGTGAAGTCATCGAACCGTTGCGCGACCGTATCCTCGGCCGTGTGGCAGCCGTCGACATCGTCAACCCGGATACGCAGGAAACCGCGATCGCCGCCGGCACGCTGCTGGACGAAGATCTGGTCGATCTGATCGATCGTATCGGTGTGGACGAAGTCAAGGTCCGTACGCCGCTGACTTGCGAAACGCGTCACGGTCTGTGCGCGCATTGCTATGGCCGCGATCTGGGCCGTGGCTCGCACGTCAACGTGGGTGAAGCCGTCGGTGTTATCGCGGCTCAGTCCATCGGTGAACCGGGTACTCAGCTCACGATGCGTACGTTCCACATCGGTGGTGCGGCATCGCGTTCGGCTTTGGCCAGCGCCGTGGAAACCAAGTCCAACGGTAAGGTCGGCTTTACCAGCACGATGCGTTACGTCACCAACGCCAAGGGCGAACGGGTGGCCATCTCGCGTTCGGGCGAACTGGCGATTTACGACGATAACGGTCGCGAACGCGAACGTCACAAGATCCCGTACGGCGCCACCGTACTGGTCGGCGACGGCGAAGCCGTCAAGGCCGGTACCCGTCTGGCGACCTGGGATCCGCTGACCCGTCCGATCGTGTCCGAGTACAGCGGTGCGGTGCGCTTCGAGAACATCGAAGAAGGCGTGACCGTTGCCAAGCAGGTCGACGAAATCACCGGTCTGTCCACGCTGGTCGTGATCACGCCCAAGACGCGTAGCGGCAAGATCGTTATGCGTCCGCAGATCAAGCTGGTCAACGAAAACGGCGAAGACGTCAAGATCGCCGGCACCGATCACTCGGTGAACATTTCGTTCCCGGTGGGCGCACTGATTACGGTGCGCGATGGTCAGCAGGTTGCCGTGGGTGAAGTTCTGGCGCGTATTCCTCAAGAATCGCAAAAGACCCGCGACATTACCGGCGGTCTGCCGCGTGTGGCCGAACTGTTCGAAGCGCGTTCGCCCAAGGATGCCGGCATGCTCGCCGATGTCACGGGTACCGTGTCGTTTGGTAAGGACACCAAGGGTAAGCAGCGTCTGGTCATCACCGACCTGGAAGGCGTGAGCCACGAGTTCCTGATTCCGAAGGAAAAACAGGTGCTGGTGCACGACGGCCAGGTGGTGAACAAGGGCGAAATGATCGTGGACGGGCCGGCCGATCCGCACGACATTCTGCGCTTGCAAGGTATCGAGAAGCTGGCGACCTACATCGTCGACGAAGTGCAGGACGTCTACCGTCTGCAAGGCGTGAAGATCAACGACAAGCACATCGAAGTGATTGTTCGTCAGATGCTGCGTCGCGTGAACATCGTCGATGCTGGCGATACCGAGTTCATCCCGGGTGAACAGGTCGAGCGTTCGGAACTCTTGAACGAAAACGATCGCGTGATCGCCGAAGGCAAGCGTCCGGCGACCTACGACAACGTGCTGCTCGGTATTACCAAGGCCTCGCTGTCGACCGACTCGTTCATCTCGGCCGCTTCGTTCCAGGAAACCACGCGTGTTCTGACCGAAGCCGCCATCATGGGCAAGCGCGACGATCTGCGTGGTCTGAAGGAAAACGTGATCGTGGGTCGTCTGATCCCCGCTGGTACCGGTTTGGCTTACCACCTTGCCCGCAAGGACAAGGAAGCCCTGGAAGCCGCCGAGCGCGAAGCCGCACGTCAGCTGGCCAATCCTTTCGAGGATACGCCGGCCACCGTGGATATCGGTGGAACGCACGACGAGACGCCTCCGAGCGCGCAGGACGATACGCAGCAGTAAGGCAGTACCGAGGCAACTGGCGGGGCAATGTCCCGCCGGGTTGACTCAACGAAAAAGGCCGCTGAGATTTCAGCGGCCTTTTTATTTGTGCGAGGCTTTAATCGTTACCGGGGTCAGCGGCCAGCTTTCGCTTTAGCCGCATTGAACACCGGCCCCCACTGCGGGTGACCCGCCTCGGCTGGCGCCAGTGTGAAATCCGAATCGATCTGCAAGATGCGCATGAAGGTTTCTTCGCACAGCTGCGGATAGTCGCGCACACAGTAGCTGAAGGCTTGAAGTTTGTAGGCTTCGATGCGCAGCGAGTCCGGTGCGCTTTGAATCGCATTCGAAGTCGCGACCGAACGTATGACCGCGCCGTATTGCCCCGCTGAATATTGCTCGTGGACATGAGCAAGCGCATCTTGGGCCGCCTGGGAGGGCGGCGCCTCTGCGATCGTCAGACCTGCGCATCCGCTCAATAACGCGAGCACGCAAGCTGCAACGGGCAAGAAAGCACGAACGTTCATGAGTTTGCCTAAGTCGATAATGTTGAGGGTCACATCCTGTACCGCGCGTATCGATTGTGAAACGCCCACAGGGACACCATCAGATAATATCCCCTCCGAGCAGGTCGTGCATCGAACGCGCGGAAAGCCGCCTTGGCGAGAAAGTTGCGGCGTCACTGGCAACCTCGTGCACGTGCAGGCCTCGTCCGCGCTGGCCGATCACGGGCTAATCCCTCGGTTAGCGTAGAATGTGTCATCTTCTAACGCTGTCTTCATGGATTCTTCCCCGGGCTTTCACACCGCGCGCAGTCCGTTTGTCGGCGCAGCTCCCATCGCGCATCGACCCCTGAGCGCCATCGCCGCCACCCAATCTGGCGGCGTGCCGCAGCATCGCATCGAACGTATCCTCGTCGAGCTCATGCCGGTGCTGGACGCCTTGCATCGCGAGGGCCGCATCTGCGGCGACATCTCCGTGCATTCCGTGGGACTAGACGAAACCGGTCAAGCGCATCTTCTTGCCCTGGATATCCCGCGGGTAAGAGGCGAGCACGGATTGACGTTCACTTCCGGCTATGCCGCCTTCGAGCTCTTTACCGAATCGCCCGACTGGCCGCGCGGGCCATGGACGGATGTTTACGGCCTGAGTGCGGTGGTTTATTCGCTAGTCGCCGGGGAACGCCCGCCGCCTGCCGAGCAGCGTGTGATCGAGGACCATTATCAACCGCTGTCGTCGCTGGGGCTAGACCGCTACTCGCCGGACTTTCTGCGCGCTATCGACGCCGGGATGTCCTTGCATCCGCTGGATCGGCCGCAAAGCATTCAAGCCTACGCCGAATCGTTAACGATGCCGCTTTTTGCGCGGCGCCCTGATACCGTTGGAATTCCCATGGACGCGCCGGGCACGCCGGCGGGCACATTGGTCGTTCAACAGTCGCTGCACCGTAACGTCTGGCGTACTTTCATTTTGCTGGGTTTGCTGCTCTTGGGAGCTGTGGCCGCGGCCGCCTACTGGTGGGGCCGTATGGGTGCGCGATCTCCGTCGGTCATCACCCATTCCCAGCGTGTTGACAACGCTGGTAAGCCAGCAGCACTGTCTTCCGTTGCCGCGACATCGGCGAGTGGGGGTCACGGCATGGGCCCCTATCCAGCGACAGCCGCACCGCAGACCGACAGCGCGACGCAAAGGCCTGCAACGGCCGCCTCGTCGGACGTCCCTGATGTAGACCTTGTGGCATCCCACATTACCCCGGACGATCGGGTTCAACCGCCCGCGAAAGCCGAACGCAAAACGCCCGCGCTAGTGAAGGTGAGCATCAATGTGCGGCCTTGGGGTGAAATTTTCATCGATGGCGTCTCGCGAGGGGTTACCCCGCCATTGAAGACCGTCATGCTTCGGCCCGGCACGCATGCGGTGACCATACGCAATAGCGCGCAACCCCCGTTTCACACGACGCTGGTCGTCAAGCCCGGCACGCCGGCCGTGCTCTCGCACACGTTTCGCTGATCCACAGGCGTTTGCGCCGCAGCGACAAGTCCGCCCCTTGTTAGTGGTCGATCTCGTCTTCGAGCGCTATAGGCAGACATAGGGTGAACCGAGAGCCTTTGCCGAGCTCGCTTTTTACGGCCACGCGGCCGTTATGGCGGTGCGCGATGGTTTGGACGAATGCCAGCCCAAGGCCCGAGCCTTCGCTATTGGACTCTCTGGCCGCTGCAGATCGAAAAAACGGCTCGAACAGCATTTCCTGGTCTTGTGGCGAGATGCCGGGGCCCGCGTCTTCGATATCGATGTGCCACATCGTGCCTTTGGCCGTCAGACGTAGCGCTACCGTGCTGCCATCTGGGCTGTACTTGATGGCATTCCCCAACAGGTTGCACACGGCCCGCGTAATGAGCGATCCGTCGCCATAAGTCATGGCGATGGTGGGGCAGGACTGCCATTGCAGCAAAACTCGCCGGGACTGCGCGGCCGCCCAAAAATCATCCACCACTTCATGCAACACGGCAGCCAGATCGACCCGTTCGCAGGCAATGCGCATCGACTCGGCACGCGTCAATTCAACAAAGCTGTCGACCAATCCCAGCGTGCGGTTAGCCAGATGGGCGATACGGCCCAGCACATCGCCCTGAGCATCCGTGGCGGGATGGTGCTGTCGGTGCAGTTCGACCAAGGCCAGAATCGAATTTTGCGGCGCCCGCATGTCGTGCGATATGAACTGAAGCATTTGCTCGCGCTGCCGTTCCGCCCGGCGGACGGCGCTGATATCGCTGATCGTCACGACCGTGCCGGCAAAGGCACCTCGCGCCGTGCGAAACGGCAGACATCGAATCAGCAAATCGTGGTCGGCACGATCGCGGACTTCGATGCCGCCGTGGCGCGCGAACTCGCCCTCGATTTCCCCCTCGACCGCTTCATGCGCGGGCGTTCGATGCGTTCCCCGGCGCAGCGCCTGCGCGATTTGCTCCTGTGCGCGGGGCGCCTCGAATGCTTGAACCAGCGCGGGCTCGACGGTCTGCCCGATCCGCGGCGGTCGGATCCCAAGCTCAGCGAAGTAAGTGGCCGCAGAGTGGTTGCGATACTGCAGACGGCCATTCTGATCCAGCACCATGGTCGCATCGGGCATCCCGTCCAGCCCATCGGCAACGAAACGGCGCAAGTTGCGCACGTGCGTGAGCGTGCGATCGAGTTCCTGGACATGCTGATCCAATGAACGGCCGATGCGCTGCACGGGTGGCGGGGCCGTCTCTTCATAGACCGGCGGATACTCGATGCGAAGACGCTTCATCTCGCGGGTCATGTAGCGCAGGGCCGCCTCCTGGCTACGCCAACTCCAGATCGGGTAACTCACCGCCACACCAATCAAGCCCGCTAGGGGTGGAATCCAGATGTCGGCGAAACGCAGCGTGGCGATCGCGCTGATCAGCACTAGTCCCAAAAAGGCCAGGCTGCAAAGAAAGGCTTGTCTTGGCGAAAGTCTGGGCAGAGCCATTCCCAACAGTAGAACGGGCAGGGCGCTGAATAACGCCGACATCCACGGTGGCGCGCGCCATACCACCAGATTCTGGTGTGCGGACTGCAGCAGATTGCCAATAATCTCTATGCCTGACATTCCGTTTGTATCATGCGATACGGGCGTTGGTATCGTATCGCCAAGCCCAGTCGCCCATGCGCCCACCACGACATACTTGTCCTTGAACACCTCAGGCGGGACTTCTCCTCGTAAGACGCTCAAGTAGGACACCGTTTGAAAATGGCCGGGCGGCCCCGCAAAAGGGATCAGCAACTTTCCATCCGAAGGGACGCGCTTCAGGAAGCGCTCCACACGGTCGCTGTCTCCCCCCACCTCGAGCAGCGCTAGGGCAAATCTGCGCCAAGGCTGATCGTGGCTGTCGACGGTGGTCCAGTCCGCGCGTCGAAGTATCCCGTCGTCATCGGGGTCCACGTTGATGAATCCCAGACCCGCCGCCGACTGCGCGAGCGACGCGAGAGGAAGGTCGGCGCGCGTTGGGGCGTGGACCTCGTCCAGGACAATGGGCAACACCACGCGGCCATGCCGCTTGATGGCTTCGCTAAGCAGTTGGTCGTCCTGCGGATGCCGCGCGTCGGGTTCGGAAAAAACGATATCCAACCCCACCGCGCGTGCGCCGTGCAGACGATCTAGCAGCTGTGCATGCAACGCCCTATGCCATGGCCATCGACCCAGCTCATCGATCGCCTGATCGTCGATGGCGACAAGCACCACATCCTTGGGAACCGGCCTTTTTACCAGTGACAGGGCACGATCATAAATGAGCTGATCGACTCTTCCCAGGCCATCGAGCCACCCCAATGCCAGGGCGAACGCAATAAGCGCGAGACGCAGCAGCCAACGAGAGGGGGAGTTTTCACGCGGGGTGTCCACTGCGCTGGTCCACATGGTCCGGGCACCGATAGGTTTTGTTAATAGTTATTCAGTGTAACTATTGCGCCGTCGCTTAGCAGCACGGGGTGACCCGAACCGGACATCAGGGGGCTGGCCCCTTCGAAACTGAGAACGGTGTCATAGCCGCCGAGGCCCGCTGCATTCAGCGCGCGGATCGAGGCATAGTGGGTGCCCGGCCGACGCGCCACAAGTCGGACTTCTTCACCCTCGAATCGCTCCGAAGTAAACACCTCGAGCCCCTTCGGGTCCCGCGAAATTCTCACCAGGTAAGCGACCGCACCCGGGACAGGCGTCACCCGCGCGACCCATTGTCCGGAAGCGCCGCGCTGCGGCGGTGTCACAATAGGGGCGGGCGGCAGTGTGTGCACTTGTATTTGACCGTGGACGTCTACCGCCGCGCCCTGACCCCCGGCCACTGCCACGGGTGGCGCGGAGCCGCCTGCACCCGCGCTCATGTCGACCTTCCCGTGCAACACTTCGCTCTGTGCGCCGGTCCCGGTCGCTTGCAGTCGAAAGCGAGTGCCGCGCACGCCCACGATCGTCACTGGCGTACGGATCTCAAAACGGCCTACGCCTTGGCCCGTGGGGGCCACCTCGGAATCGACCTCGCCATTTTGCACGCTCACCACGGAATCGATCAGCCCCGCGTTCTTGAACTTTTGCGTGCGATCGACTCGGGCGGTGCTGTTGTTGGGCAGACTCAGGCGGGTCCCATCCGCAAAGTCCAACGTTGCAAAGCCGTCGGATTCCGTGATGATGGTGGCTCCCTCAGGCACGGACATTCCCGCGCGTAAAGGCTTCCCGTCCATCTGCGTGCTGCCGCTTACATGGATGGCGGTGAGGGGAGCAGGGACGACCGGGATCAGGGAGAAAGGGATGTGCAGCGCCAAGCCAATGGCGAGCTTTTGCGGGTCTTCGACTCTGTTGAGCTTCTGTAGCGTGACCCAATTGGCGCCATCGCCCGTGTATCTTGAGGCAAGATCGATCAGCGTGTCGGCGGGGCGTATGCGATAAACAAAATCATCGCCCAGCGCGCCGGCGGGCTGAGCGTGTCCAAACGGCGCATACGCGAGGGCCATGCAACCGGCGAGCAGGCGAAAGTTGCGCCTAATCATGTCGTGCGTTCTCCAGCAAAATAAAAGAGGTGCCCCGCAGCGGGGTGCATGCGGGGGCAGGCGTACCGCAGAAGTCGGGTGTCACGACGCCGTGGCGCCGCGGTCGGTCAATTCGAGCCGATAGCCCAGTGCGTATGACGAAGTCAAGCGCACGCCGTTGTCGGGGTGTAGGCGCAGCTTTTGACGGACGTTGGAAAGATGCGTATCCAGCGTACGGGAGGTGGCGGGGATTTCCCGGTTCCAGACGCTTTCCGCCAGCACGTCACGCGACAGCAGACGCCCGACATTGCGGAAAAAAAGTTGCGCCAGCTCGAATTCCTTTGGTGCCAGCGCGATCACCTCGCCACCCAACATAATGGTGCGGTCTAGGGGGTTGATACGATAGGAGGCCACCGCAAACGGCTCCTGGACGGGCGGCGTCGCCTTTACCCGCCGCAAGAGCGCACCGATACGCGCCACGAGCTCGGCGGGGCGCAGCGGTTTGCCGATGTAGTCGTCGGCCCCTGCCTCCAGCCCTTGAACAAGCTCGGCCTCGAGTGTACGGCTGGTCAAGAAGATGACAGGCGTCTGCAAGCCCAGTGTTCCGCGGATGTGCCGCAGTACCTGATCCCCGGCAATGTCCGGCACCTGCCAGTCCAGCAAAATCAAATCAAACGTTTTGCTGCGTAGTGCCGCAATAAGATCACGCCCGCGCTGATAGCTGTGGCAAGTGTACCCGGCTGCTACAAGTACCTGCTGAATAAGCTGAGCTTGATTCAGGTCGTCTTCAAGCGAAGCTATCTGCATAGTGTTAAGTGAGAGGTCAAAGCACTTGAATTCATTGTTCTGACGTTCGAGCGGCGCGCCACGCTGCGCGCGCGGGGCATGGCGCAATAATACCCTGGGAGTTCTATCGCTCTGCGAATACCTCAACACGACTTTTCACCCCTGCAAACTTGACGAATATTTACTGGCACTTGCTGAAATAAGGCGTCACACTGTCAACATTCTTGTCAGTCTGCAGAGGTCATTGGGGACGGTATAGTCCAAGGAGGCCTGGGAAACTATGAAGCAATTGAAAGTACTCCTCATGATGCCGGACGAAGCCATGCAGGGCAGGGCCGGCGCTGCAATGCAGCAAGCTGGTATCTCCGCACAAGTTTGCGCTACACCGCCTGAAATGTTTAGTTTGTTGGGCGACGGTGACTATGATGCGGTTGTTCTGGATATCGGCGAACTAGAAGAAATCGGTTACGCGCTGGTCTCGCGGCTGCGCACCTCTCCCAGTCTGGGTATTGTGGTGGTCGGGACGAATTTGCAAGTCGAAAACCGTCTGCGCTGCCTGCAAGGCGGCGCCGATGTTTGCTTGATGCAGCCGATCGATCCCCGCGAACTCGTGGGCGTGTTGATGGCCCTGGCGCGGCGGCTCCCGGGCCGGGCCGCCAACCCTGGCGTCAAAACCGAGGCGTCGGCGACTCAGAGTCACTCGGGCAGCTGGGAACTGCGCGATCAAAACTGGACCTTGATGACGCCCACCGGCGTGGCGATCTCTCTGTCCGCCAACGAGCGGCATATCGTGCGCTGCTTGCTCGAGGCCGCCGGCCAGGCAGTTCCCCGCTCGGACCTGACCAAGCATCTGGACGAATCGGCGACCCGCGCCAACGGTTCACGCAGTATCGACGTGATCATCAGCCGGTTGCGCCGAAAGGGCGAACTGGCGGGCGTCAATCTGCCCATCCGCACGGTCTACGGCAGCGGCTATCTGTTCGCTGATCAGTAGCCTAAAGCGCGATTTTCGGTGCAACGCGTGACCACGCGTCGGCGCGCTGCACCCGGTCTGACTTTCGCATTAAATACTTTGACACCCCGTCGCTTCTCGGTTATGCTGACGGGCTTACTGCTTTATTTGCGCATAAAGGCTGCCATCCACGCTTGGCTGGCTTTGTGCGTTTTGTCTGCAAGACCCGCTCTTTTACGTATGGAACGTTTGAGGCGGTTTTGCGTGAACTGCCTCTCCAAGGTGTACCGGCTCTCAGGGACAGACCCCGGGGACGATGCGTCAAGGATACGAGTACAACAGTACTTACCAGTGGTACGTAAAAGGGATTTCAAAGGTCATGCCTACCATTAGCCAGCTCGTGCGCAAGCCGCGCGAAGTCAGCATCATCAAGAGCAAGAGCCCCGCGCTCGAAAACTGCCCGCAACGTCGCGGCGTGTGCACCCGCGTGTACACCACCACCCCCAAGAAGCCGAACTCCGCTCTGCGTAAAGTCGCAAAGGTTCGTCTCACCAACGGCTACGAAGTTATTTCGTACATCGGCGGTGAAGGCCACAACCTGCAGGAGCACTCGGTGGTTCTGGTGCGTGGCGGCCGTGTGAAGGATTTGCCGGGTGTGCGTTACCACATCGTTCGTGGTTCGCTCGACCTGCAAGGCGTCAAAGACCGTAAGCAGGCTCGTTCGAAGTACGGCGCCAAGCGCCCGAAGAAGGCCTAAGGCCTCGTTCGTAGCAGTACTAGTAGTTCCCCTGGTCGCGCGTAAGCGTCGCCAGTTAAGTGCAACCGCGCCAGCCTCAGCTTTAGGAAGGTGCGCGGCACGTAAGGGGTCATCTCATCTGGATGGCCATGGCCGGGCGAATAACCCCCGGTTCAACTGAATAGACACAAGGAAGCAAAATGCCCCGTCGTCGCGAAGTACCCAAGCGCGAGATTCTGCCCGATCCCAAGTTCGGTAGCGTCGAGCTCGCCAAGTTCATGAACGTCGTCATGCTGGACGGTAAGAAGGCCGTCGCCGAGCGCATCGTCTACGGTGCCCTCGAGCAAGTGCAAGCCAAGACCGGTAAAGATCCGATTGAGCTTTTCAGCCTGGCGATCAACAACATCAAGCCGATCGTCGAAGTCAAGAGCCGCCGCGTGGGCGGTGCCAACTACCAAGTGCCGGTTGAAGTGCGCCCCGTGCGCCGCCTGGCCCTGGCAATGCGTTGGCTGCGTGAAGCCGCTAAGAAGCGCGGCGAAAAGTCGATGGATCTGCGTTTGGCTGGCGAACTGATCGACGCTGCGGAAGGCCGCGGCGCCGCAATGAAGAAACGCGAAGACACCCACAAGATGGCCGAGGCCAACAAGGCCTTCAGCCACTTCCGCTGGTAATTTAAGGACTAATCCACCATGGCCCGCAAAACCCCGATCGAGCGCTATCGCAACATTGGTATCTCTGCGCACATCGATGCAGGGAAAACCACGACCACTGAACGTATCCTGTTCTACACCGGCGTCAACCACAAGCTTGGCGAAGTGCATGATGGCGCAGCCACCATGGACTGGATGGAGCAAGAGCAAGAGCGTGGTATTACCATCACCTCGGCCGCAACGACGGCGTTTTGGCGCGGCATGGCTGGGAACTATCCTGAGCACCGCATCAACATCATCGACACCCCGGGGCACGTGGACTTCACCATTGAAGTCGAACGTTCCATGCGTGTGCTCGACGGCGCCTGCATGGTGTACTGCGCCGTGGGTGGCGTTCAGCCCCAGTCCGAAACGGTGTGGCGTCAGGCTAATAAGTACGGTGTGCCCCGTCTGGCCTTCGTCAACAAGATGGACCGTACCGGCGCGAACTTCTTCAAGGTCTATGACCAGCTGAAGACGCGTCTGCGCGCCAACCCCGTGCCCATTGTGATCCCAATCGGCGCCGAAGACACCTTCAAGGGTGTTATCGACCTGATCAAGATGAAGGCGATCATTTGGGACGAAGCCAGCCAAGGCACCAAGTTCGAATACGCCGACATCCCGGCCGAACTCGTGGATACGGCCACCGAATGGCGTGAAAAGCTGGTCGAAGCCGCTGCCGAGTCGACCGAGGAACTGATGAACAAGTACCTCGAAACCGGTTCGCTGGACGAGGCCGAGATCAACGCGGCCATCCGCCAACGCACCATCGCTGGTGAAATCCAGCCGATGCTGTGCGGCACCGCCTTCAAAAACAAGGGCGTGCAGCGCATGTTGGACGCGGTCATCGAATACCTGCCGTCGCCGATCGACATCCCGCCGGTCCAAGGCCAAACCGACGATGGCGAGACCACGTCGCGTAAGGCTGACGACAGCGAAAAGATGTCGGCTCTGGCATTCAAGCTGATGAGCGATCCGTTCGTGGGTCAGTTGACCTTCGTTCGTGTGTACTCGGGCGTGCTGAAGTCTGGCGACACGGTCTACAACCCCATCAAGGGCAAGAAAGAACGCGTCGGCCGTCTGCTGCAAATGCATGCGAACAACCGCGAAGAAATCAAGGAAGTTCTGGCAGGCGACATCGCCGCTGTGGTGGGTCTGAAAGACGTGACCACCGGCGAAACGCTGTGCGATGCGGACTCCCACATCCTGCTCGAGCGCATGGAGTTCCCCGAGCCCGTGATTTCGCAGGCCGTCGAACCCAAGTCGAAGGCTGACCAGGAAAAGATGGGTCTGGCGCTGTCGCGTCTGGCTCAGGAAGATCCGTCGTTCCGCGTGCGTAGCGACGAAGAATCCGGCCAAACCATTATTTCTGGTATGGGCGAACTGCACCTGGAAATTCTGGTTGACCGCATGAAGCGCGAATTCGGCGTGGAAGCCAACGTCGGCAAGCCCCAGGTTGCTTACCGCGAAACCATCCGCAAGACCTGCGACGAAGTCGAAGGCAAGTTCGTCAAGCAGTCGGGCGGTCGCGGTCAGTACGGTCACGTGGTCCTCAAGCTCGAGCCCCTGCCTCCTGGCGGTGGTTACGAGTTCGTCGACGCCATCAAGGGCGGTGTGGTTCCTCGTGAATACATTCCTGCCGTTGACAAGGGTATCCAAGAAACGCTGCCTTCGGGCGTCGTCGCCGGCTACCCGGTCGTAGACGTCAAGGTCACGCTGTTCTTCGGTTCGTACCACGACGTTGACTCGAACGAAAACGCGTTCAAGATGGCCGGTTCGATGGCCTTTAAGGAAGGCATGCGCAAGGCCAGCCCCGTGCTGCTCGAGCCCATGATGGCCGTGGAAGTCGAAACGCCTGAAGACTATGCCGGTACCGTGATGGGCGATCTGTCCTCGCGTCGTGGCATGGTGCAAGGTATGGACGATATGGTCGGCGGTGGCAAGGTCATCAAGGCCGAAGTTCCGCTGGCCGAGATGTTCGGTTACGCCACCAACCTGCGTTCGTTGACGCAGGGCCGTGCGACGTACACCATGGAGTTCAAGCACTACTCCGAAGCTCCGAAGAACGTCGCTGACGAAGTCATCGCCGCTCGCGCGAAGTAATTTAAATACCGTCGCCGCGTCTCGACTATCTCGCGAGGCGCGGCAATCACCCCAGTTTCCTTGAAAGTCAAAGGATAGAGATCATGGCAAAAGGCAAGTTTGAACGTACCAAGCCGCACGTGAACGTGGGTACGATTGGTCACGTTGACCACGGCAAAACCACGTTGACGGCAGCCATCACGACGG
>NZ_WSJA01000049.1:0-1586 GCF_009763235.1 Bordetella sp. 15P40C-2
CAGTCTGCTGACAAACCCTCCCGTAAAACGGAGGGTTTGTTCATAATAGAGGGATGTTAAAAGCCCCGACTGCTTACCAGCACGAGCTGGAGATGGTGACGCTGGAATCGCTGGTTCCGGCCGATCACTTGGTGCGTAAGATTGCCGCGGCAATCGACTTGGAGTTCATCCGAGAGCGCGTGGCCCACCTGTACTGCGCAGACAACGGGCGCCCGGCGCTGGACCCGGTGCTGTTGTTCAAGTTGCTGCTGCTGGGGTACCTGTTCGGCATTCGCAGCGAGCGACAACTGATGCGCGAGGTGCAGGTCAACGTGGCGTATCGATGGTTCCTTGGGCTCAGGCTGACGGACAAGGTGCCAGATGCGTCCACGCTCAGCCAGAATCGCCGTCGCCGCTTTGCCGATAGCGGTATCTATCAAGAGATATTCGACGAGATCGTGCTGCAGGCGATGGGCAGAGGTATGGTCGAAGGTCGGGTGCTGTACACCGACAGCACGCATCTGAAGGCCAATGCGAATAAGCAGAAATTCGATGTGGTGAAGGTCGAGCAGGCTCCTGCCGCGTACCTGGCTGAGCTGGAGGCGGCGATTGATGCGGATCGCCAAGCCTCGGGCAAAAAGCCCCTAAAGGCACGTAAGGGTAGTGATGAGGATGCGGGCGACTCGGGGCCGAGCAAAGAGATTAAGGTCAGCCGCACCGATCCGGATAGCGGGTACATGGTGCGCGACGACAAGCCTAAAGGGTTTTTCTATCTAGATCACCGCACAGTCGATAGCAAGCACGCGATCATCACCGATACGCACGTGACACCGGCCAACGTACACGACAGCCAGCCGTACTTGAAGCGGCTGGACAGGCAGTGTGAGCGCTTCGGCTTTGCGCCGGACATGGTGGGGTTGGACGCGGGGTACTTTACGCCACAGGTCTGCCACGGGTTGGAACAGCGCGAGATTGCCGGGGTGATGGGCTACCGCACGCCGAACCACCGGGCGGGGTATTTCTACAAGCGCCAGTACATCTACGACGCAGCCAGTGACACGTATCGGTGCCCGGCAGGCCAGCAGCTGGTTTACCGTACGACCAATCGGCAAGGCTACCGGCAGTATCACTCCGATCCCGTGCAGTGCGCGGGCTGCGAGTCGCGCGAGCGCTGTACCCACAGCGCCAACCACACGAAGATCGTGGTACGCCACGTCTGGGAATTGGCCAAAGAGGCGGTTAATGCGCGCCGGCTCACCGAATGGGGCAAGCGCGTCTACGCCCGGCGCAAAGAGACGGTTGAGCGCAGCTTCGCCGATGCCAAGCAGCTACATGGGCATCGCTACGCCCGCATGCGCGGATTGGCTAAGGTGCTCGAACAGTGTCTGTTGGCCGCGACGGCCCAGAATATGAAGAAGATCGCGCTGCTGCTGGCGCGGCTTTTACGCGCCCTAGGGTCGCGTTGGCGCCTGCATCCAGGCCGCTACGACGCCATCGCCGCCTGATGACCCATCTGGACTCCAATTTCCACACGCGGCGCCGCCGCGCCTGAGCGGTCCTTCAAAAACAAACCCCCGGCAAAAACCAGGGGTTTATCAACAGCCTGA
>NZ_WSJA01000050.1:0-1188 GCF_009763235.1 Bordetella sp. 15P40C-2
GCGATGATCTTAGCGACGACGCCGGCGCCGACGGTACGACCGCCTTCACGGATGGCGAAACGCAGACCTTCTTCCATGGCGATCGGAGCCAACAGCTTGACGCTCATCGACACGTTGTCGCCCGGCAGAACCATTTCCTTGTCCTTGGGCAGCTCGATCGAGCCGGTCACGTCCGTCGTACGGAAGTAGAACTGCGGACGATAGCCGTTGAAGAACGGCGTGTGACGGCCACCTTCTTCCTTGGACAGAATGTACACCTCGGCGGTGAACTCGGTGTGCGGGGTGATCGAACCAGGCTTGGCCAGAACTTGACCACGCTCGACGTCTTCACGCTTGGTGCCGCGCAGCAGAATACCCACGTTGTCGCCAGCTTGACCTTGGTCGAGCAGCTTGCGGAACATTTCCACGCCCGTGCAGGTCGTCTTGACCGTCGGCTTGATACCAACGATTTCGATTTCTTCGCCGACTTTGATGATGCCGCGCTCGACGCGACCCGTCACCACCGTACCACGACCCGAGATCGAGAACACGTCTTCGACCGGCATCAGGAACGCGCCGTCAACAGCACGCTCAGGCGTCGGGATGTAGGAGTCCAGCGCTTCGGCCAGAGCCAGAATCGCCTTCTCGCCCAGCTCGCCCTGGTCGCCTTCGAGGGCCAGCTTGGCCGAACCCTTGATGATCGGGGTGTCGTCGCCCGGGAAGTCGTACTTCGACAGCAGTTCGCGAACTTCCATTTCCACCAGCTCGAGCAGCTCGGCGTCATCAACCATGTCGGCCTTGTTCAGGAACACGATGATGTACGGCACGCCAACCTGACGGCTCAGCAGAATGTGCTCACGCGTTTGCGGCATCGGACCGTCAGCGGCCGAGCAAACCAGGATCGCGCCGTCCATTTGCGCCGCGCCCGTGATCATGTTCTTCACATAGTCAGCGTGGCCCGGGCAGTCAACGTGGGCGTAGTGGCGATTCGCCGTTTCGTATTCCACGTGTGCGGTGTTGATCGTGATACCACGAGCCTTCTCTTCCGGGGCCGCGTCGATCTGGTCGTAGCCGCGAGCTTCGCCGCCGAATTGCTTCGACAGCACCGTCGTGATGGCTGCCGTCAACGTGGTTTTGCCGTGGTCAACGTGACCAATCGTACCCACGTTCACGTGCGGCTTGGTACGTTCAAACTTGCCTTTTGCCATG
>NZ_WSJA01000051.1:0-209 GCF_009763235.1 Bordetella sp. 15P40C-2
CTAAAGGAAACAATGCTGATGTCCCCAATCGATTCTATCCTAGGGTTACCCGGTCTGGTGGTCCAAGAAGTCAAACGAGCCCAGGACATCCACGTCTGGGCCGCTCCCCGGCGACACCTGGCCTGCATCCACTGCGCCTGCACACGGGTGCGGATCAAGGCCACCCATCGGCGCACGCTCAAACACACCCGTCAGGGTAATCAACTGCT
>NZ_WSJA01000052.1:0-1343 GCF_009763235.1 Bordetella sp. 15P40C-2
GGGTCTGTCAGTAATTTCGTGTTTAGGGCATAACATACCGCCAAGGAGTATGTATGCCACGCAAACCCAAGACCCCGCTGGCCGAGTTGCCGAGCATTCCCGCAGATTTACTGAAGTCGTTCGGTGACGGCCCGATGACGGCCGAAGCGATCAATGCCGCGTCGTTGGCATTTAAGAAGGCGCTGATCGAACGTGCGCTGGGGGGAGAGCTCAATCACCACCTGGGCTATCCCTCTGGGGCGGCTAAGCCCGCAGAAGTGTCCAACCAGCGCAATGGTAAAGGTGCCAAGACCGTCATGACCGAGGACGGCTCGATCCGTATCGAGGTCCCTCGCGATCGAGACGGCAGTTTTGCTCCGTTACTCATCCCGAAGCACGAACGGCGTTTTACAGGCTTTGATGACAAGATCATTGCCATGTATGCCAGAGGCATGACGGTGCGCGAGATTCAAGGTTTTTTGCAAGAACAGTACAGTACCGAGGTCTCGCCCGAGTTCATCAGCTCGGTGACCGACGAGGTGATGGCAGAGGTGACTGCCTGGCAGGCGCGTCCGCTCGAGCCCATGTATCCCGTCGTGTTTTTTGATGCGCTGCGTGTAAAGATCCGCGATAACGGCATCGTGCGCAACAAGGCCATTTATCTGGCCTTGGGTGTGCTTCCCGATGGCACACGCGATATCCTGGGACTGTGGATCGAGGGTACCGAAGGCGCCAAGTTCTGGATGCGGGTCTTCAACGACTTAAAGACCCGTGGGGTCCATGACATCCTGATCGCCGTCACCGACGGCCTTAAAGGGATGCCCGAGGCGCTGGGTGCGGTCTTCCCGGCCACCACGTTGCAGACCTGCATTGTCCACCTGATCCGCAATAGCCTGGACTATGCAAGTTGGAAGGATCGCAAGGCACTGGCCGCCGCCATCCGCCCGATCTATACGGCCCCAAGCGCCGAAGCCGCTCTGGCCGAACTCGAGACATTTGAGCAAGGGCCATGGGGACAGAAATTCCCCGTCGTGACCCGCGCATGGCGCCATGCTTGGGATCGCGTCATACCGTTCTTTGCGTTTCCACCCGAGGTGCGTAAAGTCATTTACACGACCAATGCTATTGAGAATATTAATGCGCAGCTACGCAAAATCATCAAAACCAGAGGGCACTTCCCCAACGATGATGCCGCTACCAAACTCCTCTGGCTGGCTCTGCGCAATATCACCGCCGATTGGGGACGACCGGCCCGTGATTGGAAACAGGCCATGATCCAGTTTGCTATCCTCTATGAGGATCGCTTCGTCCGTCCTTCCATTTGATTTTTAACCCGCCTTAAACACGGAATTTCTGACACCCCC
>NZ_WSJA01000053.1:0-283 GCF_009763235.1 Bordetella sp. 15P40C-2
GGTGCAGCACCAGCAGTTGATTACCCTGACGGGTGTGTTTGAGCGTGCGCCGATGGGTGGCCTTGATCCGCACCCGTGTGCAGGCGCAGTGGATGCAGGCCAGGCGTCGCCGGGGCGCGGCCCAGACGTGGATGTCCTGAGCTCGTTTGACTTCTAGGACCACCAGACCGGGTAACCCTAGGATAGAATCGATAGGGGACATCAGCATTGTTTCCTTTAGACAGGTTCTTCGCAAAAACAAGTCTAATGAATGCTGGTCGTCCCCCGTTTATGATGTAGAGCC
>NZ_WSJA01000007.1:0-92538 GCF_009763235.1 Bordetella sp. 15P40C-2
GCGGGAATGCTCGGCAACTCGGCCAGCGGGGTCTTGGGTTTGCGTGGCATACATACTCCTTGGCGGTATGTTATGCCCTAAACACGAAATTACTGACAGACCCTGCGCGTCCGGCCGCTGTGTGCGCTTATTCGTTGTTCGCCTTCACTCTTGCACACCCAGCGAGCGGTGCATGCTCCTTAAGTATCTTTGAGCCCTGGTGTCTCCAACCGCGATGGCTTGGTTCAACGCGCTGCGGAGGTCGGCACCCATCATGATGAGGTCGTCTCCGGTCTCTTGCGCCCAAGTCGTATCCATCAAGCGACCAATGGCCCAGTAGGTTCGCATGAGGGCGAGATTGATATCCACCCCCGCCTCGTGCAACGTCGCGGCCGCTTCAGCATCCTCATGCTCTTGGGTCAGCAGATCTCGCATTGCATCGGGCCCTACGATGGGCAATTCGTCAAGAATTCTGCGGACCAGGCCCCGCTCATTTTCTCGGGCAACTTCCAGCAGCGCCTGTCGTGCGGCGACACCCAGCTCATTTCGGGCGCTCCAGCCGGCGCCATGAACGTCGTATAAGTTCCCCAGATACTTTCGCATGTGTTCCCATGCGGGGGCATCCCCTTCCTTGGCCAACTGAATAACCGCTTGTGCCGCGCATTGGTGGGACACCCGGGCCAGGAAGACCGCATCCCCCATACGGTTGGAGTTGAGTAATCGAATATAGCGTTGCGGCGTGATCACGCCCGCGCCGATCAACCGGTCCACGCTCTCTTTATCTCGGGTATTGCGTAGATGAGCCAAGATGCGGTCAAAGTCTATCTCGTGGTGCATCGTCGCTACCTGCGCCACCTCGCCTTCCGCTAACGCGACCAGGAGCCACGTCAGTTTCTCATTTTGCGGTCGACGCAATATCTCCTGGCCAAGCTTTATTAGCCCTCGCCTTCTTTCCATCACAATTTCGAAACTGTCACTATCCTTCTCCAGGGGCTTGGCGCCAGCAATGAGCAATAGGTCGACTACCCGGAGGCTGTCATCATCTCCCTCCCCGCAAAGCGCTTGCAGCACGCCAGAGGCATCCATGCCACCGCTGACCAAAGCTCTCGCCGCTACCAAATTGCCAGCGCCGGCAAACTCCCTCAGTATGTCGGGTAGAGGCGGCCACCCGGCCTGAACCAATGTTTGTATCGCCGCGACATGGCCCCGTGTCGCCAGCTGCTTATAAGCGTCTTGTACATGCGCCGACCCTGCTACCCGCGCCAGTATTCCTGCTGCCCGCGCATCGCACAATTTCGCCACCCTCATCAGGGCGGCAGTCGCGATCTTATTGAATCCGTACTGGCGATCGAGGTTCATCTGTTGGACTATCAAGTCCACAGCCTGCGCATTACCTTTTTTCGCCAGCGTCACGAGGGCGGGAATGATTTCCACATCGCCCCACACCAACGCAAAAGTCATGTGTTTATCCTCACGCTCGGCCACCGTGGCAAGCGTGGCGGATCCCGCCGCTCCCAATAACGAGAGCCTTCGCGCCGGAATCCTCTCTTCCCTCTGCGCTACCGCATAGTTCAGTGCGCCCGTGGCATCCACTCCCCGAGACCGCAGATAGTTCACGACATTGGCTCTGGTCTCAGCGCTCAACGTCCGATCGGCAGCCACCAGCACGAAGGCCTCCAAGCAGTTTGCGCCGAGCCCTGTTAGCCACTGCGCTTTATCGAGATGACCGTTGGCGACCGCATGCACCAATGCCGCGGCGAGCGCTTCCTTAGCCTCTGCCGCCTCGGGCATGAGCTGGAGCAACGCCTGCACCATTTCCTGGTTCTGCATGTCAGCCGCGCGCCGTAATGGGGTATGCCCTTCTCTATCGGGAAATGCGAGCAGATCGTTGATCAGGTCCTCCGGCAACCTTCCGAGCACATATAAGGCCACGGCATGACGGCCCGACTCGATAGCCACATGGAGAAAATTCTGGTTGTCCGGGAAATTCCTGTGTGCGAAGCGTTCGAGGGCTTCATACGACACCAATTCGAAGACTGTTAAATCGTCATCGGTGAGCGCTTGGAGCAAGATCGCTTCCTCTATGGCGACTTCCTGGTTGGGTTTGTCCGGCCAATACCTGCTGACCTCCGAGGGAAAGTAGGCCGGGAAGGGGGTGATTTGACCATGCATGAGAAAGCTCCATGAAAACAATCGATAGCGAGGATCCGGGCCCACCTGCTTCTTGCCAGGGCGAGCACGAGCCAAGTGACTGAAATACCGCGCCGTCGGTGGGCTCACATGGGAATAAGCATCCGAAAGCGCGGCATGGCCCGGCGCGCCATCGTTGCTGAGTCAGGGAACAGCGTCCTCGCTTGTGTTCGCTGGGGCGCGAAAATCAGACCAGAGGCCTCGATAGGCTATGGCTAGTTTGTTTAGTCATGGAACTTATTACGCGCGAGAGTTACAGACGCCGGAGTTAGCACAGATTTCAATCCGGTTACCTTGGAGCACACCATGTTCAATTCTGCCCCCCCGCCAAATTTCAACTCATCAGCGCTCGGATCGATTGGACAGCCTGGACTGGACGCGGAATCACATGACATCGAAACTGCGCTGCAATCGATCATCGGATCTAACGATGCCGAGGAGTTCAATATTCTAGTCAGCGGATTGGGACTCAATCTTGGCGAATACAGATTCAGTAATGGGCAGAATTGTTTGCATCTGGCGATTGAACGGGATAGTTATGGCATCGCGCTGCAGCTCACCCAGCCAGACCAGGGTGGCGCCGGTTTGGATGAGAATTCCGTTCGGGACCTCCTGAACGGAAAAGACGCCGAGGGAAAAACTCCGCTGACGCACGCGCTCGAGCGGCCGACCGATACATTCAAATGGGTACGACTCTTAGTTTGGGCAGGTGCCGTGGACGAAGACTCGTCGGCATTGGCTTGGGCAGCAAAGAATGGTCATGCGACGATCGTCAATTCTTTGATCAAGGCTAACGTAAACCAGTATTTGGACAAAGAGCTGGGTCGATACTCGCGCGATGTGAGGAAATTCCTCAACACCGGTGAAAAAGGGGAGGGCCTGTCCAATGCGCTGCGCGAGGCAGCAGTCAGCGGCAATACGAAAATCGTCCAGAGTTTGATTCGAGTCAACGCACCGGATAAGTCGTCAGAGGCGCTGCGTGGCGCGGCTGGCCGTGGCCAAGAGGCCGTTGTCACGCCGTTGCTCGCCACAGGCATGTACGACCGCGAGGATCTCACCCGAGCGTCGTCAGAGGCGATGCGCAACGGGCATATTGAAATCGCACTGCGTCTGTGCGCGGAGGGCGGGAATCCGTCAGAGGTGCTAGCAGACTCCCTCGGCTTCGGAGGACCGAGTGGACCGAAGCGGATCACTGCAATCAGAGGCTTGATGAATATTGGCGCGGATACCACTGCCGCACTGGTGAGCGCGGTGCGTAAGGGAACGCTAGAATCCATACCGATGCTGTCCCTGCTCGGCGCAGACTGCACTGCGCTGGCGGCTTCTCTGGTGATCGATAAGGATATTGAGGGATTCATCCGGCTGAGGAAGAGCGGCGTGTCGATAGGGGAGGTGATGACGTTGCTTTCGGGCAGTGGACGGACGGAAGCGGCGGAATTCCTTTTACGCCAAACCGCGGGCTCCGATCCGACAATCCCCGAAGAAATCACGCGCGCAATACCGAGCCTTGCGCGTAACCCGGACCCGGCACTTCTCGACGCAATTTTTCAACCGGGGCTACCCAGTGAGTTTCGATGCAATTGGCATCTTTTCGCGATAGACGGAAACCTGCCCGCGCTGCAAACATTAAATGACCTGGAATTGATCAATTCCGATTCGCTGGCGCTTTTGGTTCGCTACCAGCATCTCGACGGGGTACAAACCGCCTTGCGGGCAGGCATCCCGGCTTCCGATACGCTCCGTACGCTTCATGACGACTATATCGCCGCTTTCGGGGAAAACTATCAGGCCGATCATGACGAAAACTGGAAGGGAATAGCATTGCTCATCCTCGCCGGCGCTGACGTATCGGAGCTGCCCGCTGGCCTGAAAGATCAAATATTTGCCACGATCAATGCTCGTCGGAACGTCATCGCCGGTTTATCCGAGGCCGAGAAAGTTCAACAATTCCAGACTGCCACGTCAAGCGGATCCTTGTTGGATATCGTGCTCTTGTTGGAGCAAGATGCTGACGTTTCCGCTGCTCTGAATATGATGGCCCCCAATGATCGCAGGGACGGCATTCTGGCATTGCTCGACGCAGGCGTTGTTGCCACCGATTTGTTGATAGATTGCGTCAAAACGGGGCGCACTGAATTGGCCCAAACCGTGAATAAAGTCTTCATACCAGCACTGCCGGGTAAAGACTCGCTGACGACGGAGGTGCTCAGAAGCCTTTTCGCCCAGAATGATTTGAGTACGGCAGGTGCTGTGCTTTCCGATGTCACGGATGGCGTTGATGCCCTTATTCAGTTCGTCAGGAACAATGAAGAGGACTCAGCGAAGCTGTTATTTCAGCTAGGCGTTCCTGGCTCGAGTGCTTTGCTGCAATCATTGCGTGCCAGCGAATATGCTATTGCCGGTAAATTGATCGCTTATGGTGCGGACGTTCAAGCAGCGCTAGAGTTGGCAGCAGCGGAAGAGCCCTCAACCCGGCGGCTCGGCCGATCGACAGATGACATTCTCCAGGCATTGGTTGTGGCGGGAGCTGATCTTCCGAAGGGGTTGATACGTGCTGCTGAGCGTGGCGACACAACGGCCGCAAAGACGCTGATTCGCCATCGCATGTTGAATGAGACAGAAGCGGTAGCGCGGGTTGTTGAAGACGACACCCTTAGCGATGCAGTCAAGACTGAAAGGCTGGAATTCTTGCTTAACGCTGGCCTGGATATGCGCTATGTCGTGCATAGGCTTACCGGAGATTCAGCGGCCACATTCAGACGGCTTTTCGGCACGCAGATAGCGAGGCACTCGTTATCAAGCGCCGCATTGCTAGGGCGTGGCTAGGACGACGCTGCCACTTATTGCATAAATATCGTATCCAAACTTCCAGATTTCACCGTCGAATCCGCGTTAACCCGCTAAAATTGTTTTTTTTTGGTATTTTAGCGAGCGGAGATATGAAGATTGCGTTGGTCGGATGCGGGGAAGTCGGGGCGTGCTACGCCCAAGCGTGGATAGCCGCCGGACATGACGTGTTCGCCGTCTGCGAACTGCGTCAAGATCCGGAGATGCAAGCGCGCGTGGGGAGTGTGGGCGCCGCGCTGCATGCTTCCCCTGGGCCTTGGCTTGCCGAGGCCGATCTGGTCGTGTCGGCGGTGTTCGGCTACGCGGCGCAAACCGTTGCCGCCGAGGCACTGCCGCATATGGGGCCCCACGCTCTCTATGCGGACTTCACGACGGCCAGCGCAGCCGATATGCGCGCGGCTGCTGCGATTGCCGCCGAGCATGGTGTGCCGTTCGCCGATGTTGCCATCATGGGCGCCATCGCACTGCTTGGCGCGAAGACTCCATTACTAATTGCGGGCACGGGCGCTGACGCGGCGGTGAACTTCGCCGTCTCTTGCGATATTCCGGCCCGCGCCATCGAGGGTCAGGCGGGCGACGCTGTGCAACTCAAGCTTTTGCGCAGCATTATGACCAAGGGCATGGAAAGCCTCGCCGTCGAATGTCTGGTGGCCGCCGAAAAACTGGGCCTGCGCTCTGCGCTGTATGAGGTCCTGGGCGATATCGACCGTACACCGCTGACTACCTTTATTGATTCCTTCGTCCGATCGCATGTTTTGCATGCGCCGCGCCGCCTTGCCGAGGTTCGCGAATCGCGCGAGCAGCTTGTCGAAGCCGGCTTGGAACCCTTGGTGCTCGATGGCGTCGAGCGTTTGTTCGCGCGCACCAGTGCCGGCATCGATGCGGCGCGCGCCAGCCAGGGCGGTGCGCCGCTCGAACTCGTCGACACCGTGGAAGCCCGCTTGGCCTGGTTGACTCCGCTGGCCGAAAAGCACGCGTAACGTGGCGCGATTGGTGTAGCATCGGGCCCGCGAGAGCGATGTCACGCTACGATCGTTGCCCGCGTGGCTCAGAAATATAAGAGTGAAGTGAGATAGATAATGAAAAGCTTGAAGAAAATGGTGTTCGGCTTGGCCTTGAGCGCCTGCGCAATGACTGCCGCCGCGGTGGATATGGCGGGTGGGCCGATTACGTTCATTTCTCCCTTCCCGCCCGGCGGCGGAACGGACACGCTGACCCGTATGATGGCCACGGCAATCGGCGAGGCCCAGGGTTGGAACATCGTGGTCGAGAACAAGCCCGGGGCAGGGGGAAACCTGGCGCTGGATGCCACCGCACGCGCGCGCCCCGATGGGCACACGCTGGTCATGGCGCAGACCGACAACATCGTGCTCAACCCTTGGCTTTATAAAAAGCTGAGCTACGACACGTTCAAGGACTTCAAGCCCGTCGCGCCGGTGGCTTCCTCGCCGAGCGTTTTTGTTGTGGTGCCGGATTCTCCCTACAAAACGCTGAGCGATGTGGTGGCGGCGGCCAAGGCGAAGCCGGGCGAGGTGTCGTTGGGCATCCCAGGCATCGGTGGCAGCGGGGATCTGATCGGCTATCTCTGGCGCAATGCCGCGGATATGGAGCTCATGCACGTGCCGTATCGCGGCTGGTCGCAAGCATTTCCGGATCTGATGAGTGGCCGCATCGCGCTCTACACGGGGTCGCTGGCATCCTTGTTGCCCCAGATCAGCAGCGGCAAAGTCCGCGCGCTGGCCGTAGTGGCCGATCAACGCTCGCCTGCCTTGCCTGACGTCCCGACGTTTGTGGAAAGCGGCTTTCCGACGATTAACCAGACCATCTGGTGGGGCTTGATGGCACCTGGCCAGACGCCCGATGACGTAGTCGCCACGCTGAACGACGCCGTCAATCAGGCACTGAAAAAACCCGAGATCGTCGAAAAGCTGGAAAAAGCAGGCTATAACGTCCTGCCCGGCACCCCCGAAGATCTGGCCAAGCGTCATCGCGCCGACCACGAAGCCTTCGGCAAAGTGGTGCAGCAGGTCGGCATTCCGCAACAATAACGAACCTTACTCCACGGAGCGTTTTTATGATCGGCTTTGAGATTTTCCCCCGTCAACGTGCTGTCAGCCCGGAACTCGTCGAAAAATTCCGTGCGCTGCCCGTTGCGAATATCAGCGACTGCATGTCGCGCATGGACGCCGGTGGCGCGCGCCTGCGTCCGATGCACGACGGCACGTTGTTGGCGGGCCCTGCGTTGACGGTCCGTACGCGCCCCGGTGACAACCTGATGGTGCACAAGGCGTTGGGTTTGGCCAAGCCTGGCGATGTCATCGTGGTGGATGCCGGCGGCGATCTGACCAACGCGATCATCGGGGAAATCATGACCTCGTATGCACAGACGCGTGGCATCGCGGGCATTGTGATCAACGGTGCGATTCGAGATTCCGGCGCGATTCGAAACGGTTCCTTCCCGGTCTACGCCGCCGGCGTGACGCATCGTGGTCCCTACAAAGACGGCCCGGGCGTCATCAACGGCACTATCGCGCTGGACGGCATGACGATCCAGCCCGGTGACCTGATTCTGGGTGACGAGGACGGTCTGCTGTGCGTGCCGTACGAGCAAGCCGAAGCCATCTACCGCGATGCCGCCGCCAAGCACGCGGCCGAGGAAAAAACCATGGCCGACATCGCGGCTGGCAAGCTCGATACCTCGTGGGTCGATGCGCGCCTGAGCGCCTTGGGTTGCAAGTTGCCCGAGTAATGTTTTTGCGCGCTGACGCGCCAGACGCCCCAGTGCTGCTAGTCAGCCTGGGGCGTTGTTTTACGCTGATCCAGAAACAAGCGCCGCGTCGCGGTCAAGTGCAGGCGCATTGCGGTTTCTGCGTAATCAGGGTCCTTTGCGCGGATGGCGCTGATGATTTGCCTATGCTGCTCCACGCTGCTGAGCATGTTGTCTCTGCTGTAGAAATAAAAAGAGCCGATGAGTATCGGCAGGTCCACCAGATTCTCCACCAGCGTACGCACGCGCGCGGACTGCGCGGCGCTGAGCAACGCGTGATGGAAACGGTTGTTGTAGTGCTGGATGCGCGCGGCGCAGTCCTCGTCACCCGACTGCACGGCCTCCAGCATCTGGTCATTGGCGCTTTGCAAAGCCTCGACGTGCTCGGGCTCAGCCCGTAGCGCAGCGGCTCTCGCCGCATAGGGCTCCAGCAACAAGCGCAGCTCGAACGCTTCTTCGATATCCCGATCCGACCAGCCCAGCACCACGGCGCCACGATGCGGTTCGCGCGCGACGAGGCCGTCTTCGATTAGTCTCTCGATCGCTTGCCGCACGGGGGTGCGGCTCACCGACAGTTCACTCGCGATGCGTTCCTCGCGCAGCCGTTCGCCCGGCAGAAACGCACCCGACATCAGACGTCGTCGCAGTTCTGCATAAACGAGATCGCTTGCGCTGGGCATGGAGTGAAGTCCTCTGGGATAGTGTTAAAGCACTAGTTTAGAGGACGCGCTGCACCTACCACCCGCATGCATATGCCGGCCGGCGGGGATCGGCGCCGCCCCAACGCACGCCGCTCTGGGTATCGTGCTTGACCGCACACATGGCGCCCGCGCGCCAATTGCGTCCCTGCCACCACTGCACTGCATGGCCCATCGCAGCCAGCTGCTCTCCGACCGCGCGATCCACCAGATCCTCGATCATCAAGCGGCCCGGCATCGCATTGTGTGGCTCGAACGACGAGGGAAAACTGAATGTCGCAAAACGCGGTGCCTCGATCGCCTGTTGCAGGTCCATCCCAAACAGCTCGATATTAAGAAACGTCTGCAGCATCGCCTGGCATTGCACATCACCGCCGGGTGTGCCGAAAGGCATGACATATTCGCCTGGACGGATGGCCAGCGACGGGTTCGGCGTCAATCGCGGGCGTCGGCCGGGCGCGACCCGGAAGGGATGGTCTGGATCCGCCCAAGATTGGCTGCCGCGACCGGATGCGCAGATACCCGTGCCGGGGATGACCGGCGTGTTGTAGGAGCCATCGCTGGGCGTGGCGGAAAATGCATTGCCGGCTTTATCGACGACGGCCACATAGGAAGTATCCAGGCGTGGGTCGGTGCGCGCCGTGTCCGCGTCGGTCGCGGCCGTCATGCTGATGTCGCGATGACGCGGCAGAGCTCCCGCGGGCGGCATGTCCGCCCCGGCCCGGTCACGCAGAATCATGGCAAGGCGCTCGCGCGCATAGGCTTTAGACAACAGCTCGTCCTGTGGCACCGCGACATGGCGCGGGTCACCATAGTGCACCTCGCGATCCGCGAAGGCGAGCTTGATCGTCTCGGTCAGCAGATGGATGTACGCCGCGCTGTTATGGCCTCGCGCGCGCACATCCGCCGATTCGAGGATGTTGAGCATCTGCAGCAACGACGGCCCCTGACACCAGAATCCGCAGCTATGTACCCGCGTGCCGTGAAAGTCGATCGCCAGCGCGGGCTCGACTTCGACCGAGAAATCGCGCAGGTCTTGCGCCGTGACCCAGCCCCCGGCTTCCTCATGATATTTAACGATGGCCGCCGCGATATCACCCTCATAAAAGGTCCGCCGTGCCGCGGCCAACCCGGCAGCTCTGCCATTGCCCAACTGACTGCGCTCGGCGTCAGCCATGATCTGCAGGGTATTGGCCAGGTCCGCCTGACGGAAAATCGCCCCGGCCGGGGGCGGCTTGCGGCCTGGCAGATAAACCGCCGCACTCGAAGGCCAGCGGGCATAATTCGCGGCGTTCTCAGCCAGTACCTCGGCCATCAATGGGTACATGACGAACCCGTCACGCGCTAACTGAATCGCGCCCGCGGCCACTTGCGCAAAGCTCATGGTGCCAAAACGCTCCAGCGCCGTGATCCACGCATCGGGCGCGGCCGGGATCACCGTGCGCAGCACGCCCGCCGGAATCGTGCCGCCGTGGTCCTTCATGAACGCATCAAGGCTGGCCGCTTGCGGCCAATAGCCCAAGCCCGAAATGCTCCAGACCTTCTGCGTCTGCGCCTCGTAAACCAGGATTGGCGCGACGCCGCCGAAGTTCACGATGTCGCTTTGTACCACCCCCAGCGCGATCCCTGCCGCCACCCCCGCGTCGATGGCGTTGCCACCCTGTTGCAGGATGTCGATGCCCGCTTGCGTCGCCAGATAATGGCCTGCGGACACCATGTGGTTCAAACCCGCTAACGTCGGGCGCATCGAGGAGGGCGCGCTACCGGCGGTGAGATCGGGGGCGTAGGTCGATTGAGGCATGCAGGTCTCGCTTCAGTTCAAAATGGGGCAGGGGAGGACATCATTGCGGTTCAATGCCGAGCTTCTTCGTGACGGATTGCCAGCGCGCGTACTCCTTCGTCAAATACTCGCGGAACTCCTCTGATGTGCTGCCCTCGATGATCACATCGCGGTCGGCCAGTGTGCGCTGCACGTCGGGGTCTTCCAAAGCAACCTTGGTCGCTTTGTATAGTGCGTCTACCACGGGCTTGGGTGTGCCGGTGGGAACCAGCAACCCGTACCAGGACCCGCCCACCATCTCGGGAAATCCGCTTTCCTTCGCTGTCGGGATATCGGGCGCGCGCTGCAGCCGCTCTTCGCTGAACACCGCCAACGGCTTGAGCTTGCCATTCTTGATGAGAGGCAGCGTCGTGCCCGGGGTATCCAGTGTGTATTGAACCTGGCCCGCCATCACATCGTTGAGCAATGCCGCGCTGCCTTTATAAGGAACATGCACCGTCTGAATGCCAGCGTCCATGTTCAACTGTTCGGAGAAAAAGTAATTCGCCGTCATGATGCCGGGCGATGCATAGTTCACCACGCCTGGATGCGCCTTGGCGTAGTCGACCAACTCGCGCATATCGTTCGGAGGGAATGCCGGATTCGCCACCATGATGAACGGGCCGCCGCCGATACGGGTGACCGGAGTCAGGTCCTTCATCGGGTCGTAGGTGAGGCCTTTTACCGTCAAGGGCGCGCCAGTCAACGGCGACGCGGTGGCGAACATGACCGTATAACCATCGGGCGCGGACCGCACCACTTGTTGCGCGGCTATGGTGCCGCTGGCGCCGCCCCGGTTCTCCACCACTACGGATTGGTTCAGCACTTGGCCCATGCGCTGCGCCAGAACGCGTGCGACTGTATCGGTGCCGCCCCCGGGTGGATAACCGACGATCATCCGTATGGGCTGGCTCGGCCAGTCTTGCGCGGCCTGTGGCGCGCCATGCATGCTTAATCCCAGGACTGCGGCGACCGCGGTAAGGGGGAACGTACGTCGAGATTGAGAGCCGGTTTTCAAGAAGACTGCTGCACTGCGTGTCATAACATCTCCTGAACGCGAGCCCGAGTTGCCCGGGCGAATCGATTACTTGCTGGTCGGCAGGCGTGCTGCCTCGAGCCTACTGCTGCCGCGCGGGAGTGTGGGCTTAAGTAGGCCAATGGACGAGCGCGCTGACGGCGCTTCATACGGCGAGGTGCGCCATCGCGACGCGCAACCTATCTCGCATGATCCCCGAATGTCTAAATCGGCTTTATCGATGTTCGATAACATAATCCGAAATGCAATATTGTTGGCATCTTTATACCGCGCGGGTTGTCCGCCGGCAAGGATTGGCCCGAAGAGCCCCGGCGCCGCTTACCGCCGATGTGATACGGTTGGCGTTGATCGAACATGCGCGTCAAGACCGGTATGCTTGGGTAGACCGCTCACGCGATATAGGGTCGTCGCAGGTCGAGCGCGAAGGCGATTCTTTAGCCGCTGTGATGCATGCATGCGCATCAGGCACGACGCAAGCTGTTGACGCTGGACACACGCACAGGCGACCACGCCGAACCGTTGTACGCGTCCCTCGGCTATCAGCACGCGGGCGTGATTCCACAGTACGCATTGGAGCCGCAAGGCCAGCGCTACGATTCCACAACGCTGATGTACAAGTGGTTGGAATGACGAGGCAACTTCATAGTGAATGGGCCGCTCCCCCCGACTGCCGTTTTTCCCGCGTCCGAGCGCAGTGCGCAAACCTCAGAAGTCGCCAGCCGACAGTATCTTCAACATCCGAGGCACAACCGGATTCATGTTATCGGTACGCCAAGCACACGAGAGCAGCGAGATTGGGGCCTTGCATCCCTGCGGCAACAGTAGCGGCCGCTTCTGAAGCCTGCCCTTGGTCTCGCGCAAAACCGAGGTCGGAACGAGCGCAGCGCCCATGCCCGCCTCAACCAGGGCTAACAGGGTCGGTAGCAGGCTGACGTGTTGAATGTCGGGCTGCACCTTCGCTGCCGCGAGCACCGTCTCCTGCAAGTCGTAAAAGTGACGGGCGCCTTGAGGGGCATAACCGACCCAAGGAATCCCGTGCAACAGTTCAATCGGTACGCGTCGATGGACAGCGAGTGGATGATCGAGGGGCATTACCAGGACCATGGGGTCCGAAGCGATCACTTTCCAACTCAGATCCGCGGACTCCATCGACGACGACCACCTCAGGATCGCGATGTCGAGCCGCCGGCTGTTGACTTCTTCGGCCAGCAAGTCTGAAGTGAGTTGTCGCAGCTCCAGCGCGACCCGAGGACATACCTGCTTGAACCGTTGCAACACGCGTGGCAAGACATGATAGACCGTGCTGTGACTGAAGCCGAGGTTCAACAGCCCTTCGTCGCCCACGGAGCGCCGGCGAACCGCTTGCAGGGTTGCGTCCGCCTCCGCCTGTAATAGATGTGCCCGTTCCAAAAGCAAGCGCCCGGCTGGGGTCAAACGGACAGAGCGTGTCGTGCGCTCGAACAGGGCAACGCCCATCTCCTCTTCGAACTGACGGATCTGCTGGCTCAATGGGGGCTGGCTGATGTGCAGCCGTTTCGCCGCTTTGCCGAAGTGCAGTTCTTCGGCCACGGCGATAAATGCCGTCAAGTTTCGGGTCAATATCATTGAGTCGAGATCTGTCTTAATTATGTCTAATTTTATATTAGACATATAAGTGGCCGATTCGTATGCTAGCCCTCGACCCCTTCACTTCCAGTTGGCATTGTGATCATGAACACTTCTTACCGTGCGACTCGGCGCATTCTCTTGTCAACGTTGACCTTGGCCGTGGCCTCGGCGGCGACGCCTGTGTGGGCCCAAAGCCAGGACGTATCGAACTATCCGACCAAGCCCATCACCTTGATCGTGCCCTTTGCTGCGGGTAGCGTGACCGACCTCTTGGCGCGCATCGTGGGACAACGGCTGGGCGACTCGTTAGGGCAGTCGGTCATCGTGGAAAACAAGGCGGGCGCTGACGGGAACATCGGAGCCGGCTATGCCGCTGCGGCTGCTCCGGACGGCTACACCATCATGATGGGGCCGGCCAGCACCAATGCGATCAATCCGAGCCTGCACAAAGGACTGAAGTTCAACGCCATGAAGGATTTCGCGCCGATCACGAATGTGGCCTCGATGCCCAATGTGCTGGTCGTGGGTCCCGAGGTGCCGGTCAGGAACGTACCGGAATTTATCGAGGCTGCGAAAAAAGGTGACTACAGCTTTGCGTCTAGTGGCGCGGGCGGCAGCATGCACCTGTCAGGAGAACTGTTCAAGAACACGGCCAAAATTCCCGAGTTCCTGCACGTACCGTATAAAGGCGGCAGCGCCCCGGTGACCGACGTCATGGCCGGTCGGGTGACCTCGATGTTCTGCAACTTGCCTCTCTGCCTGCCGCATATCCAGGCGGGCAAACTGCGTGCGCTCGCCGTCACGTCGAGCACCCGTACGCCGCTATTGCCTGATGTCCCGACCATGGAAGAGGCCGGATTGCCAGGCTACGACGTATCCGGTTGGTTCGGCTTATTCGCGCCTACTGGCGTACCGAAGCCCATCATTCAAAAGCTCAACAAAGAGGTTGTGCAGATCCTGCAAGACCCCAAGGTCAAGCAACAACTATTGGCCCAAGGCGCCGAGCCCATTGGCGACAGTCCCGAGGATTTTGGCGCCTTCGTGCAGAAAGAGCACGCCCGTTGGGCCAAGGTCATTCAAGACGCTGGCATCACTCCTCAATAATCGCGGTAGCAACATCACAATGACATCTCCGAATCATCTCTCGGTGCGGCAAGCCCTGCAAGCCATGGAAGCGGGCGAACTAACCAGCGAGGCCCTCGCCCGGGCGTGCCTGGAGCGCATCGCGGAAAGGAATGCCGAAGTTCAGGCGTTTACCGCCCTCGATCCCGCGTGGACGTTGGAGCAAGCTCGTCGTTCCGATGCCGAACCTCGCGGGCCGTTGCGGGGCATTCCCTTTGCCGTCAAGGACGTAATCGAGACTCAGCATCTCGTGACGGCCTATGGTTCGCCGATTTACTCGGGACATCAGCCGCAAACGGACGCCGCGTGCGTGGCGAGGGTTAAAGAGTTTGGTGGCCTCGTATTGGGCAAAGTGGCCACCAGCGAGTTCGCCACTCAGACACCCAGCCAGACGCGTAATCCCCTCAATCTGGCGCACACGCCTGGCGGATCGTCCAGTGGATCGGCCGCCGCGGTCGCCGATTTCATGGCGCCCGTCGCCTTTGGAACGCAAACCACTGCGTCCACGGTACGGCCCGCGTCGTATTGCGGGATTGTTGGCTACAAACCGACCTTCGGCTTTATCAACGTTGCCGGGCTCAAGCCCTTAAGCCCGGCTCAGGACACCATTACGATCCTGACTCGCTCGGTGGCGGATGCGGCATGGTGTGGCTTCGGCTTGCATGGAGACCGGGTGAGCGTGGAGCCGGTCGCCGCCCCACGGTTGGCGGTTTGTTATTCATCGCAATGGGATGCCGTACGCCCCGAAATGGCGCAAGCCATCGAGGACCTTGCCGCAGCCGCGGAACGAGCCGGTGCAAAGGTGACGCGCGTTCGGCTCCCAGACGCATTGGAGTCCATCATCGACTTGCAGGGGCGGCTGTTTGCATTTGAAGCACGCCAATCCTTGGCACATGAACGGCAGCATCATGCTGATCAATTCAGCGATCGCTTGAAGGCTCGGCTGAGCGGAGGAGAGAACATCGATAGCGACGAATATCTGTCGATGCGTCAAACCGCTTTGATCGCGCGGCAAAACATGGGCGCGCTTTTCGACGGCATCGATGCGTTGCTCTATCCGCCAGCCCAGGGCGAGGCCGATGAAGGGATCGCCGACTCGGGCTCCGCTCAGTTTGGTGCACTATGGAGTCTGATGCATGTGCCTTGCGTGTCAGTGCCGATGACCAAGGGTCCGAAAGGGTTGCCGATGGGTGTGCAGGTGATCGGTCCTTACGGTAGCGATTTGCGGACGTTACAGGTCGCGGCCTTTGTCGAAGAGTTGAGGAAACGATAGGGATCGAGCCGGCTCAATTGTCGGCTTGCGGGTTCGGCTCATACCGGAGCCATCCCGCGATAACCGCGCCGCCGCCGGGACGGTCCTTGGGATGTGTCCGGCCCTCGCTCACTGGGATTTCGGCAAAATCGAACGGGCTCATGCCCTCGATGCAGGCCACATTGACACCGTATTGATCCGGCGAAGACCTGCGCTGATGAAAGGTGTAAATCCCGCATTTCGAACAGAAATAGTGCTTCGCCTCGCGCGTGTTGAACTGGTAGAGCGTCAAGGCATCCTCGCCTTGCAGGACCTTGATATCTTCCAGGTTGGCGGACACGGCCACCGCGCCGCGCATGCGACAGTAGGAGCAGTTGCAACGCTTGGCCGTACGCACGCCATCGGAGAGCGCCACGGTGAATCGAACCGTGCCGCAGTGGCACGCTGCAGAGCGAGCGGTGCGGTCGGGGGAGGGCTGTGCAGTCATGAGGTATCGTTACCGAGTCGCTTGTGTCGTTGAATGATGCCATGCCTCGGGGCAAAGCGTCATTTAATGAGGTGGATCCGCCGCAACGATCCGGGCAGCTTGCTCCGCAAATAGCGGCACCGAGGCATTGCCCGGCCGCACGCGTGTCACCATGACAATACGCGATTGCGTCGGTGCGTTCGTGATCCATTTGAAGACCACGCCGGGCGGTTTGGTGCCTTCATAAATACTGGGAACGATCGATATCCCCATATTCGCCGCTACCAGCGCCAGAGTTGTGCTGTTCTCCCGGACCTCTTGCACGATCCGTGGCGCAAAGCCCGCTTGCGTGGCGAGCGTGGTGATGTGTTCAAACAGCCCGCAACCCAGTGCCTGCGGAAACAAGATGAAATCCTCGCGTGCCAGGTCCATCAAGGTCGGCGCAGCGTCCGAATTCGCCAGGCGATGGTCTGCCGAAACAGCTAAAACCAGTTCGTCGCTCCACAACGGTACGACCTCGATAGATCCCGGTGCACGAAACGCATGCGAAGGTCGTAAAAATCCGATATCGATCTCGTCGGCTTCCAGCGCCTGCAACTGCTCGCCGGTGGAGAGGTGCCGCAGGTCCAGGTCCACCCGTGGATACGCCTGCCGGAATGCCCTGAGCAACCGGGGAAATGCCTCGAACATGGGCACCGATGCCGTGAAAGCGACGCGCAGTTTGCCTGCGCGGCCATCGCGCGACAGCGCACAGAGTTCGCGTGCGTCTTCGTATCGACGCAGAATGTCCTGCGCCTGCTCGTAGAACAATCTGCCAGGCTCCGTGAGCCGCACCACGCGGCGCGTACGCTCAAAAAGCTGAACGCCCAGATCTTCTTCGAGCAACTTGATTTGCTGGCTGAGTGGGGGCTGGCTCATGTGCAGCTGTTCAGCAGCCCGACTAAAGCTCAGCGTGTCCGCCACGGTGGCGAAATACCGCAACTGTCGAAAGTCCATGATGTCCCCTAGACCGGCACTCTTATTCGAGTTTCATATCAAAATGAGACGTTAATTGTATTAGACGATATAAGTCTACGGCGGCACAATCGACGTCAACATAATCAGAGGAGACACCCCCATGAATCAACGTCTTGCCCGCTACGTTCAAGCGCTCACCATAACGCTGTCTGCCGCCGTTTCGTCGATGGCGATTGCCGCCGAGTTTCCCGCAGGGCCCGTTACAGTGGTCGTGCCGTACTCGCCGGGGGGTGGCGTCGATACCGTGGCGCGCATCATCACTCAGAATATGGCAAAAGCCTTAGGGCAGCCCATAGTCGTGGAAAACAGACCCGGCGCCGCCACCAACATTGGCATGACCTATGTGGCTCGTGCGCAGCCTGATGGCTACACGCTGTATGCGGCCTCCAATACCATCACCACGAACAAAGCCCTGTACGCCGATTTGCCGTTTGAACCGATGCAGGCCTTCAAGGCCGTCGGCAAGATCGGTGAAGCCCCCTTGGTGGTCGTCGTCAACAGCACGTCGCCTCATCAAACCCTGGACGACCTGGTGAAGTACGGTCGCAGCCATCCCGGTGAATTGACCTATGGGACGGCCGGCGTGGGCAGCTCGGGGCATATGGCAAGCGAACTTTTCGCCAGGGCCGCCGATTTCAAGGCGCTACACGTCCCGTACAAGGGGGGCACGCCCGCGGTGACCGATCTGCTAGCCGGCCGCTTGTCCTTTATGGCAATCAACCCGATCGAGGTGGTCGCGCACGTTCAGTCTGGAAAGCTGCGCCCGTTGGCCGTATTGAACGACGATGGCACCCATCTGCTGCCCGACCTGAAAACAGCGAAGGAGCAGGGGGTCAATGTTGAGTCGACGGTATGGTGGGGCCTTGTCGCTCCCGCAGGAACGCCCGACGACGTTACGCAGAAGCTACACACTGCGCTGCAGACCACGTTGCGTGACCCGGAAGTGATCGACGCCATGAAAAAGCGCGGCGCTGCCGTACAACCAGGTTCGTCCGAGGCATTCAAGACGTTCATGGATCACGAGACCACCAGTTTGTCCCAAATTATCAAAGAGGCTGGCATCAAGGCGGAGTGACCCGTTGGCCAGCCGCATCACCACTTTGGAAGTACAGATATGACTCAAAAAACCATGCTGGTCATCAGCGCCCATTCCGCCGATTTCGTCTGGCGCGCGGGCGGTGCCATCGCCCTGTATGCACAGCGCGGCTGGAACGTCCATGTCCTGTGTCTGTCGTTTGGCGAACGCGGTGAGTCCGCCAAAATGTGGCGCCAGCCGGGCATGACGCTGGAACAAGTCAAACAAGGCCGCCGGGAAGAGGCCGAGCGCGCCGCCGAGATCCTGGGAGCTTCGGTCTCGTTCATGGATTGCGGCGACTATCCGCTGCGCGTGGATGACGCTGCGCTGTTCAGAATCGTTGAGGTATATCGCACCCTACGTCCGGAGTTCGTACTGACCCATTCGCTAAAGGACCCGTATAACTTCGATCATCCCTTGGCGACCCATCTGGCGATGGAGGCTCGTATCATTGCGCAGGCCCATGGACATTGCCCGGAACAGGAAGTCATTGGTGCTCCGCCCGTATACCTGTTCGAGCCGCATCAGCCCGAGCAGTGCGAATGGAAGCCCGAGTTTTTCCTTGATATCTCGCCCGTGTGGGAACGCAAGCGCGCCGCGTTCGAGGTGATGGCCGCGCAAGAGCACCTCTGGGAATATTACACGCGCGTGGCTCTGCAACGTGGCGTGCAGGGCGTCCGTAACTCAGGGCGAAAGATGCAGTATGCGGAAGCATATCAGTGCGTTTACCCGCGCGTGTCCGACGCGTTCTAGGCCGGAACTGGCCCACTGACAACGTCGGCTGGCCAGTATTCGCTATATCTCTCTGGTCCGTTCCCTCTCGCGAACAACATTCAACCAGCTCGCGGGAGTCGCGGCGCGATTACTTACCTCCCCCCGCTTGATATTGCATCGAGGCTTGCGCCATGGCCTCGCGCATGGCATCTAACTGGCAGATGTCGTCGTTCACTATGCGTTTCCCCATGGAAAACTGCACTATGGGTGCAGCCATGCGCAATCGACAGCTGCGCACCGGACAACGGTGCGGCGTTGACTACGCTGCTGAATAATCCGGCCTGAGACCTTCCATGCGTCTGATTTAAAAGGCCGCCGGAACCCCGCCCGTCACGTCGTCACTAATCGCTGTGACTGTGAATTACTTTAGTTCACATGACTCCCCGTACCCCGCTCACCACAACGTTCAATCGTGCTGAGCGCGCGTGACCATAAGCGCATCTACTCGGGTGCGCCTGACTCCTTTCGCGTTATTTATTTTATTTCCACGGAATCCCTGATGTCGCCTATTGGAAGCCCCCCCCTTCGCCTCAAGACTCGAGTCACATCCTCGACGCTGACACCGAAGCAAAGATCCGTCAAAAGATGATAGAAGCGATGATGTCAGTGGCTATCAAATCTAACGATGTGGAATTGTTCAAGCAGCGGGTGGCCGAGAATTCAATCGACCTTGCCACCTACCGCTTCGAGGACAGGAATACCTTCCTGCATAGCGCGATAGCCTCCGGCAGCCATAGAATCGCTTTGTATCTCACCGGCTTGGACGGGGATGCCGAGCGACCGACTGACTTTGCGGTTCAACGGCTACTCTGGAGCTACGGTGAGGGCTGCAACACTCCCTTGCAGTTGGCGGTTCAGCTCCGCAAGAACCCCAATTGGGTGATGGCCTTGCTCATGGCTGGCGCCAGCGACTATAACCATTCGGCCTTGATCTGGGCCGCAGAACACGGTCACCTGGGAATTGTCCGGATGCTGATTCGGGCAAATGCACACGCCCACCTGCGGGAAAAACTGGGTCTAGTTGTGGAACGCGTGCAGGAACATGTCAACGCTGGCTCATATGGTATTGCCCTCGCCCAAGCGATGGCGAACGCCGCAGGGAGCGGGCACAAATTGATCGTGCAGGCGCTGATCAATGTGGGCGCTCGGGATGCAGACGGCGCTGCGTTGAAAAAGGCGACAGATAGAGGCCATCTGGAAATCGTCGACACGTTGGTCGACTCGCTTGCGTATGATCTAAGGCAACTCTCTTACGCCATGATGTACGCAGCGCAAGTAAGAGACAGCGTTATTGCGCAGCGTCTGTGCGCGGCGGGCGCTAACCCATCTCTGGCATTGGCATTTGGGTATGAGGGGGTGGCCCCTTTACGGTGTGCAGGCAAAGTCGGCGGCGTGGGAATTCTCGAAGAGCTCGGAGCTGATGCATCCACCGCCATGCAAATTGCACTACACCATAAGCTGCGACCAATAGTGAGCAAGCTCTCCTTAATTGGCGGGAACATTGCGAAGGCGGTGGAAAATGCCGCTGTTCGTAACGATTCGTGCGCCTTGCACTGGCTGCTCGAAGAAGGCGGAACTGCAACGTGGGTTCAAGCCATGAAAGCACTTGCGCAAAGGGGCGATCTGTCGGCGTTAGCGTTCTTGAAGAAGAAGCTCGAGCGTCGCCTGGACACTGCGCTGGCTCCGGCGCTGATGCGTCTAGCGAAGGATGGTCGAGTCGCCGCCATTCAAGTCCTGACTCGCCCCGAGCCGAAAGGGCAACTGCCCTCGTTCTGGCGCGAATTGGCCGTTGATGGCGACTGGCAAGCACTGAAATTATTGAAGGATTCGAATCTTTCCAGCCCGGAGACGCTGGAGCTTCTTGTCCGAGAGCGACATCTAGCCGCGGTAAAAACCTGGGTCAGGGCGAATATAGATACGGCCACGCTGCTCCATACGCTGCACGGTCGGTACCTCGAAAAGGCTGGTCGGGAGGGGCATGAGTTCAATGACGACAGTTGGAAGGGCATGGAATTATTGATCCTTGCGGGGGCAGACGCGTCCGTGCTTCCCGCCAGCGTAAAAGATCGCATATATCAATCGATCGCCTCTCGCGAGAGGTTCTTCGCCGGCTTGGCGCCGCAACCAAGGGATCGACATCTTATCCGTGCGGTTCAGAACGGATCCGTGACGGATATAGCCTTGTTGTTAGCGCGCGATGCAAGCCCGATCGCCGTACTGACGACGATGGATCAATCCCAACGTAAGGACGCTATTCAAAATTTGACCAGGGCAGGTATGGATGCCTCCCGAATCTTGATCGACTGTGTCCGAAACAACCGTATCGAGCTGGCCCGACACCTCATCGATGCAACGGAACCGGATCCTTCACAAGAACAAACATGGGCGTCCCGAGACGTGCTCGCGACGCAGGCCCTGATGCGCCTTCTTTCGGAAGGTGATCTGAAAACGGCGGCGGCCTTTTTGCCTGACCTGACCGATGGTGCGACGGCGCTCGCGCGCTATGCGCAAATGCATGACGATGCATCTCTGACGACGCTGGTACAGCTGGGGGCCCATGCTTCAGCGGCCTTACTAAATCTATTATTGTCTGAGGATTATGCAGCGGCCGGCAGACTGATCGCTTTAGGGGCTGATGTCGACACGACTTTCATGCTGATGTACTCGGATGGGAAATATGGTGTCCCTGACTTTTTAACCAAATATCAGATTCGACTGTCACTGGCTGATGTGGGAGCGGAGTTCAAGCGCGCATTGCTGCGTGCGGCTGAGCTGCGCGAACTGTCGGCGGCGAGGGAATTGTTAGAGTTCGATGATGCAAGAGCGTTCCAGTTTTATTGGGAACTCGCCAGAGACCAATCTCTCGATGAAAACATAAGGGCCCACCATTTGCAGTTTTTGCGTGATGCCGGGCTGAACCCCGACAAAAAACCAATAACCATGCCGAGCATACCGCAGAACTCGCCCCAATCGACTTGAAGCGCCAAGCGTCAAGTCGTAGCGTTGGCGAAAGGGATGCTTACCTGCGTGAAGGATGGGCTGCGCCAAGCCGCATCCTTGATCGAAGGCTGACGCGTCGAGTCAATGCTTAGCGCGCACATAGTGCGCTTGGAGAATCTCAGCCTGCACTCGCCCCTGACGCCTGCACGATCTTGCCCCAGTTTGAAATTTCGGTTTCAACAAATCGTTGGAAATCCTGCGGACTGCCGCCGACAGTGAGCAATCCCTCTCCTAACAGATGCTCCTTGATCGAGGGATCACCCAATATCTCTGCTGCAACTTGCGAGAGTCGCTGGGTGCGCGTGGGGTTCATGCCGGCAGGCCCTAACAGGCCATACCATGCGCTGCGCACTGCTGACACCGAGCGCTTTGACCGACTTCGCAGCCAGTTGTCCCTTTGCCAAGGCCGCCCCGGCGAACAGCAAATTGACCTGGCCCCCGAGCAAATCGTTCATAGCCGGCGCGGTGCCCTTATATGGCACAGACAACATATCCACGCCTGACTGCAACTTGATCACCTCTGCGCAAAGATGCCCGGCCGAGCCAATCCCCGGTAGTGCAATGCTCAGTGCGCCAGGTTGTGTTTTCGCCAGAGCGATCAACTCGGTCATGTTGTTGGCGTTGACCGATGGATGGGCTAGCAGAAATGAGGGCGCATTCGCGACATGAGAAATTGGCGTGAAATCCTTTACTGAATCAAACGGCAGTTTGGGATATAACGTCGCGTTAATTGCATGGCTCGTGTAACACATCAGCAGCGTACGACCATCATTAGCGGACCTCGCGACCTCCTGTGCCGCGATGTTGCCGCCCGCGCCAGGACGGTTCTCCACTAAAAACGTCTCGCCGAGTCGGTTTCCGATTTCGGCTGCGAGCACACGTGCCACGGTGTCTGTGCCACCGCCGGTGTCGCGCCAACGATGATGCGCGTCGTCGGCGTTTGCGCCATGCTCACACCACAGGCGGCCAAGGCGCCCGCGCCCATTACGCCCATAAACGCTCTTCTTTTCATGCCGTGTCTCCATCCTGCCTGATATTAGGTCTGGCAGTAGTCTATTCACACCGCAGTCTTGAAGAAAAGCGAACTTATTTGAACTTCTTCTTAAAGAAAATTGATTAGCAAGGTGGCGGCAGGCACTTGGTTTCCCGCTTTTCTACAGGGCAAAAACGACGCCTCCGTCTCCTGTGTTGCCGGCATGAAGCTCACGTGGATAAACGCTTCTGGTATTCCATAGAAGCTTGCGCCATGGCCTCGCGCACGACCTCTAAAGGGCGGCTGTCGTCGTCCACTTTGCGTGTCACCATGGACAATTGCAATAGGGGCGCCGCCTTGCCCAGTCGAAAGATGCACACCGGATAGCTGTGCAGCGTCGCGGGGTCGGGGCGCTGCACAACCGACAGCCCCAGTCCTGAACTCACCATGGCCACGATGGCTGAGGCGTTGTCGAACTCCAAGGTACTGCGCACGTCACCGATCTGATTCGCCACGTACTGTGCAGCCATACTTCCGGTAACTGTTTTCCGGTCATAGCGGATCCATTCCAATTGCCGAAATAGTGTCGGGATCGGCGTGTCCGGGGTGTCTGGCGGCGCCACAATGACGAGTTCGCGACGCAGCATGGGCGTCCAGGACAGCCGGCCGGCCTTGATCTCGGGCGGCTGAGCCACGAGCGCCGCGTCGATCTCCCCCGCCTTGAGAGCGCTTAGCATCTGGCTACTGCGCCCCCGGACCGGAACCACGTCGAGCTTCGGGTGCCGGGTGCGGATATAGCGCAGCATGCCAGGCAATACGGCCGGCTGCATCGACTCGATTATCCCGATCCGGACCACGCCCTCAATCGCCAGCGGCGTCCCCGATCTCAATGCTTCAAGGCCCTTTAGCGCATCACGCAGCGTGTCGGCTACCTCGTGGGCGAGTTGCGTGGGGCGCACTTGCAGACCAGAACGATCGAACAGGGGTTTGCCCAAATAGACCTCCAGCTGCTTCATCTGCATGCTGACGGCACTAGGGGTGATGTTCATCAAGCGCGCCCCGCCTACGAATGTCCCGGTCTGCAGCACCGCCTCCAGGGTGGCGAAGGTCTCGATCTTCATCAAAAATCCTTATCAAACTCTTCAAATAACATCGCTATTCTAAATGAAGCCTGCTGTCTACACTGTCCGCTATTAGCTAAATCACTAGAGACATCACGGAGAAATCGGATGACAGCCATCGCGCAAAATCGCCCTCAACCTTGGAAAGCGGAGCAAGTCCGCCAAGACGATTCATGGATTCTGCGACTGACCGCCGAGGAGGTCGATGGCGTGCGAGCCGCACTGGCCCACGCCAAGCAACTGGATAAGCCGCTGCTGGCCATGGAACAGGCCGATTTCCCGCTGCCGGAGGTCTCCCGTCGCGCCTTGCAGGCCGCCATCGACATGACCCAACAACGTTGGGGTCTCTGCTTGCTGAAAGGCTTCCCCGTTGACGAATGGACTGAAGAGGAAACGCGCCTGGCGTACTGGGGCATGTCGCTTTATATGGGCGTAGGCCGCACTCAGAACCGTGCCAGCCAGTTCATTAACGACGTGCGCGACGCGGGCGGGGAATATAAGGTCAAAGGCGGACGCGGTTACAACACGAATGCAGGCCTGGATTTTCACCAAGACTCGTGCGATGTCGTGGCCCTGCTATGCCGACGCACGGCAAAATCAGGGGGCACCAGCAAAGTCGTCAGCTCGCTCGCTCTGCGTGACGAAATTCAAAAGCGCCGCCCCGATCTGATCCCCGTGTTGCAATCACCGTTTTTCCACAGCTATCAGGGCACGCAAGATCCCACGCAACCGCCGTACTATCGTCTGTCGATTTTCGGCACGCACCCCGAGTATTTCGCTGCGCGGACGAACCGCAAAAACACGGTCGCTGCACAACGCGATTTCCCCGAAATCCCCCGCCTGACCGAAGCACAGATCGAAGCCCTGGATCTGTTGGACGAACTGATGCCCAGCGATGAGTTCTGCTATTCGATGGAACTGGAGCGCGGCGATCTGCAGTTGCTGAACAATTATGTCACCCTGCACTCGCGCACGCCGTTTGAGGACTACGAGGATCCGGATCTCAAGCGTCATCTGCTGCGTCTTTGGCTTGCCATCCCTGGTTCGCAGCCTTTGCCGGATAGCTGGGTGGAGTATTACGGCGACGTGCGTGCGGGCTCCGTACGCGGGGGTGTGCGCGGCAGCTCGATTACCGAGGAATTCCTGGCCTATGAGGAGCGTCAGGCACGGGCGATGAGTATGCCCTTTGAACCCTGGAAGCCCTACATCACCAAGGATGAAATGGACGCCTATATCGCCACCACGCAATCCGGAGCCGTGCCCGCATGACTACGCCCTCACTCCGCGAACGACTCGCGAGCGGCCCTGCGGTCCTCGCCCCAGGCGTCTATGACGCGATGACGGCCCTCATTGCCGAGCAGATGGGATTCGATGCGCTTTATCTGTCAGGCGGGGCAGTCGCCTACACCCAGCTCGGCCGATCCGATGTGGGGCTGACCACCGCCAGCGAGACGGCCGATGTTCTGGCTCGCATCACCGACCGGGTCTCTTTGCCGGTGATCGTCGATGGTGACACGGGTTACGGCAATGCCCTCAATACGCAGCGTACGGTTCGGGATTTCGAGCGCGCGGGCGCTGCGATGATTCAGTTGGAAGACCAGACCTTTCCTAAACGCTGCGGCCATCTGGAAAACAAGACCTTGGTGTCCACCCAGGAAATGTGCGGCAAATTGCGCGCCGCGCTCGATGCCCGGCATTCGAGCGACACCCTGATCCTGGCCCGCACCGACGCCGTCGCTGTTGAAGGACTGGATGCCGCGCTGGAGCGCGCCGACGCCTATCTGGCCTGCGGCGTCGATGCCTTATTTATCGAAGCCGTCGTCTCCGCAGCCGATATGGACCGCGTCTGCGGAAAATACGCGGCCACGGTACCGTTGCTGGCCAACATGGTGGAAGGGGGCAAAACGCCGGTCGGCAGCGTCGATGAGCTGTCTGCACGAGGCTACAAAATCGTTATTTACCCGCGCGGAACCGCGCGATTTGTCTCGCGTCAATTGCAACGCTATTACAGCAGTCTCAAAACCCACGGAACCACTCAGCCGCTGTGGGGCGAGATGAATGACTTTAATGAGCTCAATCAATTGATCGGAACACCCGAGCTTCTTGAGCAAGGTCGCAAGTACTCGGCGTAATCTTCGCCATCGCGTCTGCGGTGGAGGCACCGCAGACGTATTAGGACGATCAAAACGCAGACACGGCCTGTGCGATTTAATTGGCCAACGGCTGTCCAAAGCCAGCCAGAATCATTCCGATCACGCGGTCGACGTGACGCTGATCTAATTGATGAACCGGCACTTCGGGCAAGGTCTCATCGGGTGGCACGGCCAATCGCTCGAACCGCCGGGAAATGGGATCGAGGTTGGCCAGCATGTGAATGGCCGAACCACGTGCGAATTCATAGTGCCAGATCACGCCTTCCTGATCCAGATGCGGGAATGTCCGGGCGATGGCAGCCATAAATCGACGTGCAACGTGCTGATTGCTGTCAAAGGTGTGATACCAGGTTCGCGTATCGATGCGCATCTGGAACACGCTGCGCACATACAGGCTGCCGCCGTCTTTCGCGCGCGACATCGTGAGAATGGGCTCGATGAGCGCGGCCAGAATGTCACGCGCGGCCAGCGGTTTGCCGGCCGCCTCGGCTTCCAAGGCATCAAGCCGCTCAAGCCGCGCGCGATTGACGTCCCCCGTGATCTCCCGGTGGGCGAGGTTGACCAGGCCGTCCTTGGATTGGAAATAGTAATTCACCGCCGCGCCATTGGCGCCGCAAGCCGTAGTGATATCACGCACGGTCGTGCCATTGGGCCCCTTGCGAGCCACGAGCTCTTTCGCCGCGGCCAGGATGGCTAGGCGTTTAGGGCTGTGGTGACGGTCCGGGTCTTCGAATTCTTGCATAGCTAGTGCTGCTCCTGGTGCAACTTGTCCCCCGGACGTCTGCGGGTTTGTACCAACTAAAAACGCCTTGCGCCGTGGCGACCTTGGCCATGATAATTCAAACAGACAGTTAAAACGTTTGTTTAATACGGACATATGGATTTAAAGTTTCTCTCCGCGCGAGATCCAGCCTCGTTTTCCGTGGCTCAGGCCAGTGCGTTGATCGACGCCGGTGAGTTGAGCCCCTCGGACTTGCTGCAGGCGGTTCTCGACAGGATCAAACGGGTGGACGGGAGGATTTATTCCTATCTTCGTTTTGACGAAGATGCCGCCCGCGATGCCGCTGCCGCCGCTACCGTCCGGTGTGAACAAGGCAAGCGGCTCGGGCCGCTCGATGGCATTCCGTTTGCCGTGAAAGACAACATCTATACGGCGGGAATGCCGACGACGGCAGCATCGCGCGTCCCGCAGCGCCATGACCCTTCATTGCATGCCACGTTGGTCGCGCGACTACAGGCTGCCGGCGCGGTGTTGATCGGCAAGCTAAACACGTGGGAATACGGTACTGGGACGGGTGCGGTCCATTTCGATTTGGACACACCGCCGGCATACAACCCCTGGAATCCTGAGCACTTTACGGGCGGGTCCTCCAGCGGAGCCGGGGCTGCTGTCGCGGCAGGAACCGCATGTTTTGCGATCGGGACCGATACAGGAGGCTCCGTTCGTTTGCCGGCTGCCGCCTGCGGCGTAGTGGGTCTTAAGCCTACCTTCGGTCGCGTGAGCCGCCATGGCGTCATGCGCAATTGTGCGAGCTTTGATACGGTGGGTCCGCTGGCGCTGACCGTCGAAGACGCATGTCTGGTGTACGAGGCGCTCGCCGGCCATGACCCGGCGGATCCAGTCAGCCTGGCCGAGGCGGTCCAACCCGTTTTGCCCACCCTGAACGCAGGCGTAGTCGGATTGCGCGTAGGCGTAGTGCGCCGCATGGACCCCACAAGCGGCGTAGAGGCGGAAATTGACGAGGCATTGACGCAGGCCAGCAAGGTTCTGCTGGCTCAGGGCGCTGAATTGCGCGACATCGCGCTGCCCCTCGCGCCTGCCGAGTTCCGCGCCGTCACGGCACCGATCAATCGTTATGAGTGCTACTCGGTGCACGAACAGGATTATCTGGCTCATGCCGATGCGATGGGCCGCTCGTTACGGGAAAAGCTGCAGATCGGAAAGGATATTCGGGAACACGACTATCAGGAGGCATTGCGTAAACGCCATGAGTTGGTCGCGCGTGTGGATGGCTTATTCGATGAGGTCGATCTTCTGCTGGTGCCGATGACTGACCGGGTTGCACCGGCCTTCTCGGATGAGCAATCCGTCATTGATTTCACGACACGTTCGGCAGGCAGCCTGTTCTCGCTGACCGGTCATCCGGCCGTGTCCGTACCGGCCGGCTTCACCGCGAAGGGGCTACCCATCGCGGTTCAACTGGCAGCGGGATTTTTGCAGGAAGCGCGTTTAATGCGTGCGGCTCGTACGCTGGAGCGCCACTTTACCCCTGAGCCACGCCGTGCTCGGGTATTTGATTAAGCCCTTGGTTGGATAGCTTTACTGGAGGTATGCGCCGCTCGCCATGACATTGATCCGACAGAAACGCTAAGCGACTTTGCCGCTGCGAACGAATACACCAGGATGTTCTGTCGCCGGAGGAACAAGCCTTTACGCCCACCGGCACAATAATGATTCAAGAGGAAAGCCATGCAGGACCACCGAGCTGTTCAATATCCTAATTTTGTCGTCCCGTGCGGTTGCGGCCGCCGCCAGGTGGCCTGAAGGAGCATGAGATGAGGCTATCGAAATTTTTCCGTCGCATCGCGTGCTTGCCACTTTGCCTGGGTTTGCTGTCCAGTCCGGTTGTCATGGCTGAGACCTATCCGAGCCAGCCAGTGAACCTGGTTGTAGGCTTTCCCGCCGGCGGCCCGACCGATTTGATCGCGCGGCTCATCGCCCAGCATCTGGGTGATGATCTCGGTCAGAAGTTCATCGTGGAGAACAAGGGCGGCGCGGGCGGCAATATCGGCACCAAGGCGGCCGCAAGGGCCAAGCCGGACGGCTATACGGGTCTGGTTGCGAGCTTGAATTTGACCATCAACCCTTGGATGACCGAGGGCTTGGACGTGGACAGCCGCAAGGATCTGATGCCGGTGCGCACCGTCGCCGTCGCGCCGACGGTCTTGGTCGTGCGTAACGATTTCCCTGCCAATAATTTTGCTGAATTTGTCGAGGCGGTGCGCAAGGCGCCGAACAAGTACAACGCCGCGGCTCAAGGTGCGTCCCCCTTGCTGGCGGTGGAACTGTTTACTCAGCTTACGAATACGCAGATCACTCCTGTGCCATATAAAGGCGCGGCTGCCGCGATGGTGGATTTGATCGCAGGGCACGTGGATATGTCGTTTGCGACGCTGGGTTCGGTGTTGCCCCATATCAAGAGCGGCAAAGTGCGCGTCTTGGCCGTTGCCTCGCCGGAACGTTATGTCTCTCTGCCTGACACGCCGACCTTTGCCGAAGCGGGCATGCCCGACTTTCGTTTCGATTCGTGGACGGGGCTGTTGATGCCGGCCGGCACGAGTCCGGCTGTGATCGATACGTTAAAGCAATCGCTGGACAAGCTCGTGGTGTCGCCGGATTTCGAGAAGCAAGTGCGCGAAATGGGCATGGGTCCGGTGTTGCAGGATTCGCCGGCTGAGTTTGCGAAGACGATTGACCGCGAACTCGTGCTGTATGAAAAGCTGGCGGCTTCGGCGCGTAAGAAGGTCGAAAAATGATGTAAAAAAAACGCTGACCCTCGAGTCAGCGTTTTTTTTACCAGAGGCGGTTCAGCCAAACTTTTTCTGCAACTCGTCAATAACGTAATCCAAGGACTCGACATCGGCAAACTTCATGTCCAGATCGAACAAGTTGGCCTTGTGAGCCTGGGGGCTACGATCGCCGCAGGCTTCCTCGATCAGCACGACGCGGAAATTATGTGAGAACGCGTCCACGGCAGAGGCGCGCACACAACCCGAGGTCGAGATGCCCACCATGATGACGGTATCGACTTCGTCGTAGCGCAGAAAATCGGCCAGCATCGTGCCAAAGAAACCCGAGGGCTTGTTCTTCATGACGACGCGATCGCCTGGCTGGGGGGCGTAGCTCTCTGGCCACTCGTCGGCTTTTGGATCTGCGACGAATTGCACATCGTCCGGACGTGCCAGCTTCAGGTTCCACGCACCCCGATACGAGGGCAGTGAGCGATCGTCCCGCCGGGTGTAATAGATCGGCAGATTGAGCTCGCGAAACAATGCCGTAATGCGCTCAATCGCGGCGACCAACTCAGGCATGGCCGCGCCGCAGAACGAATAAGATGGATCCACGAACATGTGCGTGGTGTCGATATTTACGAGTGCCGGGCGCTTGCCGATTCCCAGGCGATTGGCAAACCCTCCTTTACGGTATGTTTCCAGCTCTTCGTCGGGCACGTAGCCGCGCCATTTTTCCAGCTTGTCCATTTATGATCCCTATCTGCTTCGTAATATGCACGTGTCTGCAGGTGCGCTGCGACGCGGTTACTGCTGGGTGATGTTGTTCTGGCGAATAACTTCACCCCATTTTTCGGTCTCTGATTGCACTAAGGTGCGGAATTGCTCTGGCGTTCCCCCTCCGGGGCGACCAGCCATGCCGCGGATGCGCGAAACGATCTCCGGATTTTTCAGGATGTCGTTGACCGTCGAATTCAGTTTTTCCACGACTTGAGGCGGCGTGCCTGCCGGTACGAAAATGCCGTTCCACGACAGCACCTCGAAATCCGGATAGCCGGCTTCGGCCATGGTGGGGACGTTCGGCAACTCAGGCATGCGCTGCTTGTCTGCCACGGCGACGGGGCGAATGCTGCCATCTTGCATACTAGGCAGCGCCGATAGAGCCGTCTTGAATCCGGTTTGCACGTGACCAGCGATCACGTCCGTTAGCGCAGGGGCGGCGCCTTTGTAAGGTACATGCAGCATGTCGGTGCCGGTGCGCAGTTTGAACAACTCTCCGGCGAGGTGGGGCGAACTACCCGAGCCGGTCGAGGCGTAGCTCAATGCGCCGGGCTTTTCTTTCGCCAAGGCGACGAGTTCGGCGACCGATTTCACAGGGAGCTTGGATGTCACGACCAACACGCTCGGTGAGGACATGAACTGCACGACGGGAATAAAGTCTTTATTTACGTCGTGATGAATATTCTTTAACAGGCTGGCGTTGATTGAATTGGCAATGGTGCCCAGCAGTAGGGTATAGCCATCAGCCGGTGCTTTAGCGACATCCTCAGTGGCGATATTGCCATTGACGCCGGGCTGATTTTTGACAATGACGGGTTGCTTTAACGCAGTCTGCATGTGACCCGCGATCAATCGGGAGATCACATCGCTGGCACCGCCTGGGGGATAGCCGACGATAAAGGTGATGGGTTTGCTGGGATAGTCGTCTGCGTGCACCGCGGGAGCGCCAGACAGGATAGCCAGGCTCAGTACGCTGAGAGTGGCGTGTTTGATAGACACCTTCATATTTTCCCCTAGACGGTTGTTGCTCGCCGGTATGGCCGCAGGTAATCCGGTCATCCGGCCTTATGTTCACTTTGTTGTGAGCCATTCTAGGGACGGGCGAGTCATGTCGCCAGCGAGGATTTCAAACTTGGGAATGAGGAAAATCGAATGCTCCTCTCGGAGCTAGAGCCAGCGGTTGCGTCCGGCAGCAAGGTCAGCGGCATGGATGACCGCATCCTTGATCACAGAGAGAACGCGGTCCGAGGATTCGCCTTTGCGGGTGACCAAGGAAAAATACATGCGCGGGGCGTGAGGCCCGAGCCGAACTTCACGGACCGGGTAGCCGACAAAGGCACGTCGATCCGGCCAGGCCAAGATCGAAATGCCTAGCCCAGCCGAGACCATGGCGAGAATCGCATGCGTGGAGTCCATCTGTAGCGTACCTCGTGCGGTATTTCCCGATGCAGCCAGATAGCGATCGATGGCAACAGCAAGGTTAGAGCCGCGTCCATAACGAATGAGGTCATGCGACTGGAGCAATGCAGTAGCGCTGTCCTCGGTGGAATCTTTCGGGGCAATCAGCACCAACTCGACTTGCAGCAGTGGCAGCCAGTCGAGGCGTTTGTTCCGTTCCTCGCCGGGAAACGCGACGATGGCCGCGTCGATAGTGCCTTCTTTCAGCCCGTTGAGTAATCCCAAGCTGGTGTCGCGCACTGGGCGCACACTCAGACGCGGGCTGTGTTGACGGATATAGCGCAAAGCATCGGGCAAGATATGCGCTTGCATGCTTTCGATCGCGCCGAGAGCCACGCTACCTTCGATCACGGAGGAACCGCGGCGTCGCAGCGACTCCATCTGATCCAGGGTGCCGCTAATCAGTCCCGCGACTTCGTGGGCAAGGGGAGTGGGTTTGATGGTGGTGCCGCTACGATCAAATAGCGGTTGACCGTAATATTCCTCCAGCCGCTTCATTTGCAGACTGACGGTGCTTGGCGAGAGATTGACCTCGATGGCCGCCCGGGCAAAGCTGCCGTGTTTGATGACGGCACTCAATGTCGCAAAAAAAGCCAGGTTCATGAGGGCTATTCCTGGGGAATCGGCATGGCGTCACACCTATTCAACGCGCGGGGAGCCGCCGAGCGCCGCGGTTAGCGACTTTGCTGCACGTCTGAGCACCGGCACATGGGTCTTGCGAAAGCGGTGCGCCGGCATCGTGAGCGTGAGTGCGCCTGCCAACTGTCGGTCCGGGTAGAACACGGGAGCCGAGATCCCTGCCAGATCCGCCGAGCGATCACTGACTGGCATGCTCATGTAGCCTTCGGCGCGGATACGGTCATAAATATCGCCGGTCGCACCGGAAAAGGCTTGCAAAACATGCCCACCGCTGCCTTGATCCAGCGGAAGCAAATCACCCGCGCGACTCTGGTCTGACAGCGGTTCGGGCGAATTGACTCGATATAGAAGCAGTCGTTGTTCGCCCTGGCGCACATGAAACGACGCGCTCTCGCGCGTCTGAGCTACCAGAGTCTGCAATACCGGCAGCACGATGTCTTGCAAGCGAAACGAAGCGGCATAAACGCGATTCAAGTGTGCAGCGGACGGGCCGAGCCGGTATCGGGCTTCGGCGTCACGTTGCACGAAACCCGCATGGATCAGGGATGCCAGTAGCCGCAGGACGGTACTGGGCACCAGCGAGACGCGCTCGCTCAGCTCTCGCAATGTCACGCCTGCGTCGTCTTCTCGAAATGCCATCAAGACGGCCAGTGCGCGGTCAACCGCGGTGACGCCTCCATCGGCGACTTGAGCAGGATCGGGCTGACGTACGGGATAGCGAGCCATAGCAAAACCTTCGCCATCCTTGACAGAAGGAGCGGGCGCCAATATTCTATTAAGAAGAATTCAATTCTATTAGATAAAATTTATTCGATCAAGTGGTTTACGACCTTGGGCTTGCGTACTGTCGCGAGCATGGCGGATCCACACCATCAGGAGCTTTGCATTCATGTCTGATTCCCGCGACTACCCGTTGGGCCTACGCCAATCCACGGGGCGAAATGCGGCACTGCGCCGGCACATTGCAGCACCCGACGTGTTGGTGGCGCCGGGGGCCTACGACTGCGTGGGCGCACGGTTAATCGAGCAGGCGGGTTTCAATGGGCTATATCTGACCGGCTCGGGCATGTCGATGTCGGCTCTTGGCGCGCCGGATGTGGGTTTGATGTCGTTTGCCGAGATATTGGACCGCGCCACACGCGTGGCCGACGTGGTGTCGATTCCGGTGATCGTCGATGCAGATACGGGCTATGGCGGCCCCTTGAATGTGATTCGTACCGTGCGCGCCTTCGAACGCGCGGGCATCTCTGGCATTCAGATCGAGGACCAGTCGTGGCCCAAAAAATGCGGGCACGAAGGCGGGCGAAATCTGGTGACGACGCAGGAAATGGTGGGGCGCCTAAAGGCTGCCGTGGATGCGCGTATCGATCCGGATCTGGTAATCATTGCTCGTACGGATGCACGCAGCGATCACGGCCTGCAGGCAGCATTGGACAGGGCAGCCGCCTACGTCGAAGCGGGTGCCGACGTCATTTTTGTGGAGAGCCCGGAAAACGAACAGGAGTTGGCCGAGGTAGCCCGCCAGATCAACGCGCCGGTATTGGCCAATATGGTCGAGGGTGGCCGTACGCCCATTACGCCCGCAGCGCGTCTGCGTGAACTGGGCTTCGCTATGGCGATCTATCCCAACGCCATCACGCGCTGTTTTGCCCACGCGGGGGCCGCGATGCTTCAGGACTTGGCGGCAAACGGCACCACGGCCAACTCTGCGGACAAAATGTTGTCTCACCGGCAGCTATGGACTTTGTTTGAATACGAAAAATGGACGGCTACCGAAGACCGGTTGAAGCAGGGTTAGCGGGAAGGGAAGCGACATGTCTGTAGGCACAACCACCACGGTATCCGGTGCAGCGCTTCTCAGCCAGAGCTATTAGGGTTTCGCATAGCGTTGCTCCAGGGCGTCGTACAAAGGCTTGTTGACCAGACGTTGCCGTTCGGCAAAGGGCGCGAGCAGTGCAGGGTCTTCGTCCAGTTTGCCATCGCGCTTGAGAGCTGACAATGCATTCTGCATGCCCAACACCGCCCCCTGCAACGCGGCGTTAGCGTACAGCACCAAGCTATAGCCAAGGTCGCCGAGCTCCGACGCCGTCAGCGTGGGAGTTTTCCCGCCCACCACGATATTGATGAGCAAAGGTTTGTCCAATAGCTGCGGGATCTTGCGGATCTCCTCCAGGCTTGTCATGGCCTCTACAAACAGAATGTCCGCGCCCGCCTCCGCAAACTTTTGAGCACGCTCGATCGCGGCGTCAAAGCCTTCCACGGCGCAAGCATCTGTACGTGCGATGACCTGGAAATCGGGGTCATTGCGTGCGTCGGTGGCGGCGCGAATTTTGTCGAGCATCTCAGATAGCGGCGCCACCGCCTTGCCGGCAAAGTGCCCGCAACGCTTGGGAAAGACCTGATCTTCGATCTGCACCGCATCGGCGCCCGCGCGCTCCAGCGTGCGCACGGTATGCCAAGCGTTCACCGCGTTGCCGAATCCGGTGTCGATATCCACGATCAACGGCAAGTCCTCCACCGCCTCCCGAATGCGTGTCGTGGCGTCTGCCACGTCGCGCAAGCCGATGATTCCCAGGTCCGGCGCACCATAGTGCATATTGGTCAGACCCGCGCCCGTCAGATAGACCGCCTCAAAGCCCTGGTCGGCAACGACGCGGGCGCTCATGGCGTTAAACGCACCGGCCACGATCAGGCCATTACGGCGCCCGACTTTCTCGCGCAAAATTTGCTTGGATGACTGAATCATCAGAATCTCTATCGATATACGTACGTTGAAGTGGCCTCATTCAAGGCGGATCTTAGCGTCTTTAATCAGTTTCTCCCATCGTTGGGCTTCGCTGTTGAGGAATTCGCCCGCACCTTTTGGCCCGTCATTGATGGTGTTGATTCCGATGTTCTGGAGACGCTCGCGCAGATCCGGCTGATCCAATGCCTCGGAAAATCGCTGGGCCAAGGTCCCGACGACCTCGTCTGGCACCTTGGCCGGCGCCGCCAGCATGTACCACGTCGTGGAGGCATAATCTTTTACGCCTGCCTCCTCGATGGTGGGGATCTCGGGCGCGATGGGCGAACGGACCCGTCCCGTCTGTCCCAAGCCCTGCAGGCGACCATTTCGTATAAAGGCCAGGCTCTCCGCGATAGGCTGTACGGTGATATCCGTTTGTCCCCCTATGACATCCGTCATTGCCGCTCCGCCGCCCTTATAGGGTACGTGCAAATATTGCAGACCCGTCATGGCCCGCAATACTTCTCCGGCCAGATGCGACGAACTCCCGTTACCCGAACTGCCAAATCGAATAGCATCTGGCGCTTTCTTGCTAGCGGTCACGAGTTCGTCAATGGATTTCACTCCTAACGATGGCCGGGCCAGCAGCATCAACGGCGCCTCGCCCACCAGAGAGATGGCCTTGAAATCGCTGAGCTTGTACGGCACCTTTGCGTACAGGCTGGGATTGATGGCAATGCCCGGCGTAGCAAACACGACGGTGTAGCCGTCGGGCGCTGCGTTGGCCACCGTTTCAAGCGCCAGGTTGCCGCCCGCACCGGGCCGATTTTCAACCACAAAATTCAGACCTGACATCTCGCCGACCTTTTGAGTCACCATGCGCCCGACGATATCGGCGCTGCCCCCGGCGGGAAACATGATGACGACCCGTATCGGTTTGCTGGGATAGTCGTTCGCTGCACTGGCGGCGGGGGCTAACGCTGACATCGCGCTGACAATGACGAGCCTATAGATGTTCTTCATGATGCGGTCTCCGTTTTGTTCTATGAGAGGGGCTCCCGACCCCATCGCGATTACTGTTGAGGTCCATCAACAAGGCTGTCATCGCGGCATCGCGAATCGCCGCCAGAAAATCCCCCGGCTTATTGCAGTCCCCGATCCGGGTGAAAGGAATGCCGCTGGCCTGAACACTTTCGAGCGCACTGAGTTTTGGCCGTGGTCCGGTAGCGAAGATCAGCCATTGCCCCATACGCAGGCTCGCCGGGGGATCGTCCCCACGCTGGTACGCCATGCGGTCGCCTTTGATCTCCATGATTCGGGCGTTGGTGATTATCTCAACGCCCGCCGCCGCCAATCGTTCGATTAGCTCAAAGCGGTTGTTGCGCGCCATTCCGGTCGCAATGGTTGGCATTCGCTCGACGATGGTGATACTGGCCCCGCGCACACGCAACGCATCTGCCAGTTCCGCGCCCACCATACCGCCCCCTACGATGGTCACGGGCGTGCCTGGCTTGAAACTCTCTAATCTTTCGAATGCATCCCAGGCGTGCATCACGCTAACTGTCGCGGCTAGACCGCTGACGTCCACCGGTGGTGCAGCGGGCGCGGACCCCGTGGCGAGCACGATATGGTCTGGCGCAAACAACCGGATTTGTTCGGTGTCCACCCCGACGCCTAGATGAAGCGGCACACCCATGGTCTTCAGACTTTCCCACCGATAGCTCCAGATCGGTACCACCTCCTCTTTATCCGGCGCGGCCACCGCCAGCGGCACCTGCCCGCCGGGTTGTGGCCGCGCCTCCCAAACTTCGACGTCGTGTCCACGCCCCTTGAGCACGCGCGCGGCCTCCACCCCGGCCACACCCGCGCCCACCACCATGACGCGCCGACGGCCGTCTGCGGGGGCCGGAAAAAGCTGCGGCTCCGCGTACTCCAGCGCCTCGAATTCGGTGCCAACCATCGGGTTCTGGACACAAGACACATCCTTCTCCAGCGTCAAGCGATCGAAGCAGACGTTGCAGGCGATGCACTGCCGAATCGGCGCGCGGATCTTCCCAAACGCCTTGTCACACCAGTAGGGATCGACATAGAGCGCGCGGCCGACAGACACGAAGTCCGCCCCGCCCTCGGCCAGAACATGTTCGGCGTCTTGCGGACTGACAATCCTGCCGGCCAGGAACACCGGGATGGACAGCGCCTGTTTTATTGGTTTCGCATAGGGCAGCAGACAAGCCCTGGGAAAGGACGGCGGCTGAATACAGAACTTCGACAGCTGCGGACTTTCATTGCTCCCCCCGGACAGATCGATGGCATCGACCCCGGCATGCTCCAACGCTTGCGCGAGCGCAATAATCTCCTCTTCGGGGTAGCCGCCGTCAGCAAACTCGCTCGCCGATAGCCTCACCACCAGACAAAGTGCTGGCAGCGCCTCGCGCACCCGCGCGACCGTCTCCAGGAGAAACCGCATGCGGTTCTGCAGAGACCCGCCATAGGCATCGGTCCTCTGATTGATGCGGCGGCTAAAAAACTGTTGAAACAGATAACCATTGGCCGCGTGAATTTCGACGCCGTCATAGCCCGCCAGCCACAACCGGCGCGCGCTGGCCACGAAGAGTTTCTGGATCTCCACAATCTCTTCGACAGTCAAGGGCCGCACTTTGTCGCCCGTGTTCGGATTTACCCATGGAGAGGGCCCGACCGGCTCCATGTTCAGCACGGAACGCCTGAGCAACCCGCCGCGATGATTCAGTTGACCAAACACATGACAGTCATGCCGCTTGATCGCTTCCACAATGCTGGCCAAACCTGGAATGAACCGGTCGTGATAGCAGCACAAGGAATTGTGATGGGGGCGTGCCTGCTCGGTGACGACCATGGCCTCTGTCATGATCATGCCCACGCCGCCTTTGGCGCGCATTTCATAGTATTGCTTGTCACGCTCCGTTGACAGACCGTCGGTCGTACTGTAATTCGTGCCCATCGGGGCCATCACGACACGGTTTTTTAAGCGCAGCCCGCCAATCCGGCCAGGCTGCGCCAATAACATGTTGGCCGCAGGCTCAATCATCCGTCTTGACTCCCGCGTCTTTAATAAGCTTGCTCCAGCGTTGTCCTTCTTCCTTCATGAACGTATCAAAGGCGGCCGGGGATGCTTGAGTAAAGGGGCCAATTCCGAGTTTTTCCAGTTTTTCCTTGGTGCTCGGGTCGTTAACCGTTTTGACGAGCGCATCATGCAGCTTCTCGCGAATCTCCATGGGAAGACCCTTGGGGCCCATCACGGCAAACCAATTGAATGCAATGACCGACGGCAAGCCCGCTTCCACGGTGGTGGGAACCTCGCTCATGGCGGGCGAACGCTTGGTATCGGTGACGACGATAGGCCGCAGCCGCCCCTCAGTAACGAGCTTGTGCAACGCGGGCAAGTCCATGATGATGCCGTTCACATGCCCGCCCACGGCGTCGACCATTCCGGGGCTCGCTCCCTTATACGGCACGTGGACGATCCTGCCCTGGGATTGCGCCTTCAGTAATTCGATCGCCAGATGGGGCAAGCCGCCGTTGCCGGCCGAGGCTAATGTCACGTCTTGCTTTTTCGATAAAGCAACCAATTCGGCCAGGCTTTTCGCGGGGACATTCGGATTGATCGCGATTAACTCGGGCGTAGCTGCCACGGTCGTGATCCCCGACAGGTCCGTATACGGGTCATACGGCAAATTGGGGTACGCGTAATAACTCAACAGCAACGGACTGACGCTGCCCAGCGTGATCGTGTAGCCGTCAGGCTTGGCGCGTGCCACGTACTCCGTGCCAATCGTTGCGTTGGCACCGGGTTTGTTCTCCACGATCACCGACGTTCCCAACAGCTCTCCTAACTTGGGTGCGATGATGCGAGCCACAATATCGTTCGACCCGCCAGGCGGAAAGCCCACCACCATGGTGATCGGCTTGGACGGATACGCATTAGCGGCAACCCCAGGTAGCGCAAGGCATGTCATGGGAGCCGCCACGACGGCTTGCAGCAGGCGACGACGGACGACAGAGAGTTGCTTGATCATGATGATTGCTTTTTATGGTCGCCCGCCGCGATGACGAGCAGGGCCGTCATCGTCAACAGTCGACCAACCTCCTATGAGATGTAGTGGTTAGTTCTTCTATACCGAATGCTCGGCCCGCTGCCGTGATCATGAACTCCGGAGAGCAACGAAACTCCCCACCCTCGCCGGCAAAAGCCGCAGCAACCATAGCGGATCTGATGTCCTTTGATGATTGGTGCTAATGCGTATAGCCCTTGCGCACATCAATTGGATGCTGGCGCCAGCACGCGCATCAACACCCCGATATCGCGGCATTGTTCGATATTGGCCACCATATCGGCCGCCTCGGCGGATCGCGACTGCCCGATTACCGGGATCGTCAAACTGTCGAATTTGGCTTGCAGCTCCGCATCGGACATCGAATTCTGGATAGAGCCTTTGGGATAATCGACTTGGGCTTCGTGGCGGGTGCCATCGTCCATTTCTACGGTGAGTCGGCAAGAAACGCCGCGCGGAAGCGAGTCATCCACAGTGATTTTCAGCATCTCCGACAGCCGGAGCAGCATGGGCTCTTTCAAGCGCGCGTTGTTATATTGCGGAAACAGCGCCTGCCCGTCCGTGAAGGCAACCGCCACTGAGTACGGCAGGCTCACCTGTGCCTCGTGATAGGTCTGCGGGCTGGCGTTCTGATGGTAGTGTGCCCAGTCTGGGTGACGCGCCATGGTCATGCTCTTGATGCGATTCAGATCCGGCGCATGTTTTTTGCGTATTTCCAATGCGCAGTCAATCGCGTTGTGGATGGGCCGCGCGCACGAGTAGGGTTTGAACTCGATATCGAGCTGATAAGGCTTATCCAGATCCAAAGATAGCTGCCCGGGGTCGTTCTGATCTGTGAACGCCTTGAGCCAACCCCGCTCACCCTCGAAAATCGTGGCCGCGCCCGTGAACCCCATATTGGCCATCGCCGCGGCTGTCACGCCGCCTCGCGACGCCGGCCCCGGATTAAAACGCTTTTGCATTGACGGCCCGTACATCTCCATCAGCCCGCCCGACTGGGCGCCCGCCAGGCCTAGTGAAGACACCATCTGCTCCTCCGAGTTGCCCAGGAGCAGTCCCGCAGCCACGGTGGCGCCAAAGATCCCGCAAGTCGGCGTCGTATGGTAAGCCCGGTTGCGCAAAGAATTGTTGGCGGCTTTACTCAGCCGCTCCATCATTTCGCAGCCTGCTGCTAGAGCGACCAGTAGATCGCGCCCGTCACGCCCCTTTTGCTCGGCGGTGGCTAGCGCGGCTGAATAAACCGGGGGGCTAAAGTGGAATAGCGCCAGCACATCGATGTCATCCAGTTCCACGCTATGCGAGGAAATCGCATTGGCCAGTGCCGCCTGCATCGCGGGGGCACGGCGACCGTCGCCGATCAAGGTGGCCTCTTCGAACCCGCCGCTTGACATTGCGTACTCGCGGGCGACTTTGCCACTGCCGGTCTGACTGCCGGCCACCGCCACTCCTAAATAATCCAGCAGGAGGCGTTTCACTGCGCGGCGATTCTCCTGCGCGAGCGTGTCGTAGTCCAGCGCACAAAAATGGGCCGCCAACTGTTCCGCGAGAGTTTTCTTCATCACTATCATTTCCATCAAAAAGGTGCATTGGCACTCAAGCGCCCGCCTGCGGCAGCCACGCTTGGGTTGAGAAATCGGACCTACAGAATCACGTAACGGTCTCAGTCCTGGAGCTGCCGGGAGCGCAGGCTTATTGCGCGCGCAAGCCGACGTCCTGAGCAATCTTGCTCCACTTGGTCACCTCGCTAGAGACCAGATCGCGCCAGTGCTGCGGCGTGTTTTCGCCTTCGACCGGATCGAAACCAGCCGCGACCATTTCCGCGCGGAATTTCGGGTCTTTAAGAATCTGTACGACCTCCCGATTCAGTCGTTCGATAATCGGGACGGGCGTACCCGCGGGCGCATACAATCCGCTCCATTGCAGCGTTTGAAAGCCCGGAACGCCGGCTTCGGCAATCGTGGGGAAATCGGGCAGTGTGGGCGAGCGACGCTCATCGCCTATGCCCAACACTCGCAATGAGCCGGCCTGCACATGCGGCATTGGCGCGGCCGCTCCGCTCATCGCCAGTTCAACTTGTCCGCCCAACAGGTCGTTCAGCATGGGGCCCGAACCGCGGTAGGGCACATGCACGATATTGATACCCGTCATGGACTTGAGCAGCTCCATAGGCAAGGCATTGGCATTCGAACTCGAGCCGTAATTAAGCTTGCCCGGATGCTTTTTTGCGTAGTCGATAAGCTCTGTCAGCGTCTTGAATGGCTGTTTGGCATTGACAAGCAGCAAGACCTGCTGGTTGGCGGTCTGCACGATAGGGGCAAGATCGCGAGATGTCTCGTAGGGAAGCTTCTTGCCTAGCGCTTGGTTATAGGCCTGGCTGGTTCCATCGATGAGCAACGTATAGCCATCCGGCGCAGCCTTCACCACGGCGTCGGTGCCGATGCTGCCATCCGAGCCAGGTCGATTTTCGGCCACGACTGGTACGCCCAGTGATTCGGTTAGACGCCGTGCCAGCATGCGGCCGAGCAGGTCTGTACCGCCAGCGGGCGTATACGGCACTATGAGCCGGATGGGTCGCTCCGGCCACTCACCAGCCAAAGTGGTCGAAGGCAAGGCCGCCATCGCGACGAGCCCCCCTAACATCGCCGCAAAGAGACGCTGCCCCGCGACACAGCGGCGTCCATCCGTCCTTATTCTTTTATGGTGATGAGACGAGTTGCTATCAACAGTCATTTGGATCTCCTCCAAGCGTACAGGTTGCGCGATTCAACGGTATGGCGCCGCGAGCAAGTTGATGAGCTCGCTCACGTCTTGCAGCTTCTCCACCTGGTCGACCAGGGCTATGACGCGATCGACCTCTTGTTTTGAGAGACAGGCATCCACGACATTGCGGAACTTGTATTCCACGTCCTGGCGGCCGATGGGGTTTTCCGGGCTGCCACGCCGGTTGAGCTCGCGATGCAGCAGCTCGCGGCCGTCGCGCGTGACGACCGTCACCACCGCCGCGTGGCGATAAGGAGGACCCATCCTCTCAATCTCCGGGTCTATGTACGCTTCGATACGGCCAATTAGATTCAACAACCTGGGTTCAGCCAGGCGATCCTGGCGATACTGATCCACGAAGGCGACCCCATCGTGTGCAATGACGGCCAGACCGTAGTACAGATTCATCTGTGCCGCCGTGACGCCTTGCGCTTTGTATTCCCATGCGCAATGCACATAGGTCATATTGCTCACGCCGACCCGGACGGTGGCGATATCCTCGGCGCTCAAGTCGTGATCGCGCATGATGTGGACGAGGGCGTCCAGCGCGGCGTGGATACTCGTGACACTGGCATGCGGTTTATAGCCGACCTTGGCCGTTTCCCAGACGGTGCCTAAATTATCCGTCAGCCGCGCGGCGTTGGGTTGGTCAGAGTAAGAGCTGAGATACCCCCCATACGCGGCTTCCAACACATCTTCAATACCGGTGAAATCACGGCCGGCAAGCTCCGCGGCGTAGACGCCGCTTTGGGCGGCGCGTCCCGCGTGAAAGCGTTTAACCATTGCGCCTTCTTGAGCAGCCATCAGCCCGCCTGCCTGCGAGCCCGCGATCCCCAGCGCATGCAGGAAACGATTGGCATCGAGCCCGAGCGCCTTCGCGGCCGATGCCGCGGCGACGAAAACACCCGAGGTCCCCTGCGGATGAAAGCCCCGGTAAAACAGGCTCATCGTCGCGGCATTACCTACGCGCGTGCCAATCTCATAACCGGCAGTCATCACCGTGAGAAGATCGCGCCCATGCCATCCGCCGTCGCGCTCTGCATACGCCAGCGCGATGGGAACAGCGATGGAGCCGGCATGCACGATGGACTCTTTATGGATGTCATCCAGTTCGAACGCGTGGCCAGCCGTGCCATTGACGAGCACAGCATTGGCAATAGAAGTCCTCTGCCCACTGCCAAAAATGCTTGCCATTGGGGCCGCTTGCTCGGCTTGCACCATCGCTTGCACGCGTTGCGTCCAAGGCAGCGTCACGCCATACAGGCAACAACCAATGCTGTCGAGCAGGCTGCTCTTCATGCTGTCGATTACCTCGGCCGGGAGGTCCTCGTAGCGTAGCTGCGCCGCAAAGCCTGCAAGATCGCGGGTGGCGTTGGATAGCAACGGAGGTTTGGAGCTGCTCATTGATATGCCTTTAGGTGAACGCGCAAGGAGAGAATCAGCCCGGCTCAGACGAGCGGCGCCTCATGCAGGCAAACAGCAATTCCCTCAAGCCGCGCTGAGGGGGCTACATAGCGCTGCATCACTAACGGATCATGTCCGGGCACGATGTGATCGGAACTGTCGGCCAGCATGTCGAGCTTGCTATACCCATCGATTAATTCGCCGACGTGAAAAACCGTCGTGAACGCGCGCTTTTTCTCGAAATGCTCGTAATAGTGGCTGCAGTCAGAGGCGAGCACGACCCAGCCGCGCTTGGTGTGCACGCGGACGCACTGCAGGCCATGCGTGTGGCCGCCGATGCGGTGCACGCTTAAACCCGCAGCCAGTTCTGCACTGCCTTTGTGAAAATGCACGCGGTTTTTGTAGACCATGCGGACCATGCCCACCACTTCGTCCACTTCATATCCATGATTGAATTGGCGATAGCACATATGCCGTCCGGTGGCGTAGGCCATTTCGTCGTCTTGCAGATGAAAGCGCGCAACAGGGAAGCTGTCGAACGTGCCGACATGGTCATAGTGCAGGTGCGTAATGATGACGTCAGATACGGCAGTGACATCCACGCCCAGCATGGCCAATGCCTCGGCGGGGTGGCGCAAAAGCGTGCGACCGCGCTTTGCCGCCACCTCCGGGCCGAAGCCAGTATCGACAACGAACTCCTTGCCATTGCCACGTACCAGCCAGACGTAATAGTCCATCGGCATCGGCGCATCGTGCGGATCGCCTCCAATGAAATGGTTCGCCCGTTTTGCGTCTCGCGTGCCATAACGCAGCGCGTACACCTCGTATTCGGGCAATGTCGCTTCAGTCATATGTCTCCTCGTCCGGGCGTGTTGAGCGGGAATTTCTTTCACACACTGATTGATGCGTGCAGTCTAATTACGCTATAAAAACCGATCAATGACTCAGAATTCAAAATACTCGTGAACGAAATTCACGAAAAAATCAGCCGCATCTAGGAGAACGGGATTGGAGAACTTGAACGCCCTGCGCGTGTTCGTGCGGGTAGCGGAGACGCGCAGCTTTACTCTGGCTGCCAAGCGCCTAGGGCTGACCTCTTCGGCGGTCAGCAAAGCCATTACGCGCCTGGAACAAGAATTGGGCGTGCGGCTCTTACAGCGCACCACTCGGTCGGTGGGGCTGACGAATGACGGTGCCAGCTTCTTCGAGCATTGCCTGCAGATCCTTGCGCAGATCGAAGACGCGGAAAACCTGCTAGGCCAGGCCACGTCGCGACCACATGGGCGCCTGCGCGTGCACTTACCCGTCGGGTTCGGGCGCCGCGTGATCATGCCAATGATGCCCCGTTTCCTGTATCAGCATCCCGAGATTGTGTTGGATGCCGAACTGAGCGACCGCAGCGTGGATCTGGCGTACGAAGGAATTGATATCGCGGTGCAGATCGGCGAGCCCGCCGACGCTCGCCTGATCGCTCGCAGGCTCTGTCATCTTCGTTTCATGGCCTGCGCGTCGGCAGAGTACCTCGCACAACATGGCGAACCTCGCACGCCCGACGATTTGGACAAGCATCACTGCCTGGCGTATGTGCAGATGCATACGGGACGCTATCGCGATTGGCCCTTCAGCCAGAACGGCAAGGCGCGTCCGAAGGCAGTATCCGGTCGGCTAAATGTCAATAACGCCGAGTCCTTACTAGAAGCCGCTGCGGCCGGACTCGGCATCGCAATGATCAGCAACTTCATTGCCGCCGACGCGATACGCGGTGGCAGGCTGCGCCCCGTACTGACTGATTATGTGGGCGAGGGGCCACCCGTCTCCGTTGTCTACTTACCCAGTCGCAACCTTTCACCAAAGGTACGCGCATTTGCAAACTTTCTCATCGAGGAGATCTCAGGCAACCCAGACTGGGACAAGATCACGCCATAACCGGCTCGTGTTCTATGTGATTCACTCGCACCTGAGTCAAGGCATTCGTGAGCGCATCCACACTACCGCCGGCGAATACCCCGCGCGCAGCATCCAGCACTTGACCTGCGTGGAATTCACCGACAGCAGCCGAAGCCAACGACATGAATTTGCCGTCAATATCCGCGCCAGACATGGGATTTTCCGGCATGCCGCGCGAATAATCGACTTTGCGGGTCAGCGTCCGGCCTTGCCGGGTGACCAGGGTCACTCTTCCGCCATAGATTTGGGGATAGGCGCGGTCGATCTCTGGATCAATTTCAATCTCCACGTGCCGCGCCAACGCAACCACCTGCGGCTCCACGATGCGCGCCGGGGTGAATTGCTCCAAATAAGCCTGGCCATCGAACATCGCGACGGCAATGTTGTAGCGCAGGCTCATCTGCGCATTGAGCACAGAATCAGCGCGATATTCGAAGCCCGTTTGCGTATCGACCACGGAGGCAACGCCCGCAACGACGCGTTCAATATCCGCAGGGATGAGTTCGTGTTCCCGCATTAGATCCAGCACGGCGTCCACGCAGGCGTGATTGCTGCCACAACAGGCATACGGTTTGAAACACGTCTCGTCGGAATGCCATCGCACCCCCAGATCCGCCACCAGCATGGCGGGGCGCGGCGTATCGGACATCCCGAACAAAAGCCCACCGTCCTCGGCCTCGAGAATGAAACGCGGCCCGACAAAGCCGCGCTGCGCCAGGAGCGCTGCCATCAGCCCGGCTTGCGCCGATCGGCCGGGATGCAGGCGTTTACTCATGCCTGCGTCGTCGGTAAACGCCCATGTGCCCGCAGACTGCGTACCGGCCAAGCCCAAGGCGCTGGCCGTCGTATCCGCGTCCAAACCGAGCATCACCGAGGCCGCAGCGGCAGCGGCGAACGTCCCGGCCGTTCCGGTCAGATGCCACCCGCGCATTCTGGCGCGGCTAGGATTGAACGCCTGACTCACGCGGTTCATCGCTTCATATCCCGCCGCCATGGCCGCCAGGACACGATCGCCGCCGACTTGCTGGCGCTGCGCCAGTGCAAGCACCACGGGCACCACCAATGCACCGGGATGAATCTTCGCCCGGCTGTGGTCGTCAAAGTCAAAGCTGTGGATCGCCGTACCGCCGGCCAACACCGCGTTTAGCGCGCTCACCCGCGCTCCGCTCCCCCATAGAACGGACTCTGCGGGGCCCTGCTGCTCTTTGGCGAACTCGGCCACAATACGACCCCATGGCGTGGTCAGCCCGTACAGCCCACAGCCCAGTGCGTCCACTAACGCGTTTTCGAGAATATGACGGGTCTTTTCAGGGACGATTTCGGACTTGATACCTGCCAGAAAAGCGGCCAACTGCTGGGTAATTCCCCGATGCTCCCGCGCAAGCGTTTTCCATCCTTCCAGATCATCCATCCCTTCGCTCCTCGACTTCGACTTAGGTTCGTGCATTAACGCGCAATCCTGACGATGATAAGAGCGGGGCCCGCGACGATCTATGAGCGTGGAGTCAGATCAGTTGTGAACCTGAATCAACATTGGAAGTAATGCTGCGCTCAGTTGCCCAACTTCCCACAGATCGGTTCCTCGGCCAGCGCATTAACGATCTCGACCAGTGCCGGCCCATTTGCCAGATAATCGCGCGCTTTGATCCGATCCACGACGATACGAATAGCATCGGTGCGGTCGCTTGCTTTTTGGCAGTCATAGGACGCGCTCACATTGCGTATCGCCATCCGCGTCTGCGGGGTGGCGGCTTCCATCGCGCCGGTTTTCAGTAGGTCCGTCGCATACGTGAGCGCCTGCAAGGTCATCTCGAACATCTTGCGGCAATCGTTGGTTGGTCTGCCGCCTTTCCCGTCGACCGAACATTCCTTGATGAAGTTCGCTGTCGTGCCAAACTCGTTGGCGGGATTTTTCGCCTCGGCGCAGAGGGCGCTGGCCGATGCGCAGGCTAATACAGCGGTAGCGAACAGGTGTTTCATGACCCCTCCCGGGTGACTAACGCGGTTGAACAGGGACTCAGCTTTAATGGTTGTCGATGGATTGCCAGGCGTGGCGCGAGAATCGACTTCCACGTCAAGAGACTACTCCGGGTAGAAAACGTGTTGGGTGTCAGTACATGACGCGCGTAACGAGATGCTGCTCCCAACTCCAGAGCAGCCGCCTACACCGGGGACGCCATTGCTGGCCTCCTATATCATTGCGGCATGACTCAATCCGCCGTCTTAAGTGTTGTGCACTCGTTATCGCAGGTGGACGCCAGCGCATGGAACGCCTTGGCGGGCGCAGAGCCGTTTCTGCGTCACGAGTTCCTGTCTGCTTTGCACGAGACCGGCTGCGCGACGGCTGAAACGGGGTGGACGCCGGTCTATCTGCTCTTGCATCGCGATGCTAGTCTGGGGGGCGCCGTGCCGCTCTATCTGAAATCCCACTCGCGCGGCGAGTATGTCTTCGACTATGCCTGGGCGGACGCATACGAACGGCACGGTCTACGGTATTACCCGAAACTCGTCAGCGCCATCCCATTTACCCCTGTGAGCGGGGCGCGGCTGCTTGCCCACAACGACGCGGATCGCGCCTTGCTGGCTCGGGGGCTAATCGCTCTAGGACGACAGTTCGGCTTGTCCTCCGTGCACGTGTTGTTTCCGAACGAGGGCGACCGCAGCGTCCTTCGCGACGCCGGATTCATGCTGCGCGAAGGCGTGCAGTTCCATTGGGAAAACGCGGGGTATGCCGACTGGGCAGAGTATCTCGCATCATTCAGCCACGACAAACGCAAGAAGCTGCGCCAGGATCGCAAGAAAGTCCAAGCGGCTGGAGTGACCTTTCGATGGGTCGAGTCGACGGATATCGACCCGTCAACCTTGGCCTTTTTCTACCGCTGCTATTGTGAGACTTATTACGCTCACGGCAACGCACCCTATTTGAACGAGGCGTTTTTTCAGCGTTTGCGGTGGGAGTTGCCCCACTGTGTGGTGATCATCCTCGCCCTGCGGGGCGATCAACCGGTAGCGGCAGCATTGAACATACGCGGTAATCAGACGCTCTATGGCCGCTATTGGGGCGCGATAGAGTACATCCCCGGCCTGCATTTCGAAACCTGCTATCTACAGTCTATCGAATACTGCATCCAGCATCGCATTGGACGATTCGAAGGGGGCGCGCAGGGCGAACATAAAATGGCGCGCGGACTACTGCCTACGCCCACCTGGTCGGCACACTGGGTACGCGATGCCCAATTCGCCGGAGCGATTGACGATTTCCTGCAGCGTGAAACCCGTGCGATGGATGACTATCTGCAAGAGCTGACGTTACGCACGCCGTATCGGCGTGACGAGCAGTGACAGCCGTCGCCGGCCTATCATTGCGCCCAGCGAGATCCTTGATCGTTGACTGCACCGATAGGCCGCATGGCGCGCTTGGATATGTAACGCCCGGGCAGTTTGCTCAGGCTCATCAGCAACAACGGGTTTTAACACTGGACCGTATGTCGGCTCAGTACTAAATCTGGGGACAGGCCAGTTCACCCGGACATGCCAAAGACGCCCTAAGAATTAAGATAAATCTTAGTGACCCACCGCGTCTGGCCGGATAACCTGATCCTAACCTAGATTTTTGCGCGAGTCGAGCGCACTGCGCCCCATCATGAAACGAACCCTGATTTCTCTTTGTTTAGCTGCCGCGTCGTTGGCACCCGTTCTGGCCACGGCGAATTCGTCGGCGCAATTGCAAGTGACTGGAACCATCAAGCCAGAGGCGTGCAACATCAGCTCGTCGCTCGCCGTGGCTGACTTGGGAGAAATCCCGTTCAGTAAATTAAATCCCGACGCGAACACTTCTACGCGTTTTAATTGGTACCCGTTCACCCTCACCGTGACATGCTCAGAAAAAATGCTCGTGGGCTTTAGAGTGGTCGATAATCGGGCGGGAACGGCTTCGTATCTGGGTTGGAACGCCGAGGAACAAAAACGGCTATTCGGCTTGGGCAGCGTTGCCGGAGTTTCTTTAGGCAGTTACCAGCTGATGCAGGGCGACGGTGGTTTCGAGACGGACAGTGAGGCTGGCTTCATTGGCACGTGTTCTAAAGGGGCCAGCGGCTGTGGTATCGACCCGTTCGTTTTACCTAATCAGCTGAAGGTCCTTCTCGACGCGGATGGCGACAGACCCGTCGCGTTCAAATCGGCGAGGATTAATCTTGGGGTCATCGACCCATCTATACGCAATTCAGACCTCCTCCCAAAGGGCCGCAGACTAAAACTGGACGGTTCGGCGACCATAGAGCTGGTTTACTTGTAAATCGCCCTGTCGAACGCAATTGAACGATGAGCCACTTCGCGCGTCGGCGCGTAGAGTCGAACTGACCACCGGGCAGATAGCGATTGGCTAACGCGCCAACCCTCGAAGCGGTTGGAGTGAGGTAGGGGATCCGCGACGCCCTAAGAATTAAGACAAGTCTTAGTGACCCGCCGAGTTAGGCCGGATAACCTGTTCCTAACCCAGATCTTTGTCCGAGTCGAGTGCACTGCGCCCTGTCATGAAACGAACCCTGATATCCCTTTGTTTAGCTGCCGCGTCGCTGGCACCCGTGCTAGCCACGGCCAATTCGTCGGCGCAATTGCAAGTGACTGGAACCATTAAGCCAGAGGCGTGCAACATCAGCTCGTCGCTCGCGGTGGTTGATTTGGGGGAAACCCCGTTTAGTAAACTAAATCCCGACGCGAGAACTTTTTTGGATAAGCAAAAAGAGGGTATCCCATTCACCCTCAACCTGACATGCTCAGAAAAAACGATGGTTGGCTTCAGAGTGATCGATAATCGGGCGGGAACGGCTTCGTATCTGGGTTGGAACGTCACTATTCAAAAACGGCTATTCGGCTTGGGCAGCGTTTCTGGGGTTCCTCTAGGCAGTTACATACTCGACCACTTGTCAGGACACGTGGTGGACGGGGAGACTGCCACCTTGGGCACCTGTTTGAAAGAGGCCAGCGACTGTGATCTTGACGGGTCGCTTGTACCTAACGAACTGAAGGTCCTTATCAACGTGCACAGAGGGGTTGTCGTCCCGTTCAAATCGGCGACGATTAATCTTACGGTCATCGGCGTAAGCATACGCAATTCAGACCTCCTCCCAAAGGGCCGCAGACTAAAACTGGACGGTTCGGCGACCATAGAGCTGGTTTACTTGTAAATCGCCCTGTCGAACGCAATTGAACGATGAGCCACTTCGCGCGTCGGCGCGTAGAGTCGAACTGACCACCGGGCAGATAGCGATTGGCTAACGCGCCAACCCTCGAAGCGGTTGGAGTGAGGTAGGGGATCCGCGACGCCCTAAGAATTAAGACAAGTCTTAGTGACCCGCCGAGTTAGGCCGGATAACCTGTTCCTAACCCAGATCTTTGTCCGAGTCGAGTGCACTGCGCCCTGTCATGAAACGAACCCTGATATCCCTTTGTTTAGCTGCCGCGTCGCTGGCACCCGTGCTAGCCACGGCCAATTCGTCGGCGCAATTGCAAGTGACTGGAACCATTAAGCCAGAGGCGTGCAACATCAGCTCGTCGCTCGCGGTGGCTGATTTGGGGGAAACCCCGTTCAGTAAATTAAAGCCCAACGCGAAAACTTCTTTGGATAAGCCAGGGGGGGTCAAATTCACCCTCAGCCTGACATGCTCAGACAAAACGATGCTCGGCGTTAGAGCGATCGATAATCGGGCGGGAACGGCTTCATATCTGGATTGGGACACCAAATATCAAAAGCGGCTATTCGGCTTGGGCAGCGTTGCCGGGGTTCCTTTAGGCAGCTATTGGTTGGTCTCGGATGCTGGAGACGTGGCGGACGGTGAGCCTGCCGACTTGGGCACATGTTCGAAAGAGACCGCTGACTGTGATCATGCCGATGATGTTTTACCTAATCAGCTAAAGGTCCTGCTCAACGCGAGTAGCGGCGACAGACCTCTCTCGTTCAAATCGGCGACGCTTAATTTTGAGGTCTACAACGCATATGTACGCGATTCAGACAGCCTCCCAAAGGGCCGCAGAGTAAAACTGGATGGTTCGACGACCTTCGAGCTTGTCTATCTGTAAAAGGGTAGCCCGAGACGCTGGGTGCGGACTTTCTGGCCACCACGTTGCGGACCTGCATTGTCCCGCAAGGGATTTCTGACTAAGCCATGCAGCGATCGCACGGTCTATCTCAAAATCAGAATAGTCTCAAAGCCTTCACGCTCCTGAATCGATACGATCAAAAGGCCTCCCGCTGTCGGGATCGCGCTCGGTGCCATCCACGCTCAAACGCGGGTGGCCGCTGATTATCGAAATGGAGCTTTCTGATGTCCCCTCGTTCGTACGCACAGCACAACAGCCACCACGCCTCGGATTTTCTCCGGCCGGTTGCTGGTTGGGACATCTACAATGCGTACGCCGTCCATCAGAACTCGCCGGTCAAGCGTATTGACCAGACGCTACATACGCGCTGCGACCTTGTTACCACCCGGCTTCATGGCGATACGGTGCTTGAGGTGATCAACCCGTGGGGATTTCAAGATTTGCTCAGGTTGACCCAGCACGTTCAAGCCCGCGAGGATAAAGCCTGGCGTCAGACCCTGATTTTGAGAGACGAGGCGCGCGTCGAGCTCACGGCGTTAATCAGCGATGCCTCGCCAGGCACGCTGCGATTCGAGCTTGAGCGCGATTGTGTATTGAAGTTGTCAAGCGACTACCTCGCCGCGAGTCTCGCGCACCCCATGCATATGAAAGTGGACAGCGCGGGGTCTGCGATGTTGATCTTCGAGACGGCCGGCATCAATCTCAACAGAAAGGCTACGCCGATCTTGCACGGCCTGTCGTGCTGGCGATCATATCCGGGTGATCGGGGCTACCAGGGTCGACTACGCCGCCGAAGAACTGATTTTTCGTGACGAAGCTCGGCAAATCGTTGGCCGATTCCGCGTGCCCGACGCGGACCCGACAGAACTCCGGTTCGACGCTTGCACGACGCGCGGCGCGTTTCGGTAAATACGTGCCGCGGTAGCCCTGTCCGGCTGTATGCCGATCTCATTCCTGCTTGCCATTGACCTCGCTGATGCCGCACCACTGGGCGATAAACAGTGCGATAGTTTTGGTGATGAGTCGCAATGACTCCAGATGCACTCGCTCATCCACCCCGTGGATATCAAGGGATTTCGGCCCGTAGACCAAGGTCGGCATATCGCCATAGATCACAAACACTCGCGCATCCAGATACCCCGGCGTGGTGAAGCTTTGCAATTCGCTATTGAACGCTTGCTGGTGGCAGGCGCGCAAGGTGTTCTCCGCGGCGCTGCCTTCTTCCAGCACATAGCCCTCGGCATAGAACCCGGTGTACGTCACCTGCGGCGCCGCGCCGCCCAGCCTCGGATCGCGCGCCGCGTCACGCAGGCAGGCGTCGATTTGCTCGCGCGCTTCATCGGCGGTTGTGCCGGGATAGATGGCGGCGCGTACATCGAATTCGCACCAGGGCGGTACGGTCGACGGCCAGTCGCCCCCCTCAATCTTGCCGATATTGAAATTGATCGGATGATCCAGGTGCTCGAAATGGCGATGGCAATGATGTTCCGCATTCCACTTGGTTTCGATCCCGCGCAGGGCCTCGATGGCGGCATACGCGGCATCGATTGCATTGAATCCGTTGGCCATTTCCCGTGTATGCGTCGGACGGCCCTGCACGCGCACTTTGAACCACAATACGCCCACGTTGGCGCGCACCAGCATGTTTTCTTCGGGCTCGGGAATGATGACCGCGTCCGCGCGGTATCCACGTAGCAGGGCGGCGAGCGCGCCATTGCCGGTACATTCTTCCTCGACCACGGACTGAAAGTAGATCGGCGCAGTGGGCACATAGCCCGCGGCCCGTACGGCGTCGTAGGAAAAGAGATTCGCGACGAGGCCGGCCTTCATATCGGCCGCGCCACGCCCATACATCCAGCCGTCGACGATGGCGGGATCCCAAGGCGAGCGGCTCCACATATCAAGTGGGCCGGTCGGTACCACGTCGATATGCCCATTCAGAATCAGTGAGCGTCCCGTTTGTTGTTCGGGCCGATAGGTGCCAACAACGTTGAACGCATTTTCATAGGACACCGTGACTGGCCCGAAGCCCGGGTGCAACTCGATATCGCGGATATCGATCTTCCACCGGTCCATCGCAAACCCTCTTGCGCGCATGGCTTCGTGAAGAAAATCTTGCGCGGTGTGTTCCTGTTCGCGTAGCGACGGGAATCGCACTAAATCCTGGGTAAAGGCGAGTTGGGCATCGAAACGGTCGTCGACGGCTTTCAGGATTCGGCGGGTTTGCTCCTCGTTTAGCGCCGGCGGGGTGTTTTTGTCATACGTCATCATATGTCCTCTGTTGTATAGGCTGCATCAGGTGGCGGCCGCGTGGTCGGTTTGCGGTTTGTCGAGCGCCAGTCGCCGCTTGTGCCCGGCCAGGCCCCAGATGGACACCAGCGTGATCGCCGACAGCGTTGAATAAAAGAGGGCCAGCGGGACCCATTGGCCGGGATAGTGATACGCGAGCCAAGTGCCGATCAACGGCGTCATGCCACCTGCCACCGCACCACAAAGTTGGTAGGACAACGAAATACCGGAATAGCGCACGTGAGCGGGAAATGCCGAACTGATGTAGCCCGCCATCGCTGAATAAATCGCCGCCATGAACACCAGCACAATGGCAATGCCCGCGATGATGCTCAATGTCGTGCCATGCGTGACCAGCATGAACATGGGGTAGGGTGCCAACACCGAGCAAACCGCTGAGGTAATGAGCAGGCGGGTCGGACCCACGATGTCCGCCAGCCACGCCGCCAGCGGCTGCACGAAAAACTGAATGATTGCCACGACAAACAGGCAATCGAGGATCATCGCGCGGTCCAGCCCCAAGGTTTGGGTGGTGTACGACAACATGAATGCGTTAGTGAAGTAAATGCCGCCGATCGCCACGGTGCACACTCCCATGCAAAGCAATACCGTGCGCCATGCGCTGCGCAGGACCTCCTTGGCCGGGATTTCGGCGCGTTCCTGGCGTTCGAGTACCAAAATCAGGGGATTCGTTGACGCCGACGCGAATAAAGTAGCCCACGATCAGCAATACCACACTGACCAGAAAGGGCACACGCCAACCCCAGCTGAGGAAATCGGCTTCATCCAGCGACGTCAACAGTCGGAACGCCAGCAAAGAAAGAATCAAACCCGCCGGACTGCCCAATTGAGCGAAGGACGCGGCGAAAGTGCGGCGGCGATGCGATGCGTGTTCGCCCGCCATCAATACCGCGCCACCCCACTCGCCCCCGACGGCCAGCCCCTGTGCCAGACGCAGAAGCAGCAGCAAGGCGGGCGCCCATATGCCCGCACTCGCGTAGCTTGGCAACAAGCCAATACCGATGGTGGCCAGCCCCATGATGACCAGCGTGGCCATCAAGGCATTTTTGCGGCCCACCCGATCGCCCAGGTGCCCGAAGATCACGCCACCCAGCGGACGAGCCAGGAACCCGGCCGCGAACGTACCAAACGAGGCCATGGTGCTGACAAAGGGATCGGCGGTCGGGAAAAACACCTTACCAAACACGAGCGCCGCGGCCGTGGCGTAGATGTAGAAGTCATACCACTCGATGGTCGTGCCCACAAAGGCGGCGGTCGCCGCGCGCACGGGTTGCCGCGTCACAGTGGATCCGGCGGTATCGGCCATGCTCTTCCCCTTCGTATGCGTGTTGGTTGGAAGACTCTTTATCGCTCCGCGCTGGACATTACGTCAATTTATGATTATTAATTGTCCACTTAAGTGAAACTGATGTTGAAGGGGTAAATGCCTATGCAGCCCGCTGACCTGGTGGACGCCCGAGACTGTGACCGTCTTGACTGGAATCTGCTGCGCACCTTTCTGGTCATCGTGCAGGAGCGCAGCATCAGCGGCGCGGCCGGGAAGCTGCATCTGACACAATCGGCGGTCAGCCAGGCGCTCAAGCGGCTGGAGGAGCAGCTTGATAGACGCCTGATAGAGCGACACAACAAGGTCTTTACCATCACCAAGGCGGGCGAGGAGGTTTGCCGGGCCGCGGAAGGCATCTATGGCAGCGTGGCGCAACTGCTTGCGCATGTGTCCGAGACCGAAGAGGAGGCCTCGGGGCGCATCCATCTGCTGGCCGCCAGTCGCATTAATTCGCAGGTCTATGACAATTTCTGGGCGGCGTTTCACCGCGATTACCCGCGCATTGAGGTGCAAATGGACGTGCGGCCCAGCAGCGAGATTGTCACGCTGATCCAGCAGCGCGTCGGCACGGCTGGCATCGCGTTATGCCGGCAGATGCCCAAGCGGCTGGAACACAAAGTCTTTCTCCATCAGCGCTACGCGCTTTTCTGCGGCCGTAACCACGCGCTGTTTGGGCGGAAAGACGTGCACATCGAAGACCTGATGGGCGAGAACTTTGTGTCGTTTGCCAGCGATGCGTTGGGCGACAGCCTCTCGCCGCTGACGATATTTCGCGATCAGCGCGGATTTTCAGGCAGGGTGGTGGCGACCTCCAAGCAGTATGACGAGGTCAAACGTCTGCTGATTGCGGGCTTTGGTATTGGTTGCCTGCCGGAACACAGCGTACGACGCGATTTGGCGGAGGGGCGGCTGTGGCGTCTGCCACCGGGTGAGGGGGTTTGCTCGGTGGATCTGCACCTGCTGTGGCATCGCGATGTGCAACGCACGCAGGCCGAATCCGTTTTCCTAAAATATTTTCGTGACTATATCGATGCTTTCACGATGGCACAGCGGTTGGAGCCGGCAGAGTAGGGGGGCTTTGGACGAGCACACCCGACCCTGAGCGCTCAGAAAGCGTATAGCCGCGCCGCATTACTCACCAGCACTCGCTGCCGAATCGCCTCGTCGGCGAACCAGCTATCGATTCCTTGCGCCAGCTTTTGCGTGCCGATGCGCCGATAGGCACTGACTTCGTGCGGCGACTTGCCCGGCTCTCGATTGGTATGCGGCCAGTCGCTTGCCCACAGCACGCGATCGGGATTGCTGGCGATGAACGCAGCCGCCAGCGCCGTTACCGCCTCATCGGCCGTCTGCGAAGGATCGATCCGATACGGGGCAGACAGTTTGACGTAGGCGGCCCCCGTGCTGATCAAGCGCAGTACTGTCTGCACGTTCGCATCCTCGAGCGACGTGCCTGCAAGGACCCCGGCGAAATGATCGAGCACCACCGGCACGGATAGCTCCGCCAATACCGGCGCCGCCTGGGCGATCACGCCAAGTGACGCGTAGACCTGCAGGTGCCAGCCTAGCGGCTGAAGCCGTTGTGCCCATGCCTGCAGATCCTCGCGCATACGCGTGACGTCGAGGCTACCGGAACTCTCCAAATTCAACCTTAAACCGCGCACGCCACACGCGTCGAACGCGTGAAGAAGTGCATCGGGGGCCTCCCGGTCCAAGACCGCCACGCCGCGCGCCGCGCCGTTCATTGCATGCAATGCGTCCAACATGCAGCTATTGTCCGTGCCGTACACGCTAGGCTGGACAATGACCGCGCGGGTCAGCCCGAGCGCGTCCATATGCTGTTGGAGGTTCGACACACACGCGACATCAGGCGTGTAATGGCGATCGCCCACCATGGGATATCGGGCACGGTCGCCGATGATATGGACGTGGCAGTCACAGGCGCCGGCGGGCAGCGTTGGCGTGTTCATGTTCAGGCTTTCCGCAGGTGGTCCACGACGGCAGCGCCCGCGGCGCGCGTGCCCAAGGTCCCGCCGACATCAGCCGTACATTGGCCAGCCGCAATACAAGCAGCGACCGCTTGCTCGATGGCCGCACTGGCGTCCACGAACTTACGACCGCCCTTGCGTTGTCCGTACCACGACAGCAGCATGGCCGCCGACAACAGCTGCGAAGCCGGGTTCGCGATGTCTTTACCCGCGATGTCCGGCGCCGAGCCGTGCGCTGCCTGACCCATGGCGTGGTCGCGCCCCGCGTTGAGCGAACCGCCCAAGCCCAGACTGCCCGACATCTCCGCCGTCAGATCCGACAAGATATCGCCGAACATATTGGTGGTCACGACCACGTCATAGCGGTCCGGGGCACGCACCACATGCGCCATCATCGCGTCGACGATCACATCGTCCACACGCACTTCGGGGAATTCCTTTCCGACCTCATGGCACATGTCGATGAACATGCCGTCGCCAATGCGCAGCACGTTCGCCTTGTGCACGATGGTGACGTGCTTTTTACGCGTCATCGCTAACTCAAAGGCCGAACGGGCGATGCGCTCGCAGCATTGGCGGGTAATGCGTCGCAAGGACACGACGACATCAGGCGTGATCAGCATTTCGCTGCTACCCGATTCGATATTGCGGTCCGCATAAAAACCTTCTGTGTTCTCGCGCACTACGACCAGGTCGAATTCGCCCAAACGCGCCTGCATTCCCGGATAGGTGCGTGCCGGGCGGATGTTGGCGTAAAGATCAAGGCTCTTGCGAAAGAACTTGGACGGATTGATCTCGCCTTTCGATTCATCCTTGAAGTCATACGTCGCCATGGGTCCGAGCAAGAGGCCGTCGGCGGCCTTTACCTTGTCGAGCAGTTCCGGCCGCACCGTCGTGCCGTGCAACTTCAGACTATCGTGGCCGGCGACATCGTGTTCCAGCTGCAAGCCGAGATCGAACCGTTCTGACACCACGTTCAGCGCGTCGACGGCGACCGCCACGGTTTCAGGGCCGATTCCGTCTCCGGGCAATACTACTATTTTCATGACAATCCCTTGAATGAACTAAGCTTAATTTTCCGCACGCACGCCGGTCTGTTCGACCAAGCGTTTGTATTTGTCTTGTTCGCGACCAACGAATGTCGCGAATTCTTCGGCGGTAAACGGCCGGATGACAACGCCGTCAGCCTCGAAGCGCGCACGGATTGCCGGGTCTGCCAACGCGGCGTTAATCTCACGATTTAGGGTCGTGACGACATTGGCGGGCGTTCCCGCAGGTGCGAAGTAACCGCCCCACAAACTGAATTCGAACCCGGGCACAGTGCTTTCCGCAATGGTTGGCACATCCGGCAGTGCAGCAATACGTTCCGGCGTCGATACGGCGAGCGCGCGCAGCTTGCCAGCGGAGACATGAGGCATCGCGGCGGCCGCGCTGGAAAAGAAAAAGTCGACATGGTTGCCAAGCAGATCCGTCATCGCCTGACCCGCGCCTTTATATGGCACATGCACCATCTTCGTTTTAGTACCTAACGCCAGGGCGGCGGCAGCCAAATGTCCCGGCGTGGCGGTGCCAGACGAGGCATAGGAAACCCCTTCTGACTTGGCCTTGGCCGCTTCGATCAGCTGCGACAAGGACTGATAGGGCGAATTGGTGGGAACCACGAGCACCAATGGCGAATCGCCCACCAAGGCGACGGGCAGCAGCTCCTTCTGAGGGTCATAGCCCGCATCCCGCATCGCAAAAGGATTCACCGCGATCTCGCCGGTCTGACCTAGCAGCAGTTTATAACCGTCCGGCTTCTCGCGGGCGATCATCCGCGCGCCGATCGCGCCCGATGCGCCCGGCCGGTTTTCGACGACTACGGTTTGCTGCAGCGACTTGCCGAGCTTTTCTCCGAGCAGTCGCGCGAATACATCTCCTTGCCCGCCCGGCGCATACGGCACAATCACCGTGACCGGATGCGCGGGATACTCGGCTTGCGTCTGCGCAAAAGCGAGCGGGCTGATCGTCAGCCACGCGGCCGCCGCACCCACGCCCGCGAGTAAACGGCGCCGCGCAGGCCGCATGTGTTTCGAAAAACGCGTCATAGGGGTCTCCTAGCCGGATTACTTCAGGCGCATGTCAAATTGTTTGACTACACCGCGCCACAAAGCCAGCTCTTGCGACAGCGCCTCGGCAAACGCCTGTGGCGGGCCCGCAAACAGCGTCGCGCCTTCGTTGGTCAAACGTTGCTGCACCGCGGGCGTCGCAGCAGCTTCATTGACCGCGACGTTCAGTTTCTTCACGAATTCTTCAGGGGTACCCGCGGGCGCCAAAACGCCCCACCATGTGGAGATATCGAAATCTTCCACGCCGGCTTGCGCCATGGTGGGCGTATCGGGAAATAAGTCAGAGCGTTCATTGCTGGTGACCGCCAGTAGCTGCACGCGCCCTTCCTTGACCTGTCCCAATATCGTCGGCACGGTGGAGAAAAACACCTGGACGCGTCCAGCCAGCAGATCCACCGTAGCGGGGCCGCTACCTTTGTATGGAACGTGGGTCATCTGTACGCCGGTCTTTTGCTTAAACAACTCGCCCGCAAGGTGATTGATGCCGCCCGCGCCGGAAGAACAGAAATTCAGCTCGTCCGGGCGCTCGGTGGCGTGCTTGCGCAGCGCGTCAATCGATGTGATGCCTGAATCCTTGTTCGCCACCACCAATAGCGGGCCTCGGCCAATCAGCGCGATGGGAGCGAACGACTTCTCCACGTCGTAAGTGCTGGAGACTTCGGCCGCAGCATTCGTGACGAAAGTCGAAGTCGCAAATAGCAGCGTGTATCCGTCCGGATTCGCGTGCGCGACCATATTGGCGCCAATAGAGCCGCCACCGCCACCGTGATTCTCGACCACGACTGATTGACCCAGACGCTCGCTCAGCGTACGCGCGATATCGCGTGCGATGCTGTCGGTTCCCCCGCCGGCGGAGAACGGCACGACCAACTTAATGGGCTTGTCGGGAAATGACTCGGCGCAAGCGAGCGCCGGCAGCATGCAGGCCGCTGCGATGCCGAGATAACGGCGGATTTGTTTTAGATACAGCATGAAGGTGTCTCCTCTCAACCTAGATGATTTCTTCTCTCGAGCGTATCGTCCCGATATCAGGGGCGTTATTCGAGCTTATGTTTGTTGCCGTAGCAACTTCAGTCGCTCCAGATAGGCTTGATGAATATGATGGCGCGCAGCGGTGCCGGCGCGTTCCGGGTCGCGGCTGCGGATGGCTGCCACGATTTCGTGGTGTTCTTGCAAGGCAATACGGGCGCGCGATTCGGAGCTCAAAGTACTGCGCCCCAATAAGTACGTGGTGTCCGTCAGCGCGCGAAGCGAGCGGATCAAATGGCGGTTATGGGCGGCGCTGTAGATGGCGTCATGAAATCGCAAATTCAGCGCCACGGGGTCGGCATCGCCTTCATCCAAAATGGCCTGCATATTGTCGATCTCGGCGTCCGTGGCATGGCGTGCAGCCATCGCGGCGGCAGCCGATTCCAGTACTTCGCGCATGGAATAGAGCTCGCCGACCTCTTGCTGATCCATGGTGGCGACGACGAGTCCGCGCCCCGGCTCATACCGCACAAGCCCCTCGTCCTGAATACGTTTCAAAGCTTCACGCACGGGAGTGCGGCCCATATCCAGTAACGATGCCACTTCGATTTCTCGCAGTCGCATCCCGGGCGCGAATTGGCCGGAACAGATTTGCTGTTTTATCGCCTGATAGGCTGAAAAAGCGCGGGATTGGGTGGCTGCAATGGGCATAACGAGACTGATCTGTGTCCGATATATTTTTGCATACAAAAATATATCGGACAATGGCGCCGTGTGATCAGTGCTCGCCATGCGCCCGAGCGCGTCGGGCTTGGGTACGGCCACCGCGTCGCTGGCCGTTCACATCGGGTTAGTCGACGCGAGCGCCCGATTCTTTAACCGCCTTTGCCCACTTCTCGGACTCGGCCGCGATGAATTGCTTGAACTGTTCAGGCGTCATTGCCTGCGGATTCGCGCCCATGGCCATGAAACGTTCGCGCACTTCTGGTTTCGCCAGTGCTGTTGCGACGTCTGCGGAGACTTTGTTCACGATGTCGGTCGGCGTGCCAGCAGGCGCCAGCAGTCCGAACCAGCTCGAGGCGTCATAGCCATCCACGCCAGCCTGCGCGATCGTGGGGATGTCAAGCAGGGCGGGCGATCGCTCTTTGCTGGTCACCGCCAGCGGGCGCAGCTTGCCGGCCTTCAAAAATCCCATCGACGAGGGCAGGTTGTCGAAAATCAGGTCGGCTGATCCGCTCATGACATCGGTCAGCGCGGGACTGCTGCCCTTGTAGGGCACATGCGTCATCTTCGTGCCGGTCATCGCCATGAAGAGTTCGCCTGCCAGGTGTGTCGACGTACCGTTGCCCGTTGACGCCATATTGACCTTGCCTGGATTGGCTTTCAGGTAAGCGATCAGATCCGCGACGGAACGAATGTTGTGGCGATCGGCAAATGCGGGGTTCAGCTCAAGAATGTTGGGAACGGGGATCACCATCGAGACCGGCGTGAAATCCTTAACCGGGTCGTACGGCAGAGAGCTGTAGACAGATTGGTTGATCGCGTGCGTGCTGACGGTACCCATCAGCAGGGTATAGCCATCGGGCGTGGCGCGTGCCGCAGCTGCGGTGCCGACGTTGCCGCCAGCGCCTGCGCGGTTCTCGACCACCACGGGTTGTTTCCACATCTGGCCTAATTCAGCAGCCACGCCGCGCGCTGCAATATCGGTGGTTCCTCCGGCAGGAAACGGCACCATGATGGTGACCTGACGCGAGGGATAAGCGTCAGCGGCATGAACGGCGGAAGCTCCCAGCACAGCGGCGGCAACGGCAGCCGACAAAACGGAACGGACGAGGGATTTGATAAGCACGGAGGTCTCCAGATGCACCTGCCGCTGGGGAAAGTTGGCTAGTTCCTCAGCGAGCGTGTTGTAAATTGTTGTAAGACAAATATAGGTACGCTGCCGCTACTTGTCAACCAAGTTGGCAGGTTCGCGTTCGTCGTTCCAAATCCGGGCGAGCGGCTGGGAGCCGCTTATCGGGGAAGCGATTTCGGGGTCGTACGAGCTTGTCTGCAGGCTTGCGGTGCTTTAGGACGGCATTTTGAAGTAGGGCTCCATCCTGTCCCTGGAAGAAGAAATATGTACGACCATGGCGCTTTTGGCGGCCTGCGCGTCGCCCAGTCTGATCGCATCGAGGATCGCAAGATGTTCCTTGATCGCCTCCTCGGCAACGGTGGAGTGATACCGCAGCCGAAACAGATTCATATGGGCGTAGAAACCATGCAAGGTGTCAGCGAGCACTTTATTTCCGCTGAAGGAAGCAATCAACGCATGAAACTGCCCGTCAAGCAGCGCGAAGCGACCGTAATTGCTGTGTGTGTCCTCACCCACCAAGCCGGCCATCTTGTCGCAAAGATCCTTGAGCTGTTTTAGTCCAGACTTTGTGATTTTCTGCGCGGCCCAATAAGCGGCTTCCGGCTCTAACAGCAGCCGTATCGCATACACATCGCGGAAATGTTCGCCAGAAGGAAGCGGGGCAGCGCTATAGCCGGAGTTGTGTTTCTTGACGACCAGACCCTCGGTCTCCAGGCGGATCAGCGCGGCACGGATGGGCGTTTGGGAAACCCCAAATTGCCTGGCTAACGCGTCGACTGACAGCCGTTCACCAGGCTGAACTTGCAAGGAGATCAATAGCGTGACCAACGCTTCGTAAATGTCCTCGCTCAGGGAGGCACGTTGCTGAAGGGGCGCTATGTAAGCGTGATCCATTTTTTCGCGCAGCGGTTTCATGTTCGTGCCGTTCGGCCGTGTGAATGGGAGTGCGTAGTTTATCTCTTTTGCGTTGACTCAGCGATATCCGATCGGATACGATATTTGAAATCGAAGAGAATAAAGCCTGGCTGGAGACACAAGCGGGCATGCTATCAAGAGGTCTTATGCCCACTGTACAAACCCTGCAAGCGGCAAGCCTGCAAGCGTTAAGGCGAGCCGGCGTTCCTGAGCCACAGGCCCTTACGCAATTATCGGTGTTGCTAGAAGCCGAACTGAGAGGCGTGGCCTCGCATGGCTTGCTGCGCTTGCCTCGCATCATCGAACGCATAAGGCACGGCGTGACGGATCCCGTCACGCGTGGAACGGGTGCGTGGCGCCGTGAAGCGCTATGGCAGGTTGACGGCTGCCAGGGGCTGGGCCCCGTGGTGGCGGTCGAGGCGCTAGAGCGCGTTTGCGACAAAGCGCAGGAAACCGGCGTCGCGATCGCTGCCGTGCGCAACAGTGATCATCTGGGCATGCTGGCCTGGTATGCGGAACATGTCGCCGCACGGGGAAAGATCCTGATTGCGCTCACGATCAGCGAAGCGCTGGTCCATCCTTGGGGTGGCCGTCAGGCCATGTTGGGCACGAATCCCATTGCACTGGGCATTCCGACAGGGGACGCTCCCTTTGTCTTTGATATGGCAACAAGCCTCGTGTCCATGGGCAAGATTCACGATCACGCAAGCCGCGATCTGCCGATCCCGGACGGCTGGGCCTTGGACAGCGAGGGCAATCCAACCAATGACGCACACGCTGCGAAACAGGGTGCGATTGCGCCGTTTGGCGGCGCAAAAGGCTACGGGCTCGCGCTCGCCTTTGAGCTGTTGGTCGTGAGCCTGACCGAGTCGGCAATAGGGCGGGATGTAAAAGGCACCCTGGATTCCACTGAGCTTTGCAATAAGGGTGACGTATTCATCGTGATCGAGCCTACGGCGCATGCCGGCCAACGGCTCTCGCAGTTTCTGACGCTGCTGCGTCAATCTCCCCCCGCCGATCCTAGCCAGCCGGTTCGCGTGCCGGGAGATCGCGCACAACGCGTGCGCGTGGCACAACTGGACAAAGACATCGCGCTGCCCGCCCCGCTGTGGGCGCGCATTCAAGAATTAGCAGGACAGGACCCGCATGCGACCGGGACCCTTCAGACCAACACCATTGAGGAAAGATGATGAGACTTGACTATGGAGTCACGCGAGCGCCAGCCCGGTTGATATTTGGCCCGGGACAACGGCGTGCGATCGGGACGGCTGCTGCCAGCCTGGGCAAGCGGGCGCTGATCTGCACCGACGCTCGTTTTGGCGCCTTGCCGATCATGCAAGAGATCCTGAAAGATCTGGCCGAGCAAGGAGTTCAGACCCAGTTGTACAGCGAGACGGAAGCCGAGCTGCCGCTCGAAAGTATTCTCGCCTGCGTGGATCGTTATCGCGATTTTGCACCCGATGTCTTGATCGGGATTGGCGGTGGTAGCTGCGTGGACCTGGCCAAACTGGTCAGTTTGCTACTCGTTCATTCTGCGCCGCTGTCGCAGTACTACGGTGAATTCAAGGTCCCGGGACCGATACTGCCGGTGATCGCGGTTCCCACGACCTCGGGCACGGGCGCCGAAGTCACTCCTGTGGCCGTGCTCGGCGACCCCGCGCTGACGATGAAGGTCGGCATCTCCAGCCCCGAGTTGATCCCGCATACGGCGATTTGTGATCCGGAGCTGACGCTCACCTGCCCGAAGGGACTGACCGCGATTTCAGGCGCCGACGCCATGGCGCATGCGATCGAAGCCTTTGCGGCCACGACACGGCAGGCCGACCCCGCGATGGCGATGACACGCGTATTCGTCGGCAAGAACGTGTTGAGCGACCATTACGCGCTGACGGCCATCAAGCTGATCTATTCCAATCTGCGACGTGCCACCAGCGAGGGCGGCGATTTGGATGCGCGCACCGCCGTGATGCTGGGCTCGACCTACGCTGGTTTGGCGTTTGGCAGCGCGGGCACGTCGGCTGCTCACGCGATTCAGTATCCGATTGGCGCAATGACCTCAACCGCGCATGGGCTAGGTATTGGTATCTTGCTGCCTTATACCATGGCGTTTAACTTACCCGTTGCGGCGGCGGACTATGCTGAAATCGGTCGTGCGATCGGTGTGGCATCGGCCGGGGATGCCGACGAAGACGCCGCGAAAGCCGCAATTGAAGCGATCCGCGCCTTGTTTGCCGAGGTGGGCATCCCGGTCAGCCTGCGCGCGATCGGCATAGATGATGCGCATATCGAAGACATCTCCACACTCTCGATGAACGCGAAGCGCTTGGTGGAGAACAACCCTCGCCCGCTTGATCCGTCCACGATCAAGGGCATTCTGGCCGCCGCAATGCAGGCGGAATGAGCACGGCCGCAACCGATAGATTAGGAAGTGACATGATCGATACGACATATCAAAACAAACTTTTTATCAACGGCGAATGGCGCAATGCGCAGCGTGAGGCCGCCATCGACGTGCTGAACCCTTCGGATGACAGTGTGTTGCTCCAAGTGGCTAACGCCAGCGCGGCCGACGCCATCGCCGCCGTGGATGCCGCTGCCGAAGCCGCAGAAAAATGGGCGGCCACGCCGCCGCGCCAGCGCTCGGAAATCCTGAGAAAGTGTTTTGAGCTCATGACGCGCGACGCCGAGTCGCTGGCTCAATTGATTTCCCTGGAAAACGGCAAGGCCTTGAAGGACGCCCGCGGAGAAGTGGCCTATGCCGCCGAGTTTTTCCGTTGGTTCGCCGAAGAGGCGGTTCGTATCAATGGCGATCTGTCCATCGCGCCGTCGGGCTCGAACCGGATTCTGGTGCAGTACCAGCCCATTGGCGTGGCCGTTTTGATTACGCCGTGGAACTTCCCGGCCGCGATGGCCACGCGCAAGATCGCGCCCGCGCTGGCCGCGGGTTGCACATGTGTGCTCAAGCCGGCTACCGCCACGCCGCTGACGGCCTACGCCATCGCCAAGATCATGGTAGAGGCAGGCGTTCCGGCGGGTGTGGTGAACGTGATCACGTCCTCGACGACCTCGGAAGTGGTCAATGCCATGCTGGACGATCCGCGCGTGCGCAAGCTCTCGTTTACCGGATCGACCGAAGTCGGGCGAGTCTTGTTGCGCAAGGCCGCGGATCAAGTCATTCACTGCTCGATGGAACTGGGTGGCAACGCGCCCTTCATCGTGTTCGATGATGCCGATCTGGACAAGGCGCTCGACGGTGTGATGATCGCGAAAATGCGCAATGGTGGCGAAGCCTGCACGGCGGCGAACCGTATTTTTGTACAGCGTGGCATCGCGGACGAATTTTCACGCCGCTTGACCGAGCGCATGCGAGCGCTGAAGGTCGGCCCGGGCGTAGCCGAAGACACCGACTGCGGCCCGCTGGTTGACGCCGCGGCGGTCAAAAAAGTCGCCGAACTGGTTGATGATGCCGTCTCTCATGGCGCCAAACTGTTGTGCGGGGGCAAGCCTATGGATCAAGCCGGTTGCTACTATCCGCCCACCGTTCTCACCGATGTGCCGGCAGGCGTCGCCATGGAACGCGAGGAAATTTTCGGACCGGTCGCACCGCTCTACGTGTTCGATAGCGAAGAAGAAGTCATCGCCCGGGCCAACGACACGGAGTACGGGCTGGTCGCCTACGTGTACACGCGTGACCTCACGCGCGGTCTGCGCGTGTCGGGCAAGCTGGAGGCGGGCATGCTGGCATTGAACCGTGGCCTCGTGTCCGATCCCGCGGCGCCTTTTGGCGGCGTCAAGCAAAGCGGTCTGGGACGCGAAGGCGCGCACCACGGCGTGCTGGAATTCATGGAAGCCAAATACATCGCAACTGACTGGTGATCGCGTGCGGGCATGACGCAGGTCATGCCCGCACAAAATAATCCGGCTCAAACAGAAGAATCATGAGCGATAACCTTTATGACGGCCCAATCGTCGATGCCCATCATCACTTTTGGGATCCGCTGAATAATCCCCATCCTTGGCTACGGCCCGAGGTTAATATCCCTTTCCGTTATGGGGATTACAACCCGATCAAGCGCCGCTATTTTCCCGAGGATTATCTAGCCGACACGGCGCGACATAACGTCGTTCAATCGGTATATATCGAAACGGAATGGGAGCCCACCGATCCGATAGGCGAAACGCGATTTATTAGCGCGCTGGCCGAGCGTGCGGGATATCCCAATGCCGTGGTGGCGCAGGCGTGGCTGCATCATGCCGATGCGCACGACGTCCTGCGAGCGCAAGCGGAATTTCCGCTGGTGCGCAGTGTTCGCCACAAGCCGGGCGGCCCTGAAGCACCTGCAGAGGTGGGGCACAAGCAGACTCTCATGAGCGATGCGACGTGGCGCGACGGCTATGCGCTGCTGTCCGAGGTGGGGCTGCACTTTGACCTGCAAACGCCCTGGTGGAATCTGGCAGAGGCGGCACAGCTCGCGCGAGATTTTCCCGACACCACCATATTGCTCAATCACACGGGCTTGCCGTCGGATCGCAGCGAGGCCGGGTTGGCGGGATGGCGCGAGGCCATGGCGGCCTTCGCCAAATGTCCCAATGTGGCGGTGAAAATCTCGGGCATCGGTGTGCGCGGGGTTCCGTGGACCGTGCAAGCAAACCGATGGATCGTGGAGCAGGTTATCGGGCTGTTCGGCGTGGGTCGCGTGATGTTCGCCAGTAATTTCCCTGTGGACGGATTATGTGCGACGTTCGACACGATATTTACGGGGTTTAAAACTATTGTGCGCGAGATGCCGTTGAGCGCCCAGGAAAATCTTTTCTATCACAATGCTCGACGGTTTTACCGGCTGGCCTGATTCGGCCCGCGACTAGGGAAAACGATCAATTCATCATGGAAATTTGTCTAACCATATCCGATCGGATATCGGTTATGATTTTATTTCCCCCGCCCGGCACTAATATATAAGTAATTAATGGCCGGGCTTCAATTCATAATTCGGAGACGAGATGCGTGAATTTGCCCGATTTTCAAAGAAACTAGGCCTCGCCGCACTGGTTTGCTGCAGTGCCTTGGTGGCCAGTGGCGCTGCGTACGCCAAAGAGTGGCCCAGCAAGCCCATCACGGTAATCGTTCCCTATCCCGCAGGCGGTGGTGCTGATATTGGCGCGCGCACTTGGGCGGGATTACTGGAAAAAGAGCTGGGCGTTTCGGTCAATGTGGTCAACCGCGGCGGCGGCGCGGCGATCCCCGGTCACTCGGCCATTGCCAATGCCAAGCCCGATGGTTACACCATAGGCGTGATCACCAACGACATAAGTCTTTATAAACCTCAAGGTCTGGCCGAACTGACGCACAAGGACCTGCGCCCGCTGGGGCAGGCGACGCAAATCGCATCTGCCATCAACGTCAAGAACGATGCGCCTTACAACACCTTCGAGGAGTTGGTTGCCGACATCAAGGCGAAGCCTGGGCAGCTAAAGGCGACTGGCGCCGCGCCCGGCGTGAACTGGCATATCTCGTTCCTGGGACTCATGATCGACCTGGGTCTGGACCCGTCAACCGTGATCTGGGTGCCCACGCAAGGCGGCACTGCGGGCCACTTGGATGTCGCGTCCGGTAACTCCACCTTCTCGACTGCCTCCATGGCCGAGGCAGCCGCACTGCTGGAGTCGGGCAAGCTCAAGGCGCTGGCGGTGATGACGCCGGAACGCTTGCCGCGCTTTCCTGACACGCCCACGCTCAAAGAATCGGTAGGTTCGGATTGGACTTACTCCGTGCTTCACGGTGTCGCGGGACCGAAGGATCTGCCCGACGATATCGCGCAGAAATTAACGGCGGCCTTGGGCAAAGTCATCCAGAGCGAGGAGTTCAATAAAGCCATGTCCGCGCGCGGCATCGATGTGATGTGGCGCGATGGCGCGCAATGGGATGCGTTGCTGGCCAACGACCTCAAGAGCACGACCGATATTCTGTCCAAGGTCAAGAAGTAAGCCTTCCACCAAACGCATCAGGAACGAATGTGCGAGTAAGCGATTCTTTGCTCGGTGTGCTGGCCGTGCTGTTTGGCGCGGCCATCCTTTGGCATATCCGCGGTTTTCCAGAGATCCCCGGGCATTATTACGGGCCGAGCTTTTTCCCCGGGATCGTCGGCTGGGGCTTCATACTGTTCGGCGCTTTGCTGCTCGTACGCGTGGGACGCCAGGCGCGTTGGCACGAAAAACTCGTGTCCTTTCCTGCATGGCGCGCTAACGGGAGGGGGACGGTTGCCGCCGTCGGTGTGTTGCTCGCCATCCAGGGCTTTAGCTATTTCGGCGACAGCATCGGGTTTCAGCTGCTCAGCGCGGCGGTCATGGCCGCCCTCTTTCGGTGGTCGGGCCGTAGCTGGATTTTCTCCATCAGCCTGGCTGTCGCTATCGCCGTGGTGCTCGACGCGCTGTTCAGCAAGCTGTTGAGCGTGCCGCTGCCGACGGGCCTTCTCTCTAACTACTGGTGGTAGAGCATGGATTATCTGGTTCCCGCCCTGAGCATGGTGTTTCAGGCCGATACGCTGTTGGTACTGGTGCTCGCCTCGCTCTTTGGCTTCATCGTTGGGGTGCTGCCCGGCGTGACGGCCACGATGGCCGTGGCCTTGATGGTGCCCATCACCTTCGCGCTGAGTCCGCTCGCGGCGATCGCCTCCATCGTTGCGGCGGCGGCGATGGTCATGGCTGCCGGGGACGTTCCAGGGGCGCTGCTGCGAATTCCCGGCACGCCCGCTTCAGCGGCCTACGTAGAGGATGCGCATAAACTCACCTTGCAGGGCAGGGCGGGCTATATCCTCGGTGTGGGTGCCATCTGCTCGATGCTGGGCGGTGTGCTGGGTTCGGGCGTGTTGATCTTTGCCGCGCCATTGCTCGCCGACGTCGCATTGAAGTTCAGCGTATTCGAATTCTTCTGGTTGAGCGCGCTGGGGCTGAGCTGCGCTATCTTCGTGGCGGGAGACGACCCGATCAAGGGCGGTCTGGCGCTGTTGATCGGATTGATCATTTCTTGCGTGGGCATGGAATACTCTTCGGGCACGCCACGATTCACGTTTGGCAACGCCGATCTGCTCGAGGGCGTATCGTTTATCCCTGCCTTGATCGGCATGTTTGCCTTGCCGGAAATCCTGCGATCGTTTCTGCGCACCAACAAGACCGAAGGGGCCGAAGCCGCGAAAGCGGTGGATGAATGGCGCAATGCAATTCGGTCGGTCTGGGACTATCGTAAGGTGGTGGCGCGCAGCAGTGGGCTCGGCTCGTTCATTGGGATGTTGCCCGGCGCCAGCGCCGATATCGCGGCATGGATGTCCACCGCGCTGGCCCGTCGATTCTCCCGCGAACCGAAGAAGTGGGGCACCGGGCATGTCGAAGGGGTGATCGCGGGGGCGAGCTCGAACAACGCGGCGTTGAGCAGCGCATGGATCCCCGCGCTGGTGTTCGCTATTCCCGGGGACACGATTACCGCGATCGCGATCGGTGTGCTCTACCTGAAGGGGATGAATCCGGGACCGGCCGTCTTTATCAACAATGCGGATCTGGTGTACGCCGTATTCATAGTGTTCCTGCTGGCCAATCTATTGCTGCTGCCCTTTGGCTGGCTTGCCATACGTATCGCCAAAGTCGTCCTCAGGATTCCGCAACGACTGATCATGCCCGTGCTGCTGGTGCTGGCGGTCATCGGATCGTTCGCGATGAACAACGATTTTTCTGGCATCGCGGTGATGTTCTGGGTCGGCGTCATGGCCTATATCCTGGAGGAATGCGGCATTCCGATCGCGCCGATTGTCCTGGGCATCGTCCTGGGCAAGATCGTCGAACAAAACCTCATGCAGTCATTGATCAGCACGCAAGGCAATCTGCTGGGGTTCTTTGAGCGTCCCTTGTCCGCGGTCTTGGGGGTCTTCACGCTGGCGGTCTGGTGCTTTCCGCTGTTGAGGCGCATCGCGCGACGGCGCAGGGCCGGTCACGGAGCGGCCTGAGTAGCTTCCCGCCCCGCGAATTTCCCCCTGGAGGCCGCGTCAAGCGGCCTTTAAAACGACCTTGTTTTGTGTGCTCGACATATTCGCACGCGGCAGGACAGCCCGGCAGGCATCCCCAACCTGGTGACGGTTGTAACATTACGCCAAACAGAGGGATATTGCTGGAGAAGACATGTCGCCCCGAATTCCGCCATTAAATCCGCTTCGCACGTTTGAAGCTGCCGCGCGCCACCTCAGCTTTACCCGGGCTGCCGAAGAACTGTTCGTGACCGCCGCCGCGGTCAGTCATCAGATCAAGGTGCTGGAAAGCAGTCTGGGCGTCAAGCTCTTCGCCCGTGTCGGTGGGGCGCTCGTTCTCACGGACGTTGGACAGGCGTATCTGCCCGCCATCCAACAAGCGTTCCGGCAAGTCATCGACGCTACGGATCTCTTGCATAAACGCAAAGACATCACCTGCCTCAAAATCAACGCGTCCCCGACGTTTTCCGTGAAATGGCTGCTGCCCCGGCTCGATGCGTTTTTACGGCAGCATCCGGACATTGAGCTCAAGCTTTCCACCTCGAATCACATGATCGATTTCTCTCGCGAGGATCTGGATCTGGTGATCCGATATGGCAAGGGCAATTACCCGGGGATGCGCTCTGAGAAATGCTTTTCCGTCGAAGCGATACCGGTATGCAGCCCCAAGCTGCTGGCGAATCGGCCCCCGTTGCAGCATCCATCGGATTTGGCGGACTTTACGCTACTGCATGATGGCAGCGACAGTACGCATCCCGACTGGCGTAATTGGTTCGACCATGTTGGCTGTACCGAAGTCGACACCTCGCGTGGGCCCACGCTGTGGCCCAGCCACCTGGTGATCGATGCCGCCGTCGAAGGGGTGGGCGTGGCCCTGGTCAAACGGGCCTGGATCGAGCGCGAGCTGGCCGAGGGCAAGCTCGTCCAACTGTTTGATATCAGTCTGCCCGTCAACGGCTACGCGTACTACATCAGCTATCCGGAGGGCCGGGCGGAGGATTCAGCGATCCGCCGCTTCGTCGACTGGGTGCAGCAGCGGGCCAGCGAGCCGGTGTAGGACACACCGTCACTGGCTGGCCCAGCATGCCTACTTGGCGAACGCGCCTTGCGCGGCGAGTTTCTCGAACCGCTCGGGATCAATGCCGGATTCCAACAACACCTCGCGGGTATGCTGCCCGAGCAAGGGCGGGGCATGGCGCACCACCTGGGGGGTGCGGCTGAGCTTGACCGGAAAGCCCAGGGTATTGACGCGACCCTCCACCGGGTGCTCAATCGGCAAGACCATCTGACGCGCTTGCGCGTGTTCGTTGGTCGTGGCTTCGTGATAGTCGAGGATAGGCGCGGCGGGGACGCCGGCTTCCAGAATGATGTCTACCCATTCCTGCGCCGTGCGCGTGGCGAAAATCGCCTCCAGACTTTCGATCAAGGGCGCAAGATTCTTGATGCGATCCGCATTCGTGGCGTAACGCGGGTCCTCCAGCAGCGCATCGCCGCCGATCGCGCGGCACAAGGCCGTCCATAATTTCTGATTGGCCGCGCCGATCACGAAGTGGCGATCACTGGCCTTGACCGCCTGGTACGGCGCGCTCATGCGGTTCGCGCTGCCGATGGGCTGAGGCAGCTTGTTGGTGCCCCAGAATTCTGCCGTTTCCCAAACAGACAACCCCAAGGCCGTCTCGAACAGGGAGGCGTCGACGTACTGACCGACGCCGGTGTGCTCGCGACCCATCAGGGCGCTCAGGATGCCGTAGGTACAAAATAAACCCGCGCCCAAATCCGCGAGCGGAATACTGGATTTAACAGGGATACCGCCCGGGTGCCCCATGGCGCTCATCACGCCCGAAGTCGCTTGCGCGATCAAATCCAGCCCGGGCCGCAATGCCCAGGGGCCAGTCTGACCGAAGCCCGAGATGCTCGCATAGACCAGACGCGGGTTGATCTCCTTCAGAACGTCGTAATCAATCTTCAACCGCTTGGCCACGCCCGGACGATTATTTTCGACCAACACATCGGCGGTTTTGACCAGCTCGTAAAACGCCTCGAGGCCAGCCTCGGACTTGAGATTGATCTCGACGCTGCGCTTGTTACGGTTCAACGCAATAAAGCCACCGCTGTCCTCGCCCTTGAGCTTAAAACCCATGGCCTTGCGGGTTTGATCGCCGACACCCGGCGGCTCGATCTTGATGACATCGGCACCCATGTCGCCGAGCAACATACAACAAAAAGGGCCAGCCATGATCTGACTGACGTCCAGCACTCGTATTTTGGAAAGTGGGAGATCCATAACAACTCGAAAATAAATGGTTCAGGTGCAGACTCGGGCGACAGCTCAACGACCCTCGAAGCGGGGCGTTTCCTTGTTCAGGAAGGCGCGATATCCGATGCGAAAGTCTTCGGTATCGAAACACTCATAGGCCTCGCACCATTCTTCAGGTGTAATCGGTTCAGGCTTCAACAAACGGCGCGCGAACTTCTTATGCCAGCGGTTCACCAGCGGCGCGCGTTCCGTGATGGTGGTGGCCACGGCCATCACATCATCGACCACCGTCTCATCGGGATAAACGCGGTTGATCAAACCTTTCGTCAAGGCCTCTTGTGCATCAAACACCCGGCCTTCCAGCACGAGCTCCATCGCCAGCGCCGGTCCCACCAATCGAATCAGTCCGCCCATCTCGCCATACGACAAGACCAGCCCGAGCTTATTGATTGGCACGCCAAACCGGCCCGAGGCATTGCTATAGCGCAGGTCGCAAAGCGAGGCCAGTTCCAGACCGCCGCCCACGCATACGCCCGTGATCAACGCAATCGTCGGATGCCGGCACTCAGCCAAGGCATCCATCGCTGCTTGTGTGGCCACGCCGTAGATGGCGGCCTGCTCCGCGTTCTGACGGTGAGTCGTGAATTCCGAGATATCGGCGCCAGCGGAAAAGGCCCGGCCTCCGGCGCCCTTGAGCACGACACAGCGCACCGAATCGTCCGCCGAGAGTTCACGCAGCACCTGCTCCAGCTGTTTCCAGTCGTCATAGCCGAGGGAGTTCATCTTGTCGGGACGATTCAGTGTCACCAACGCCAGATGATCCTGCCTGCTTACCTCAATGGCTTGCGTCATAGTTGTCTACTCCTGTTCTATGAGGTCAATAACTTTGTGCCGTTCCCGTCCGACACGCCCGTCCTGGTTGTGCGCTGGTCAACGCGAAAAATGATCGGGGTTGTCCAGGCAGCTTGCATCGACCTCCGATAAGTCGCGAATACCCATCAGCGCCATACAAACCTCGAGTTCGTTTCTGAGTATGGTGAATAGCGTATCCAGTCCTTTTGGCCCGTCGACGGCCAAGGCGTATACATAGGGCCGACCCATCATGCAAAAATCCGCGCCCAGGGCGAGCGCGCGGATGATGTCCTGCCCGCTGCGAATGCCGCCATCGAGCAGGACAGGGACTTGACGATTGACCGCCGTGGCGATGGAACGCAGGCTGGAGATCGTAGAGCGCGCGCCATCGAGTTGACGGCCACCGTGATTCGACACAATCACCGCGTCGCAGCCGCTATCAATGGCGTGACGGGCGTCGTCTGAATTCAACACGCCTTTGACGATGAGCTTGCCTTTCCAGAGCCTTCTGACCCAGCTCACATCCGCCCAACTCAGCGACGGGTCATATTGGGACGCGCACCATTGCGCCAGCCCCATCAATTTTGAGTCCTTAGCCGACGCCATGTCGGTCAGATTTCCGAAGGACTTGCTCTTGGCGCGCAGTTGCCGCCGCCACCATCGATGGCGCCGCATGACGTCCAGCATATGCGTGCCGGAAAAACGCAGCGGCACACTCAACCCGTTCTTGATGTCGCGATGCCGTTGTCCCGAAATCGGTAAGTCCACGGTCAGCACCAATGCCGAACACCCGGCTTGCTCTGCGCGCTGAATCAGAGACTCGGTGAACGCGCGGTCCTTCATGACGTACAACTGAAACCAGAATGGCCGCTCGGTACTTTCGCGCAGCTGTTCGAGAGAACATATCGACAGCGTGCTCAAGGTGAAAGGGACGTTCCACGTTTCGGCGGCGGCCAAGCCGACAACCTCTCCGTCGGGGTAATAAAACCCGCCCATTCCGATCGGTGAGATGCCTACCGGCAGGTCATACGCATGACCCAAAACGGTCCTGCCCAGGCGTTTACCCGAGGTATCCACCATCACGCGTTGACGAAGATGTAGCGAGTCGAAGTCCGACTCGTTGCGCCGTAACGTGGCCTCGTCATAAGAGCCGCCATCGACGAAATCGAACAGCATACGTGGAAGAATGCGCTTCGACTGCTGGCGAAGGTCTTCAACGTTGGTAAAGATCGTCATCTATGTTGCTCGCAGAGCTGCATCATGCAGTGTTGTCCCGATTCCGCATGGTTGACCTCAAAACAGCGGCCACCGCGGTCATTGTTAGTATGGGCAGTCTACAAGTGGGCCTGATCGCGATCAAACGACATTTTCTTGTGTCGACCGGCAAAAAAACTAGAAACCTCCCGGCAGGCGTAAGCAGGGGCGCACTGTTATTTTTTCTTATCTCGCTGCCAAGAAAAAATCAATTGTTGGTGTGAGCCCCTGTCGTTAGACTCAAGCCCGTATCTACGCTCTGCTTTTCAAAACTATTCTAACTAAGCATCTTTGGAGACAGCTTATGTACAAAAGCAACGCCTTTTACCGCAAGATTCTGTGCGGGGCCGCTTTCGCCATCACGGCCTTTAGCACACCGACCTTTGCGGCAAATGACTATCCCAACAAGCCGATTCGTATCCTCGTGGGCGCTTCCGCTGGCGGGGGCACCGATATTCTCGCGCGTGCGCTGGCCGAGAAGTTCAGCCAGGCCCTCAAGCAGACCGTCGTGGTCGAGAACCGCCCCGGTGCTTCTCAAACCATCGCCGCGGATAACACCGCGCGCGCGAACCCCGACGGCTACACTTTGCTGGCGGCCACCAACACGAATCAGGCTATCGCTCCGCACATTCTGAAGCTTTCTTACGATCCACTCAAAGACATCAATGCCGTGGGCCTGATCGCCAAGGTGCCCCATGTGCTGGTAGTGGGAAAAAACTCACCGTACAAGTCGGTGCAGGACGTTGTCAACGCGATGAAAGCGGATCCGGGCAAGCTGACCTATGGTTCCTCGGGCATTGGCAGCACGCAGCACATTGCCGGCGAAGCCTTTAATCTGGCCACCGGCGCCAAGGCGACGCATGTCCCCTACAAGGGCAGTTCGCAGGCCCATGCGGACATTATCTCCGGTGAAGTCTCGATGATGTTCGACACGACATCGTCAGCCATGTCACAGATCCGCGGCGGCACGTTGCGCCCGCTGGCGGTGCTTTCGCCCGAGCGCTCGCCTGAGTTGCCCGACGTTCCCACCTTGGCGGAAAGCGGGGTGAAAGGCGCCGATATGTACACCTGGTATGGGCTGTTCGTCACCGGCGGCACCGATCCCAAAATCGTCGAGCTCTTGAACAAGACGCTGAACGACGCGCTCGCCATGCCCGATATTCAGCAACGCTTAAAGAGCCTGGGCGGGGAAATCACCCCGATGAGCGCCGCCGACCTGGCAAAACTGAATAAAGAAGAATTCGAACGATTCGGCAAGCTGGCGAAAGAAGCGAATCTGCAAGCGCAGTAAAGCCCGGCGATAAGGTCGCCCGCCCCATCTGGCGACCTTATCGCGAGCGGCGGCAATCAGCCGCGGCCGATGTAGGGCATCTTGGTTGCCATGACAGTCATGAACTGGACGTTGGCATCAAGCGGAAGGCTGGCCATGTACACCACGGCGCGGGCCACATGCTCCACATCCATCACCGGCTCGGGCCGGATGGATCCATCGGCCTGCAACACGCCTTTGGCGATGGTGTCGGTCATCTCGCTGGCGGCGTTGCCAATGTCGATCTGACCGCAGGCAATGTCGTATTGGCGTCCATCCAGCGAGGTCGCTTTGGTCAGGCCGGTGATGGCATGTTTGGTCACCGTATAGGACACGGCCTGAGGACGCGGCGCGTGCGCGGAAATCGAACCATTGTTGATGATTCGCCCACCGCGTGGCGTTTGGTCTTTCATCAACCGGAACGCTTCCTGAGTGCATAGGAAGGCGCCCGTGAGATTGATGTCTACCGCGGACTGCCACTGTTGAACGCTGAGTTGCTCCAATGACATGGCTTCGATGAAGACGCCCGCATTATTGAAGAGCAAATCCAGGCGGCCGAAATGCTGGCGAATCTCGTCAAACAGGTGCTTGACGGCAGTGGGATCGGCGATATCCGTCGGAACGACCAGACAGCGCGTACCGTATGCCTGGCCTTCTTGCGCCGTGGCTTCCAGGGGGTCGCGGCGGCGTCCGGAAAGCGCCACGCTATATCCGTCACGCATCAAGGCCAACGCGATGCTTTTGCCAATGCCGGATCCCGCGCCCGTCACCAAGGCGAATTTCTCTCTACCCATTTTCAACCTTTGTTCATGATTATTTTCGTGATCACCCATGCATACCACGCGCCTTCGCGAAGGCGTGCCAACTATAGGGGAACTACATCCCTATATCAATATCGTCGAGAGAACACGCGTCGCGGATTATCTGCTGAGCGTAACCGTGAGAGCCAACCATGACACATACCAGACCCAAAGCCAAAGTCGCCATCATCGGCTCGGGAAATATTGGCACAGACCTGATGATAAAAGTGCTGCGCCACGGCACTCACGTCGAAATGGGTGCACTAGTTGGCATTGATCCGCAATCCGATGGCCTCGCGCGCGCTCAACGGCTCGGCGTGCCCTGCACGGCGCAGGGCGTTGAGGGTCTGATGGACATGGAGGAATTCGCGGATATTCGTATCGCATTTGATGCGACCTCCGCTGGCGCGCATGCGCATCACAACGCGCTGCTGCAAGCGCATGGCGTTCGGGTCATTGACCTGACACCGGCAGCGATTGGCCCGTATGTCATTCCCGCCCTGAACCTGGATGCGCAGCTGTCCGCATCGAACATCAACATGGTCACCTGCGGCGGCCAGGCGACGATTCCTATCATTGCGGCGGTCTCGCAGGTGACAACCGTGCACTACGCCGAGATCGTCGCGTCGATCGCGAGCAAATCGGCGGGCCCGGGTACACGTGCCAATATCGACGAATTTACCGAGACGACCGCGAAGGCGATTGAAGCGCTGGGTGGCGCACGGCGCGGCAAGGCCATCATTATTCTGAATCCCGCGGATCCTCCGCTCATCATGCGCGACACAATACTGATGCTGGCCGAGCCGGCTGATGAGGCCATCATCGAGCGCAGCATCACCGATATGATCGCCACCGTACAGGGCTACGTCCCTGGCTATCGGCTCAAACAGCGCATTCAGTTCGAAACGCTCGGGCCGGGGCAGGCCATGAACATTCCGTCGCTAGGACTGCGCGAAGGCTTGAAGGTTTCGGTGTTCTTAGAGGTCGAGGGCGCGGCGCATTATCTGCCCGCCTACGCCGGGAATCTCGACATCATGACGTCTGCAGCGCTAGCTTGTGCCGAGCGCATCGCCCAGAACCATCTCGCCCTTACCGCCTAGGAATCAAGATGAATGAGAAGCTCTTTATCTCCGATGTGACGTTGCGCGATGGCAGCCATGCTATACGCCATCAGTATTCGGTGGAAAATGTGCGGCAGATCGCGCGCGCCTTGGATCAGGCGGGTGTCGACAGCATCGAGGTCGCTCACGGCGATGGGCTGGCCGGTTCCAGTTTCAATTACGGTTTCGGTGCGCATACGGACCTGGAATGGATCGAGGCCGCCGCCGCATCAGTGCAGCGCGCCCGCATCGCAACCCTGCTTATTCCTGGCATCGGTACCGTCCATGATTTGCGATCGGCCTACGACGCCGGCGCCCGCATGGTGCGCATCGCGACCCATTGCACCGAGGCCGATGTCGCGCGGCAGCACATCGCTGCCGCACGGGATCTGGGCATGGATACGGCAGGGTTTTTGATGATGAGCCATATGACCGAGCCCCGGCACCTCGCACAACAGGCCAAATTGATGGAGAGCTACGGCGCGACCTGCGTGTACGTGGTGGACTCCGGCGGGGCGCTTGGCATGCAGGACGTACGCGATCGCTTTCGCGCGTTGAAGGACGTACTGAATCCGGCGACGCTGACGGGGATGCACGCGCACCATAACTTATCGTTAGGCGTGGCAAACTCTATCGTGGCGGTCGAAGAGGGCTGCGACCGTATCGACGCCAGCCTCGCCGGGATGGGAGCGGGGGCGGGCAATGCGCCGCTGGAGGTATTTATCGCTGCAGCCAACCGCCTGGGCTGGAATCACGGTTGCGATGTACGGCTGTTGATGGACGCGGCCGATGACATCGTGCGCCCACTGCAGGACCGTGCAGTCCGCGTCGATCGGGAAACCCTGGCCCTGGGCTACGCCGGCGTCTATTCGAGTTTCCTCCGGCATGCCGAAGCTGCCGCGCAGCGCTACGGACTCAACACCGTGGATATTTTGCTCGAGCTCGGGCGCCGAAAGATGGTGGGGGGCCAAGAGGACATGATCGTCGACGTTGCCCTTGACCTGAAACAAGCAACACAATAAGTCCCGCGTATTCCTGTCGGGCTCAGGCCGGTGGATATCCGCTCTAAAAAATTACTCAGCGGTTCTTCAAGTTATTTTCGCTTGTGAGGGTGGTGGGCGGCCTCTTACACTGCTGAGTCCGGTTCGAATCGCTCTGCCTCGTCGGGTGATTTGGATACGAATAAATATAAAACACCACGAACCGCGCCGACATGGAACGATTCCACCGATCGCTTCTCCGCATCGCGCGCAAGACCTAAATCAAAACGTCAGGAGACAACAATGAAGACCAAGCTTTCGATCCTCGCGATGGCAGCCATCATGGCGCTAGGCTGCGGCTTTGCCACCGTGCAAGCCAAGACCGTCAAGATGCGCATGGGTCATACGCTGCCGGAGACTGATTCGCAAAACTTGGCCGCGATTGAATTCGCCAAAAAGGTCAAGGAGCGTACGAACGGCGAAGTCGACATCAAGGTCTTTCCGAACAGCGTTCTGGGCAATGATGGCGCCCTGGTGCAGGGGGTGCGCAGCGGCACGATTGATATCGGTGTGACGGGCAACCCTTTTCTGACGGGCGTGTCGGCCAATTTGAACGTTCTGGACCTGCCGTATCTATTCGATAATGAACAGCAAGCGTACAAGGTCCTCGACGGCAAGATTGGACGCGGATTGCTCGACGAACTCGGCCAGTATCAGCTCAAGGGCCTGGCGTTTTGGGAAATCGGTTTTCGCAGCCTGGCCAACAGCAAACTACCGGTCAACAGCGCATCGGATATTGCCGGGCTGAAGGTCCGTACGACGCCCAATCCTGCGCACATTCTGGCGTTCCAGGCCTTGGGGGCGAATCCGCAGCCTCTGGCCTACGGTGAAGTCTTCCCGGCCCTGGAAACCAAAGCGGTTGATGGACATGAGAACCCACCGACCCTGATGCTGGCTTCGAAGATGTACGAGGTGCAAAAGTACCTGTCGCTGACGCGTCATGCCTATACGGCTGGCCTGCTATTCATGAACAAACGCAAGTTCGATAGCTTGACCCCCGAGCAACAGCAGATTGTCATGGAAGAAGCTGCCGCCGCCGCGACCTTTCAGCGTGAGCTGAACGCCAAAAATCAAGAGACTGCACTGGCCGAACTGAAAAAACAGGGGATGCAGATCAACGAGTCGCCCGACGTTGAAAGCATTAAAAAGGTGGTGCAACAGCCGGTACGCGATGCCTTCGCCGCCAAATATGGCGACTCTCTGCTCAAAGCGATTGACGAACAACAGTAATCATAGGGAACGAACCAGTGCATTCCAAGCCACTGCCCAACGCCATCGTAGATGCTCATCATCACTTGTGGCGTCTGGACCAGGGACATTATCCCTGGCTGCAAGATGAATACGATGCCAACGCGTTTTTTCTGGGCGACTATGCGCGTATGTGTCACGATTTCGGTCCGCCCGAGTACCGGCGCCGGACGCAGTCATTGCCCATCCGCGCGACGGTACACGTCGAGGCGGAACGGGCGCGTGACGAGGCGCTTGCCGAAACGGCGTGGCTGCATGAGCTGAACTCGCAAACCGGTATGCCCAATGCTGTCGTGGCTTATGCCGATTTTGGCTCGCCGGACGTGGCATCGGCGTTGGAGCAGCAGTCTGCCTACCCGCTGGTTCGCGGAATACGCTGTAAGCCTAAAACGAGTGCAAGCCCCACAAGCAGCGTGCGCAACCAACCCGGCACGATGCAGGACGAGCGTTGGTTACGCGGTCTGGCCCTGCTGGAACGCTATGGCTTGTCCTGGGATTTGCGCGTTCCATTCTGGCACTTGAGCGAGGCCGCCGATGTCGCTGCCCAGTTTCCGTCCCTGCCCATCGTGCTGAACCATCTTGGTTTGCCGTGGGATCGGTCGGAAGAGGGCATCGCGGCGTGGCGACGCGGCATGGAGGCCTTGGCGCGCCATGAACAGGTGTACGTGAAGCTTTCAGAAATGGGCCTGCGCGACGCTGCCTGGAACACGGCGGAAAACGCCCGGCTGATTCGCGATACCGTCAGCATCTTTGGCTGGCAACGCTGTATGTTCGCCAGCAATTTGCCGGTGTCTGGCTTGAATGTAGACATGCCAACATTGATCGATACGGTGAGCTTGGGTGTCGAAGATCTGTCTGAGGCGCAAAAACAGGCGATCTGGCACGACAACGCCGTACGCTTTTATCGCATCGCCGTTTAATCCAGCCCATGCACCTGCTGCGCGCTCGCGACCTGAACGATGGTGCGGCGCGCGCAACTCCCTCGTCGGCAACTCATGAACTTTCATCAGTATTTTTCTCAAGTTAAACATCCTGTCCAATGCTGCGTGGTGGGCAGCGGAGGGTTTGGCCGCAGCTTTCTCGCACAGAGTTTGCGCGTGCCATTGATGGACTGCCGCATCGCGGTGGACATTGATGCCGCCATCTCGGTGCAAGCCATGCAGGCAGTCGGTATCGCGCCGGACCGAATCAAGATATGCGAGACCCCCGAAGCAGCGCGCAAGGCCTGGGAAGAGGGGGCTTTCATCGCGACCTCCCGCTTAGACACGGTGGCTGGGCTGCCCTTAGACATCGTGGTGGAAGCCACGGGCAATCCTGAAGCAGGCGCCCGACACGCACAAATCGCCTTGGACGCGGGATTGCATCTGGCCCTGGTGTCCAAAGAGGTTGATAGTGTCATCGGTCCCGCTCTCGCGCACGAGGCGCGCGGCAAGCAGCGTGTAGTGACGCCGGTCGATGGCGATCAGCCCAGCCTGTTGATCGGCTTGATCACGTGGGCCGAGGTCCTGGGGTTGGAGATCATTTGTGCGGGCAAGGCCAGCGAATACGATTTTGTGTTTGATCCTCAGACGGGCGACCTCACCAGCAATGGGGTGACCATCGCTGCTCCCGAGCTCGCGTCATATTGGTCGGTCCCCGCGGGCCATGCACAAGCGACTGTCGAGGCACGAGCCCACATCGCACGCGAACTACCACAGCGCACCGTGCCGGACTTCTGCGAGATGCTGGTGACAGCAAACTCGACGGGATTCAAGCCCGATCTGCCCGACATGCACGCGCCGATCTTGCGCACGGCCGAACTGCCGGAGGTCCTGCGGTTACGCAGCGAAGGCGGGATCTTGGAGAACAGCGGCACGCTTGAAGTCTTTCATTGTCTGCGACGGCCCGACGAAATCAGCTTTGCCGGCGGGGTCTTTGTCGTCGTGCGCTGTCATGACGAACCGAGCTGGGAACTGCTGGCAGGCAAGGGCCATGTGGTCAGCGCCGACCGCCGGACGGCATTGATCTTTCTGTCGCGCCACCTGCTCGGCCTGGAAGCTGCGACCAGCATTATCGAAGCCGCGGGCATGGGCATATCCAGTGGCAGTGCCGCGCCGCGCCCGGTGCTCGATCTGGTGGCGCGTACCACCGAGGATTTCCCTGCCGGCAAGGTGCTCACCATGGGCGGGCATCACCACACGATCGACAGCGTCACGCCCATGCTCGTCGATGCGGCGCCATTGGGAGATCGTACGCCCGTGCCGTTTTATCTGATGGCCAATCAAACCCTGCGTCGCGCTGTCAAGAAAGGCGAGGTGATTTGTTTTGGTGACCTCGAGATTGCGCCGGACTCTGCGCTGCTCCGGATTCGCCAGCGCCAGGACGCGATCTTCTTCGGTGACGACGCGCCCGCGCGATAGCGCGGACGCGCATGCGCTCAGGGCGCTTAGCTCAGTGTCCTGACGCTCACATACGGATCGGCGGCCTTGGGCGCAATCGGGTTGCGCAAGGGCCTGCCGAATTCCGGCACCTCGATTTCGAAACGATCGCCCGCCTGCGTCACGACGCCATCGGCAAAACTTAAGGTCGCGGTGCCGAAAAAGTGCACATGCATGGCCCCCGGTTGGCGAAATTGGGCATACTTGAAATGATGGTGTTCCAGGTTTGCCAGGGTATGAGCCATATTGGCTTCCCCAGTTAGAAACGGCTTTCTCCAGATGACCTGCCCATCACGCACGATGCGGGATTCGCCTTCCAGGTGTTCGGCGGGCTCGCCGATAAGCAGCTCGGGACCGAAGCTACAGGCTCGCAGCTTGGAATGCGCCAACCAGAGATAGTTGACCCGTTCCGTCACATGGTCGGAGAACTCATTGCCCACCGCGAAACCGATACGCACCGGCTGACCGTGTTTGTCAATCAGATATAGACCCGTGAGTTCGGGTTCCTCGCCCGCGTCTTGTGCGAAGCCCGGCACGGGTAACGGCTGCTCGGGGGCCACCAGGATCGACCCATCACCCTTATAAAACCATTCCGGCTGTGCACCGGCCTGGTCTTGAGGCGGTTTTCCCCCCTCGAGGCCCATTTTGAACATTCGCATGGAGTCGGTGAGCGACGCTTCATCGGCAGCGACTTTGGCATGCATTGAATCGCGCGTGTCGGCGCTGCCCAAATGCGTCAGGCCAGTCCCGCTGACCAGGCAGTGCGCGGGATCGGGGTGGGTGAGCGGCGGCAGCAGACGCTGGGCGGAGATCAAATCTTCATACGACAGCGACGCGTTGCCCAGATGCTTTTCGACCATCGTGGTGAGCGGCACCTCTTGCTCGATCGCAGCCATGGCCAGCGCGTAGGTGCCGCCTGCCATCTCGATCGGTCGCACAGTGTCGGCATTGACCACCAAGGCTGCCTGCACGCCATCGCCCTGTTTAAACTGAATCAGTCGCATATCCTGCCTCAATGATTGTGACGCGGCACCTTGGCACCGCTTTTACCCACCAGGAAATCGAAGTCCGCGCCTTCGTGTGCCTGCAAGACGTGGTCGACATACAGCTTCACATAGCCACGCTCCGAATGGATGGCGGGCGCTTTCCAGCGTTGCCGCCGCGCTTCGAGCTCGGCATCGTCCACGTGCAGATGCAGGGTGCGTTTGGGCACATCCAACGTAATCAGATCGCCATTTTCCACCAGCGCCAAGGGTCCCCCGACAGCCGCTTCGGGCGAGGTGTGCAACACGACGGTCCCATAGGCCGTGCCGGACATGCGTGCATCCGAGAGCCGGATAATGTCGTTGATGCCGCGCTTGAGCAGTTTGGGTGGCAGCGGCATATTGCCCACTTCAGCCATCCCCGGGTAGCCCTTGGGTCCACAGTACTTCAGTACCATCACGCAGTTTTCATCGATATCCAGGTCGTCATCGTTGATGCGATCATGCAGGTCCTCGATGGATTCGAAGACCACCGCGCGCCCGGTATGCTGCAGCAGATGCGGCGAGGCGGCGGAGGGTTTGATGATGGCGCCGTCCGGTGCGAGATTGCCGCGCAGCACGGCAATGCCCGCGTCTTCTTTGAACGGTTTCTCAAAGCTGTGTATGACTTCCGGTCGCCAACAGGGGGCCTGGTCAATGTTCTCGCCCAGCGTTCGGCCGTTGACGGTCAGCGCAGAGCTATGCAGCAGTCCCTTTTCCGCCAGCTGGCGCAGAATCACCGGTAAACCGCCCGCTTCGAAGAAATCCTCCATCAGGAAGCGGCCCGACGGCATGAGATCGAGCAGGCAGTGCACGCTGCGTCCCAATTCGTCCCAATCGTCCAGTTTCAGATCCACGCCGATGCGGCGGGCCAGGGCGATCAGATGTACCACCGCATTCGTCGAGCCGCCGATCGCGGCATTGGTGCGGATCGCGTTTTCAAACGCCTCGCGCGTGAGAATCTGCGACATGCACACATCGTCATGCACGAGCTGCACAATGCGCCGTCCCGCTTCACGCGCCAGGAGATGACGCCGCGCATCAACCGCGGGGATGGCCGCATTGCCGGGCATGCCAATGCCTAGCGCCTCGACCATGCACGCCATAGTCGAGGCAGTGCCCATCGTCATGCAATGCCCGTGCGAGCGATGCATGGCGGCTTCGGCTTCGTGAAACTGCTCGATCGTGATCGTGCCGGCGCGCAGCTGTTCGCTCATTGAAATCGTATTCGTGCCCGAGCCGACCGCCTTGCCTTCGTAGTAACCGCGCAGCATGGGACCGCCGGAGACGCCTATCGTCGGCAAATCGACACTCGCCGCGCCCATCAACAGCGCGGGCGTGGTCTTGTCGCAGCCCATCAGCAATACCACGCCATCGAGCGGATTGGCGCGAACCGCTTCCTCCACATCCATCGATGCCAGGTTGCGATACAGCATGGCGGTGGGACGCATCATCGTCTCGCCCAGCGACATGACGGGGAATTCCAGCGGAAAGCCGCCGGCGTCCAGCACGCCACGGCGAACATGCTCGGCCAGTTCGCGGAAATGCGAATTGCAGGGCGTGAGTTCCGACCACGTATTACAGATACCAATCACCGGGCGGCCGTCGAACTGATCCTGCGGGATGCCACTGTTCTTGAGCCAGGAGCGGTAATAGAACCCCATCTTGTCCTGCCGGTCGAACCACGCCCGGCTACGGAGCTTTTTACGGTGCGTTGTCATATTGTCTCCTCGAAAGCAGCCATAGGTGTTCAGGCCGCCTGACGCTGCTGCTGCTGGCTGCTCGCGATGCGTACGCACAGGTCAAAGGCGTGCTGCAGCCCTTCGATATTAGCTATGCCTTTCCCGGCGATGTCGAATGCGCTACCGCTAGCGGAGGTGACCACCGGAACCGGCAAGCCACCGTGCAAGGTCACGCCATGCTCGAAGCCAATCAGTTTCATGGCGATCTGCCCCTGGTCATGGAACATCGAAACCACCGCATCGAAATCGCCACGGCGCGCGGCGATGAAAATCGTATCCGGGGAGTAGGGCCCACGCGCGTCCGCGCCCATCGCGCGTGCGCGTTCCACTGCGGGGGCAATGACCTCGATTTCCTCCATACCGATCGAACCGCCGTCACCGGCATGCGGGTTCAAGCCCGACACGGCAATCCGGGGCTTCTCGATGCCCGCCTGACGCAGCGCGGTATCGATGATCTTCACCGCATCGCAGATCGTCTCTTGCGTGATCAGGTCGGCGACTTCGCGTATCGGGACATGCGAGGTGACTCGCGAGGTCCATAGCTTGCCGGTGATGTTGAACTCGCAGACAAAGCCGGGGATCTGCAACCTTTGCTGGATATGACGCAGCTCGTCTTCCTCCTGCAAACCGCCCAGTCGCAAGGAGTGCTTGTTTAGCGGGGCGAAGACGATTCCGTCACACAGTCCACGCTTAACGGCCTCGAGTGCGGTTTCGAGGGCCTGGAACGACGCATGCCCGGCTTGTACCGTGCATTCCCCCATTGGTGGGGATTTGCCATCCAGCCAGTTCTGCGCCAGTACGGTCAAACGACCCGGTTCATAGCGCACATCGTCCAGGCTTTCGATCGTGAGGGTATCCAGAGTAACGCCCACCAGGCGTTGTGCATCGGCCAGCATGACGGGATCGGTGATCACCAGTAGATCCGCGGCGTGCCGGTTTTGTTCGCGGGCTAATAATTTGACGGCCATCTCTGGACCGACGCCGGCGGGATCACCGAGCAGTACCGCGAGACGAGGACGTTGAGTTTTCATCGTTATACCTTTGCTGTGAGTCGGGAGGGCCGCAATGCGTGGCGGCGTATTTCGGTATCTGTCGGCCAGGGGTACGCCAAGCCTCTGACGTAGAGCTTAGGCGGTAATGTCATTCCATTCCAATAGCAATTTTGCAGGAATCGATATCGTTTTGTGTATGATTCGAACATGTCTTCTCCCCCCGCCTACCCGTCCTTGTTGCTGCGTCTGCGCACCCGCCAGCTTGCGTTGCTCAGCCATCTGAATGCCGAACGTCATCTGGGGCGCGCCGCTGCCGCCATGCACATCAGTCAGCCCGCGGCTACCAAGTTGCTGCAACAAGTGGAAGACACGCTGGGCGTGCCCTTGTTCGAACGTCACACCCGTGGCATGACGCCTACGCCTTATGGCGAGATCCTGATCCGCTACGCGCGCCGCATGCTGAACGACTTCGGTTTTGTGCAAGAGGAACTGGTCGCGCTGCGCGCGGGCCTGAGCGGCGTACTGCGTGTGGGCAGTGTGCCCGGCGCCGTGCCGGAGCTGCTGGCGCCCATGCTTAGCGCCTATAAACAGCAGCATCCGCGCGTTTCGGCGTCTGTGACTGTCGACACAAGTAATGTGCTGATCCGGCAATTAGCGCGAGGCGACGTGGATCTGGTGCTCGGTCGGGAAATCGAGGGCCATGGCGAGGGTGATTACGTGAGCGTGCCACTTCTCGAAGAAACGCTCGCCGTCGTCGCGCGGGCGCAGCATCCGTTGGCGGCTCGCACGAGCATCAGCCTTGCGGAGCTTGTCGAGGTGCCGTGGATTCTGCAGCCGCCGGGCTCTCCGCAGCGTGTGCGTTTTGACATGTCCTGGCAGGAAAGCGGCATCGATACCCGGCTGAACATCACGGAGTCGGCGTCGACGCTCGTCACCACGGCGATGCTGGAGGTCTCCGATATGGTGGCAATTATGCCCGGCTCGCTCGCGCAGCATTATGGACGCCTGGGGTTGCTATGCGTGCTTCCGGTCGAACTGTATGCACGACTGCCGCCGATTTACTTGATCACCCGCGATGATGATGCTCTGTCGCCCGCGGCAGCCCGTTTCGTCGCACAGCTACGTCGCTATGCCGACGGCGAAGCAGTATGATGGATGGCAGTGCGCGGCGTTGTGATGGGAACGGCTTCGCTCATGATCGAGTTCGATTAATTCGAGAGAGCGAGCACCGCGATCTTAAGAAAAACGAACCGGCAGCTCCGGGTCTGAGTTCAGCCCGCCATTGTGCTGAGCGTCACTTGGGCATCACGACCGCGTATATTACATGAATCACGCCGTTGTCCGTGACGATGTCTGTTTGAACAATCTGAGCATCCTCCACGAAGACTTTACCGTCCTTGGTGCTGATCTTGAGAGGGCTACACTGAACCGTCTTGACCGTGCCGGGAGCAACGTCCCTAGCCATGACTTTGCCCGCTATAACGTGATAGGTCAGCACTTTCGTCAAGGCGGCTTTATCCTTCAGCAGTGCATCCAACTGATCTTGCGGGACCTTGGCAAAGGCTGCGTCCGTCGGCACCCACACGGTAAACGGGCCAGGACCTTTAAGCATATTCACCAAGTCCGCGGCTTTAACCGCGGTGACCAGCGTATTGAAAGACACGGCCGATTGTGCGGTGTCGACGATGTCCGCTGCTTTAGCAGTGCCCAGTGCAAGCGCGAAAGTTATGCCAGCCAGAATACGTTTCATAATGTCGACTGACGCTCAGATTGGCGGGTCGCTCGGCGCATCCGTTCAAGGACCGATTCATCTAGCCGGCATCGGTGCGGCCTTGCCGCATCGCATTGCTGCCAGGGGGCGAGAAAGTCTCGACATGGAGATCGTCCACCAGGGCGCGAGCCTGGAACAAACCGGCTTGCCGTCGCCCGGTGCCCGAATCGACGTGCTGGTGATCGAGCAATCGGAACTTCACGAGAGCGCCGTTCCGTCCATTCTGGAGGCCAGGCATGCCTGCGCAGGCGCGTCCCTATTGGTGTTATACCGATACTGTGCCAGCGCAACCATCCGCAGGCTGCGATCTCAGGGTTGTCTGGTTGCGCGAATCCCCGCGGATAACAGCGAATTGATATCGCTGTGTCGGTCGGCTTTGAGTGGAGAACGGTTGCCCGATGAGCCCGCTGTGGAGGTGCCAGATCTCAAGTTCGATGAGGCTGCGCTAATGGCTATCATGGCGGCCGGCAGCGGATTGAAATGCGAGTGTCCCAGGCACTTGGCCGATCTGCTAATGATGGTTGGCAGCTTCGAACGCTACAGCGCGCAATGCGCGTCGCGCAACGAGGACGACGCGCTGCTGCATAAATCGCTGGAGCACGCCGCAGGACAAGCCCGCGCGATTTTGGAGAGGGCAATGGAACGGCTGGTTCGCGCCGAGGGGCTGCCATCATGAGGCGGATTGATCTCGACATTTCACGTCGGGGTGCTGTGGAACCCGTACCAGTTGGCATGGAGGCTTAAAGCCGGACCTCATCAGGCCTGCCCGAGGCCTGCCTCGTCATGTACTGGCGGCGGCATACCCGCGATCAGCGCGTTCAATAAAGTCGAAATGACCCCCCATTTTTTTTCCAAATATGCCTAAAAGCGGGTGTCAACAACCTATAAAGTCTCGTATTGAAAATACGGCTAAAACATAAGCTATTGATTTATAAGAATATTATTTGCTCTATCTATTGACTCGCTCGCGCATTGTCAGTCCGCTTCGATGCTGATGCAGTCAAGGAGACACTATGAAAATGATTTGTAAGTTCGCCCCTTTGGTCGCTGCGATGATCTGCATGGGCAACGCGCTGGCCGCTTATCCTGAAAAGCCCGTCAAGTTGGTCGTCCCATTCGCTGCAGGTGGGCCGAGCGATGTGGTTGCGCGTAGTCTCGCCGACGCGTTGAGCCGCAGCCTCGACAACCCGGTGATTGTCGAGAACAAACCCGGAGCGGGTGGCGCCATCGGCAGCACTCAGGTCGCGCGTTCAAAGCCAGACGGGTACACATTAGGCATCGCCGCGGTCTCCACCCACGTCGTGAACCCCGCCTGCAACACGACAATCGCCTACGACCCTATCAAGGACTTCACCGCGATCGCGTTGGTTGCCGAGATGCCCATGATCTGGGCCATGCAACCTACGATGAAAGAGCAAGGTCTCGCCGATCTGGTGAGTTCTTTCAAGGCCAAACCTGGCGCCTACACGCAGGGAACAGCTGGCATGTGCACGCTGCAGCACATGATGGTGCAGAAGATCAATGACAGACTCGACATCTCGATAGAAAGCGTGCCCTACCAGGGTTCGGCACCAGCCATGACGGACTTCATGGGTGGGAATATCGACCTTCTGATGGACGTCGGCTACTTGGTCCAACCCCTGGTCACGTCGGGTAAGGCTAAGCCAATTGCCGTGATTTCCTCCGCGCGACTTGACGCGCTTCCAGATGTGCCCACGGTCGATGAACTCGGCTACAAGGAACTGAACATTCGCCCTTGGTATGGCGTGGTCGCACCGCAAGGACTTCCCGAAGAAGTTACAGAAAAATTAACGGCTGCGGTCAACGCCGCGTTGGCCGATCCCAAGTTGCAAAACAGCTTTAAAGCCTCGGGCATGCTGCCGGTGACGAATGTCAGCGGAAAAGATTTTTCGGACAAAATTCAAAAAGAATTTGAAGAGAACAGGGCCTTTGCGGCGAAGACAAATTCGCCTCAGTGACGACTTTTTAGCTCAGCGTTCCCCGCCCTCTATTTTGTGAAACAAGTTTTTTATGCATTCCAATATCGATATTCAGCCCGCATGTGACGTTGTCTCCGTTACCGGTGAGTCGCCAGTGTGGTCAAGCCGTGACAACGCTCTGTACTGGGTAGATGTCCGGTCTAACCGTATCTTCCGCATGACTGCCTCAGGCAGCGTGACGGATTGGGATGTGGGCGAGCGTGTCAGCTCGGTCGGATTTCGCCGGGATGGAGGCTTGATAGGAACGTTTCGCAGCGGAATTTATGCGATTGACATTAGTGCGTGCGGGACTCAGGCGACAAAGACCTTGATCCTCTCGCCGGAGCTTGCTGCCGGTACGCGCCCCAAAGAGGGCAAGGCAGACGCCAGCGGCTGCTGGTGGTTTGGCAGCACTTGCGATGCCAATGAGCCACTAGGAGGATACTTTCGCCTGTTCCCGGACGGCCATTATGTGCAGGTCTCTGATGGGGTCACCATGGCCAATGGATTAGCTGTCAACGCAAGCGGTGACAAGGTATTGGCCGCCGACTCCATCACGAACACGATCTGGTCTTGGTCAGTAGACTTGGAAAGCAACACGTTATCGGAGCGGCAAGTGTTCTCGCGCGGTGAGGGGGTTACCGGCTTGATTGACGGCGCCACCTTCGACGACGAAGGCTACTACTGGTGCGCTTTGTTCGGCGAATGGGCAATTGCACGGTATTCGCCTGATGGGCAGCTAGTACGAAAAATCCAGCTACCTGTTAAATATCCGACCATGTGCGCGTTCGGCGGCGAAAACCTCGACACCCTGTTCGTGACCAGTTCCCAGTTTCATGCCGTCAACGACAAGGAACACCAACCGCTCGCGGGTCGGCTGTTCAAACTCGATGGCCTCGGTTCGCGAGGCGTCAACGAACGCGAGTTTGGCTAACCCCTCGCATAGTCTCATCGAAGCAGATGGCACAAGAGACGCGACGACGACCCGCGTCGGTCCGCTTGCGCCTGGCGAAAGCCAGGCCGGGTGACCCTGAGTCCAAGCCGCTACAAGCCCACGCGCCCTAGCTGGGCGGCGTGGGAAAAATATACGAGTTTGGATAACGGTGCCGCGCAAGCATTCACCAGACGGGTGCATGCGCTTTGTTGCGCCTCCAACACCAATTATTAAACCACTATGGAGAAAACAAATGAAAAACCGAGGAAAACGACAATTTGTGAAGCGGATCCTCAGCGTCGCATGTGTCTTGGCAGGATTGTCACCCACCTTGAGCGCCGCGCAACAGAACTATCCTGAAAAGTCGATACGGGTCATCGTTCCTTTCTCGCCCGGCGGCGGTGCCGACGCCTTAGGGAGGGAACTCGCTAAAAAAATGAGCGAGTACTTAGGGGTTTCCGTCTACGTCGAAAACCTGCCCGGTGCCAGTACGATTATCGGCACAGATCGGGCGGCCAAAGCGGCTCCGGACGGCTATACCGTTTTACTGACTAGTACAACGACGTTCGGTACCAATCCGCATCTGATCAAATCCCTTCCTTATACGCTGGACGATTTTTCCGGGATTTCTTTGCTCGCCGAGAATCCACTCGTGTTAGCAGCATCCACCAATACCCCTTTCAACACGATCGGAGAGCTAGTCACCTTTGCGAAGGATGCTAAACAGCCATTGACGTTTGGCACACAAGGTCAAGGGGGGACATCTCACCTGGCGGGGGAGATGATGAAATCTGAACTCGGCATCGATATGATCGATGTGCCGTATAAGGGTTCGTCACCGGGCTTGATGGATTTGGTAGGAAACCAGCTACCCCTTTTGGTCGATGGAACAGTGGCGTCCTTACCGTTATTCAAGGATGGACTGACCTGCTCCCCGTAATTAGTACGAAATTGTTGTAGAGTCCGTTCATAAAGGAACGGCAATGAAGAAGCGATTCACGGAAGAACAGATCATCGGCGTGCTCAA
>NZ_WSJA01000054.1:0-388 GCF_009763235.1 Bordetella sp. 15P40C-2
GCCACCCGGCCCCCAGGCCCGTCCGTCACCACCGCACCGCTCTTAAACCTACGCAGCTCCCGCGACAACCGGCCACGAGCGCCAGCGATGTGCCGGGGCCGCAGGGCTGCGGCGTGGCGGGCCCGTAGAGACCGCCGAGCGCTACCGAAGGAAGGCGGGGGGAAGTCGGCTGGGCATGTTTGAGCGTAGCGTAGCGGAGCGAGTTTGCCCAGCCGCCCCGCCTGACGAGGTAGGCGAAGGGAAGTCTGGCCGTTCAGGCCAGACCGGTCGACCGGGCCCGCCACGCCGCAGCCCTGCGGCCCCGGCACATCGCGACAGAAGAACCCTTCCGCCCCCGCACCAACAGCCCGCACCACCGCGACAAGCAGACACCCCCACCGAGCAAAGA
>NZ_WSJA01000055.1:0-4370 GCF_009763235.1 Bordetella sp. 15P40C-2
GGCTTCGGCGGCGGCAGGCGCGGGGGCCGCGGCGGACGTGGCGGTTTTGGCGGTGGCTTTGGCGGCTTCGGCGGTGGCGGTGGCCGCAGTGGTGGCGGCGGCGCCTCAGGCCGCTGGTGAGGGGTCCCGCTCGTCGCGGGCCAGCACGCGCGCGAGTTCCACGACGACTTGTTTACGCCGCTCGTCGTCCTCGTGGCCTTTGTTCAAGGCCGACCATTCCGGGCGGCTGCGGGCTTCCTTGAGCGCCTTGGGCAATCGGGCCGAGCGCCAGGCATCATCGGCGGGCGTGTCCAGCCTCACAGGCTCGCGAGCGGCATGGCCGCGCCGATCCAGGGCCTCGATCAATTGCCGCTGGCGCAAGGCCAGCAGGCGCAAGATCGCATCGTCGACGGTGATTTCGCGATAGCCACGCAGCTTGCCCAGCAAACGGCCTCCCAGCCGTTCCACTCCCTGCCACAGACCGCCCGCGGCCGCGCCGATCAGCATACCCGTGCCCAGGCTTAACCCCGCGCTCAGCATATCGACCGCGGCACCGGCCATGGCGCCAGCGGCCATGCCCGTGCCCAGGCGGATACCCATATCCTTGATTGCCTGCGGGTGAAACAGATCCATGCCCCAACGCATATCGACTAAGGGCAAATCGTTGTCCGCGTAGTCGTTGCGATGGAAGTTATAAAGCGCGAGCAAGGCATCGACGCACGCCTGTTCGCGGCGCCGCACACGCGCGCGCAAGGCTTCTGCCTGACTTTTCAGCGCTTCTTCGTCGGCGGGGCTGGTCACGCGCAGCGCGGCGACATCGATCAACAGATCCGCGGCCAGTTGCCATGCGGCCTGGCGCCGCTCTTCTCGCTCGCGCATCAGCACATCCGCGAGACGATGCAGCGTCTGCGCATGTCGATCCAGCAGCACCGCCAATTTCGCATACAGCTGGTGTTCGCCATCCAGCGGCGGTGCAATGGTGTCGAATTCGAGCGCCGCGTGCAGCCCCAGGCGCGCCATGGCATCACGCCATTCATCGGCGCGGTGATGTGGGGCGTTAACGAAGTTCAGCACCGGCAGCAAGGGCCGGCCGCAGGCTGCGAGCAGAGCGAGCTCGTCGCGGTGTTTGCTCAACACGGGGTCGCGGGCGTCAATCACGTACAAGGCGGCGTCGCAATCGAGCATCTTGGTGAGCACGCGCGCTTCCTGCTCATAACGGCGATGTGCTTCGGGCGAATCGAGGAAACGGCGAATACGCGCCGGGCCATCGCGGCGGGTATCGGGGTCGTCCAGGCGCTCCAGATATTCCAAGAGCGCGATACTGTCTTCCATGCCGGGCGTATCGAACCATTCGAGCGCGGGCTTGCCGTCGAGGCTCAAACGGGCGCCCTCGACATGGCGGGTGGTGCCAGGGCTGTCGGCCACCTCGCCAAAATCGCTTCTACGCGTGAGCGTGCGCAAGAGCGAAGTCTTGCCCGTATTCGTGTGACCGACCACGGCGATCTTTAGCATCGCATCAGTCATTGCCTGACTCCAGCCAGCGTAGAGGCTGATCCTCGTTATGCAGAATGGAAGTTTCCGCCATGCCAGCCGCCATCAGGCGTTCACGCCACGTCGTACGGCGATCGGACGCAGTTTCGCGCTGGAGATCCAGATACAGCCAGACGCGCGTATCGCCCGCCAGTTCGGCCAGCGACGCGATCAGCCCCATCGTGCCGCGATCCGGCGTCTGGCGTGCATCGCAGGCAATCAAAAGCCTGGGCGTATGGCTGTCGGAAAGCGCGTCGCGTACGCGGTTGCGCTGTTCGCGCGAATCGAGATTGCCCGCGTTTTGAATGGTGTCGGGCATATCGGCCGGCGGCCACGTGACTTCGGCCGGCAGCTCCAGGCTGACCAGGACCGGCTGCGTTCCCCACGAGACCGTCGCGTCGTCGGTCCGTGTCGCACCGACCTGCGGCTGATGGATGTCATCGACCGGCCGGTCGATACCGGTGGATTGCGCCGCCGGTAGCAGGCGATCGCGCAGTGCCGCATAGCCGGGCAACGTAGGATCGATGCGCAAGCCGCGCAGTGCGCGACGAGCTTGCAACGTGCACCATATCGCTGCCACCAGGCGCGGCAGTATGCCGTAGACCACCATGACGCCGATCAGCCAAACCGACCATTGCGCCTGTGCGGCCGCCGGTAGCGCTTGCGCGCCATCGCTTGCGCGGACGATGTTCTCGGCGGGGATCGTGAAGCCGAATTGCGCTGGCAGCCAGCCGATCGCGTGCGTGAGCGTCACGAAGGTATCTGGCTGCAAGATCGTGGTGGCCCAGACAAAGCGATAGCTTGCCGTAGAGAGTAAAACCAACAACGTCATCAGCGCGGCCATCAAACCAGTAAGCCACAGCCCGTGACTGATCGCGCCGAAGAGACCCCGGATCGCGCCGATGCGTCCCAGCAAATTCATTAACGCCTGGGGCACTAACGCCGCATCGGGGCCGCGCGCGAATTTGCGCGTGATCCATAGCCATAGACGACCGAGCACGGTGGCATGACGCGGCCGCAACAGCAAGGACGCGAGCCAAAGCACCAGCGTCAGGAGATTCAAGCCCAGTAAGGCACCGAGCGCCCACAGCACATTGACCGGCCGCGTGCCGTCGCCCAAAGCCCCGGCGGCCGAGCCGATGCCGGTCAGGAGGGCAAGGATGAACAGGATGGACAGGCTGATCAGCGCGCCCTGTCGCCAACGGCTGACGAGCTCGTCCAGGCCTTCACGGCGGCCCAGCGATTGCGCGCGCAGCAGTATCCTTGGCTCTAATGCCTCGGGCCCCCGACGGGCATGCCGCACCGCGTCGGCGTCTTCAAGCGGGCCCCAGTGTTCCTCGCGCAGACGCAAGGTCTCCGCCAGCCAGTGGTGCTGCCACGGCGGAATGTCGGCGGAAAGCTTTGTGACAGCGTCAGGCGCGGCCATTAACTGTCGGAATCGGGTTTAACCGTGTCGGTCGAGCCAAACCAGGTCTGCAATTTCTGCGCGGCCTGTTGCTTTACATCGTCAGTGATGTAGAACGCCACCGTGGCCAGCGCGGCAGACATCACACCCAGATCATCGGTGTAGCCGACGAGCGGTGCCAGATCCGGGATCGCGTCCAACGGCAACACGAAATACCCCAGCGCGCCATAAATCACCCGGCGAGCCCATTTCGGCGTGTTCGGGCTTTGCACGGCGTAATACAGCCACAGCGCTTTTTCCAAGGCCTGCTTGCCGGCCGCCGACGCATGGCGGGTCGCCTTGCGCCAGAAGCGCTGGTCGGAATAAGCCTTTTCGTAGGTGGGATTCAAGGTCGACATAGTGCGTAGACGCTGGCGCGTACGGTGACGGTATGAATTGATTGTAGAACGTTTGTACCGTCGCCTTTCGGATGACTGAATGCCGGGATGTATTCCACCTTCATAACGCGCTGTGGCTCGCCGTGTTGGGCGTCGCCGTCACCGCCAATCAGCCCCCGGCCGGGGGCTGGCATTGTGCAGCAACCGCCCATTGACTTGCTGTATCCTATTTTCTACACTGAACTAATGAAAGTGATCCTCACCACCGAGAGGTTTGACGAATGGCTTGCGAGCCTGCGCGACCGCCGAGCATATCAGCGCATTCAAGTGCGTATTGCCCGGGCTGAGGATGGAAACTTCGGAGACTGTTGCCCGGTTGGCGAGGGCGTGTCTGAAATGAGGATTCACTACGGGCCGGGTTATCGCGTGTATTTCGCGCAGCGCGGCATGGAAATCGTTGTGCTGCTTGCTGGGGGCGACAAGGCCACGCAGAAGCAAGACATTAAGGATGCGCTCGCCTTGGCGCGTCAACTGTAGGGTGCCACTATGAGCAAATTGAAACTTCGCCGCTGGGATGCCGCCGAGCACCTCCAAACTACTGAGGACATGGCGCTGTACCTGGAAGCATGCCTAGAGGAAGCCGGGGATGATCCTGCATTTATTGCCAAGGCGCTGGGAACCATCGCTAAAGCAAAAGGCATGACGCAGCTCGCGGAGCAAACAGGCCTTGGAAGGGAGAGTCTCTATAAGGCGCTTTCTGGCGAGGGCAATCCGAGTTTCGGAACCATCCTGAAAGTGACTTCCGCATTGGGCATTCGACTCCACGCAGCGCCTGCCTGAGTCGTTGCAGGGACACGCATGTATTTCATGTAGTTTGTACAAGGCAATTCCGTCATGCCGGTACCCCTACCGCAGACAGTAAAAAACCCGCAAAGCCTTAGCTGGTGCGGGTTTCATAGACGTCCTGATATTGCTAGGCTCTACATCATAAACGGGGGACGACCAGCATTCATTAGACTTGTTTTTGCGAAGAACCTGTCTAAAGGAAACAATGCTGATGTCCCCAATCGATTCTATCC
>NZ_WSJA01000056.1:0-15113 GCF_009763235.1 Bordetella sp. 15P40C-2
CGTCACCATCTCCAGCTCGTGCTGGTAAGCAGTCGGGGCTTTTAACATCCCTCTATTATGAACAAACCCTCCGTTTTACGGGAGGGTTTGTCAGCAGACTGAGGCGAGCCCGAGGGCTCGCCTTTGCGCTTATTCACTGACCGGCTTATTCGGCAGCGTTTTCGGCCTCGGTTTCCTGAACTTCAGGACGATCAACCAGTTCCATGTAAGCCATGGGAGCGTTGTCGCCTTGACGGAAACCCATCTTCAGGATGCGGGTGTAGCCGCCGTTACGGGCCGCATAGCGGGGACCGATTTCGGCGAACAGCTTCACCACGGCAGCACGATCACGCAGACGGGCAAAAGCCAGACGCTTGTTCGCGAGGGTGGGTTCCTTGCCCAGGGTGATCAGGGGCTCTACGACGCGGCGCAGTTCTTTCGCCTTGGGCAGCGTGGTCTTGATCGCTTCGTGGGTCAACAACGAAACGGCCATGTTGCGAAACATGGCAAGACGGTGGCTGCTAGTACGATTGAGCTTACGCAAACCATTACCGTGACGCATGATAAGTTCCTTTTGAATCTAAGAGGCGACGTGACCGCCGCCGGGTTATCTGGATCTTCTATCGGCCGGTTACCCGGCCGCGGTCCAGTGGAAATCGGTACTACAGGGAATTACGGACGTTCCAGACCGAGCGGGGGCCAGTTCTCGAGCTTCATGCCCAAGGTCAGACCACGTGCAGCCAGGACTTCCTTGATCTCGTTGAGCGACTTGCGACCCAGGTTCGGGGTCTTGAGCAGCTCGTTTTCGGTACGCTGGATCAGGTCGCCGATGTAGTAGATGTTTTCGGCCTTCAAGCAGTTGGCCGAGCGCACCGTCAGCTCCAGATCGTCGACCGGGCGCAGCAGGACCGGATCGATTTGCGGCGTGCCGCGAACCGGGGCTTCGTACGAATCGCCAGCACCTTCCAGGGCGGCGAACACGGAGATCTGGTCCATCAGGATGCGGGCCGATTGACGGACAGCTTCCTCGGGCGAGATCACGCCGTTGGTTTCGATGTCCAGCACCAGCTTGTCCAGGTCGGTACGCTGTTCCACACGGGCGCTTTCGACAGCATAGCTGACGCGGCGCACGGGGCTGAACGAAGCGTCCAGCACGATACGGCCGATGGTGTGGCTACGGTCTTCCGACAGCGCGCGCACGTTACCCGGCACGTAACCACGACCCTTTTCGACCTTGATCTGCATTTCCACTTTACCGGAGTCGGTCAGGTTGCAGATCAGATGATCCGGGTTGATGATCTCGACGTCGTGCGGCAGTTCGATGTCGCCAGCGACAACGGCGCCCACGCCGTTCTTGCGCAGCACCAGGGTGACTTCGTCACGGTTGTGCAGCTTGAACACCACGCCTTTCAGGTTCAACAGGATGTCAACGACATCTTCGCGCACGCCCGGGATGGTCGAGTACTCGTGCACCACGCCCGTCATTTGCACTTCGGTCGGGGCATAGCCCGTCATCGACGACAGCAGAATGCGGCGCAGGGCGTTACCCAGCGTATGACCATAGCCACGCTCGAACGGCTCCATCACAATCTTGGCGTGATGCGTGCCGACCGGCTGGACTTCAATGGAGCGCGGCTTCAGAAAACCTTGAGTGGACATTAACGGTATTCCTTTTCAATACCCTCGGCTCGTTACACCGATAAGGCTGATGGAAATAAAAACAGGGACAAAAATCGCTGTTCATAACGACCGCAAAGCCCGCTTGCACAAATGTGCACAAGCGGGCTGCTGCGGGACTTGCAATCTTACTGTAAGCACGGTGAACTTCACCGTGCCAGTCGCGATTAACGCGAGTACAGTTCGACGACCATCGATTCGTTGATGTCGCGAGCGACGTCAGCGCGATCGGGCACCGACTTGAAGGTACCGGTCATCTTGTTGGCGTCGACTTCCACCCACTGGGGCAGACCGATGCTCGCAGCCAGATCCAGCGATTCGCGGATACGGCCTTGCTTCTTGGCCTTTTCGCGGATGCTGATCACGTCGCCGGCTTTGACGATCATCGAGGCGATGTCGGCGGTGTGGCCGTTCAGTTCGACAGCGCGGTGGCTGACGAGCTGACGTGCTTCAGCGCGGGTCGAACCAAAACCCATGCGGTAGACGACGTTGTCCAGACGCGATTCCAACAGCTGGATCAGCGTTTCGCCGGTGTTGCCACGGCGACGCTCGGCTTCAGCGAAGTACTTGCGGAATTGCTTTTCCAGCACGCCGTACATGCGCTTGAGCTTTTGCTTTTCGCGCAGCTGCAGGCCGTAGTCAGAGGTACGGGCACCGGAGGTGCGGCCGTGTTGACCAGGCTTGGAGTCCAGCTTGCACTTGGAATCCAGCGAGCGACGGGCGCTCTTCAGGAACAGATCAGTACCCTCGCGGCGCGAGAGTTTGCATTTGGGTCCAATATAACGAGCCATGTGGATTCCCTTTAGATACGACGACGCTTCGGCGGACGGCAGCCGTTATGCGGCACGGGCGTGATATCGGCGATGCTCGAGATCTTGATGCCCAGCGCATTCAGCGCACGCACGGACGATTCGCGACCCGGGCCGGGGCCCTTGATACGCACTTCGAGCGTCTTGATGCCGTATTCCAGCGCCACGCGGCCTGCCGTCTCGGCTGCCACCTGTGCGGCGAACGGCGTCGATTTACGCGAGCCCTTGAAGCCCGCGCCACCCGAAGTCGCCCACGACAGGGCATTGCCCTGACGATCGGTGATGGTGATGATGGTGTTGTTAAACGACGCGTGAACGTGCGCAATGCCGTCCGAGACGTTCTTCTTAACCTTTTTGCGTACGCGCGAAGCGCCGCTGGTGGAAGCTTTCGCCATAATCTAATTCCTCGATTATTTCTTCAGGGACGCAGCAGCACGACGCGGTCCCTTACGGGTGCGAGCGTTGGTGCGAGTGCGCTGGCCGCGCACGGGCAAACCGCGCTTGTGACGCATACCACGGTAGGTGCCGAGGTCGATCAAACGCTTGATCGACAGTTGCACTTCGCGGCGCAGGTCACCTTCGACCGTGAACAGACCAACGTGTTCACGAATGCGTTCCAATTCAGCGTCGGTCAGATCCTTGACCTTTTTGGAAAGGGGTACATTTGCAGCTTCGCAGATCTTGCGGGCGCGGGTACGACCGATGCCAAAAATGGCGGTCAGGCCGATCTCGGCGTGCTGTTGCGGCGGAATGTTAATGCCAGCAATACGGGCCATGACTGTTCCTTGAATAAATCCGTTGCGTGTCGCTAACCAGGGTTAGCCTTGACGCTGCTTGTGACGCGGGTCGGTGCAGATGACACGCACCACGCCGTGACGTTTGATAACTTTGCAGTTGCGGCAAATCCGCTTAACCGATGCCATTACTTTCATGGTTGACTCCTAATTTTCCGTAATCCGATTCTGCTCATTTTGAGCGGAAAACAATTCTTGCCCTCGTCAGGTCATAGGGCGTGAGCTCCACTGTGACCTTGTCGCCCGGCAGAATCCGGATGTAATGCATACGCATCTTGCCGGAAATATGGCCTAACACCACGTGGCCGTTTTCGAGCTTGACGCGAAAAGTCGCGTTAGGGAGGTTTTCGACAACCTCGCCTTGCATCTGGATGACGTCGTCCTTAGACATTCTCTTTGCTACCGCATCGGCAAACCTGAGGAGCCCTTGAAATTCGCTTTCTTGAGAAGCGACTCATATTGGTGAGACATCATGTAGGCCTGAACCTGCGCCATGAAATCCATCGTCACCACTACGATAATCAACAAGGACGTGCCACCAAAATAAAACGGTACATTCCAGCGCATCACCAAGAACTCTGGGAGCAGACACACGAGGGTGATGTACAGCGCACCCACCAGCGTCAAGCGCATCAGAATCTTGTCAATGTAACGCGCTGTCTGCTCGCCCGGGCGAATGCCAGGAACGAACGCACCGCTCTTCTTCAGGTTATCTGCCGTTTCGCGGCTGTTGAAAACCAATGCCGTGTAGAAAAAGCAGAAGAAAATGATCGCTGTCGCGTACAACGTGATGTAGAGCGGTTGGCGAGGCGCGAGCGCCGCAGCCAGATCACGCAACCACATCATGTTTTCGCCCGTCGAGAACCAGCTGGTAATCGTGGCCGGGAACAGAATGATCGACGATGCAAAGATCGGCGGAATCACCCCGGCCATGTTCAGCTTCAACGGCAAGTGCGAGCTTTGACCACCGTAGATCTTGTTGCCTACCTGACGCTTGGCGTAGTTGACCGTGATCTTGCGTTGTCCGCGTTCGACGAACACCACAAAAGCCGTCACCAACACTACCAAGGCCACGATGAACAGGGCCGAAACCACCGACATCGCATTGGTACGAACCAAATCCAGCAATCCAGCCAGCGCCGAGGGCAACCCCGCAACAATACCCGCGAAAATCAAGATCGAGATACCGTTACCCAGGCCACGCTCCGTGATTTGCTCTCCCAGCCACATGACGAACATGGTGCCAGTCAGCAACGTCACGACCGTTGTGAAGCGAAACAGCATGCCAGGATCAATGACCAGACCTGGCTGCGACTCCAACGCCACCGAAATACCCACCGCCTGCACCAGCGCCAGCACGACCGTGCCGTAGCGAGTGTATTGGGTGATCTTCCGACGGCCGGCCTCGCCCTCTTTCTTCAGGGCTTCCAGCGAGGGCATCACGACGGACATCAACTGCATGATGATCGATGCAGAGATGTACGGCATGATCCCCAAGGCGAAGATCGAAAAGCGCGACAACGCGCCGCCCGAAAACATGTTGAACAGGCCCAGGATACCGCCCTCGTTCTGGCGGAAAAGATCCGCCAGCGCATCCGGATTGATACCCGGGACGGGGATATGCGTCCCCAACCGGTAAACCACCAGGGCCAAAACCAGGAACACGAGACGGCGTTTTAAATCGCCGTATTTCGGTCCGGTCTTTCCCAGTGCCTGTGCATTAGCCACGTATTACCTCGCGATCAAGCTAACGAGCCGCCCGCGGCTTCGATGGCGGCGCGAGCGCCAGCCGTCGCGGTGATGCCCTTGAGCGTCACCTTGCGCGAGAGTTCGCCGGACTTGATGACCTTAGCGTAGCGGACCTGTTGGCCAACCACACCGGCAGCCTTCAGCGCTTGCACATCGATTTCGTCGATGGGCAGAGCCTGCAGCTCCGACAAACGAACTTCGGCGTACAGGTGCTGACCCAGCGGCGTAAAGCCACGCTTGGGCAGACGACGCTGCAGCGGCATTTGGCCGCCTTCGAAGCCAACCTTGTGGAAACCGCCCGAACGCGACTTTTGACCTTTGTGACCACGGCCGGCGGTTTTACCCAGACCCGAACCGATACCACGGCCAACGCGGCGCTTGGCGTGCTTAGCGCCCTCAGCGGGCTTCAGCGTATTGAGTTGAATATCCGACATCGTGATTCCTTAGGCTTCCGAGACGGACACGAGATAATCCACTTTACGGATCATGCCGCGCACCTCGGGCGTGTCCACCAGAACTCGGCTGCTGTTGAGACGGCGCAAGCCCAGACCGCGAACGGTGTCACGGTGGGATTGCTTGGTACCGATCACCGAGCGCACGAGGGTAACTTTGATCTGTTTCTGAGACATGATTTACCCCAGGATCTCTTCGACGGTCTTGCCGCGCTTGGCAGCGACTTCCGACGGCGTCATGGAAGCGCGCAAGCCGTTGAGCGTGGCACGGACCAAGTTATAGGGGTTGCTCGAGCCGAGGCTCTTGGCAACAACGTTACGCACACCCATCACTTCGAAGATCGCGCGCATCGGGCCGCCGGCGATGACGCCGGTACCTTCAGCTGCGGGCGAAATCAGAACGGTGGATGCACCGTGCTTGCCCACAACCGTGTGATGCAGCGTGCCGTTCTTCAGGGCAACCTTGAACAGACCGCGACGAGCCTGTTCCATGGCTTTCTGGACGGACACCGGCACTTCACGCGCCTTGCCCTTGCCCATGCCGATGCGGCCATCGCCATCGCCAACCACGGTCAGCGCGGCGAAGCTCATGGTGCGACCACCCTTGACCACCTTGCTGACGCGGTTAACCGCGATCATTTTTTCGCGCAGGCCGTCGTCGTTCTCTTTTTCCGCGGCGCCTTTGCCTTGTACTTTAGCCATTTGACAAATCCTCGCTTAGAACTTCAGACCGGCTTCACGCGCGGCATCGGCCAGCGCTTTCACGCGGCCATGATAACGAAAGCCCGAGCGATCGAAAGCGACCAATTCAATACCGGCAGCCTTGGCCTTTTCGGCTACGCGCTTGCCCACCAGCGTGGCAGCGGCGGTGTTGCCGCCCTGACCGGATTGACCAGCCAGTTGCGCACGCACTTCGGGTTCCAGCGTCGAAGCGCTGACCAGCACGCGATCGCCTTCGGGCGAAATAATGTTGGCGTAGATGTGCAGGTTCGAGCGGAAAATCGAGAGGCGATGTACGCGCAACTCGGAAATTTTCCGGCGGGTAGGAACCGCACGACGCAAACGGGAAACTTTTTTGTCCATGATTCGTCCTTGCGTGCGCCGTTATTTCTTCTTGGTTTCTTTAATGACGACGCGTTCGTCCGAGTAACGCACGCCCTTGCCCTTGTAGGGTTCGGGTTCACGATAAGCGCGGATTTCAGCGGCCACTTGACCGACGACTTGCTTGTTGGCGCCCTTGATGACGATTTCCGTCTGAGTGGGGCACTCGGCCTTGACACCAGCGGGCAGCGGATGCACGACATCGTGCGAGAAGCCCAACTGCAGCTTGATGGCATCGCCTTGAACTTGGGCACGGTAGCCCACGCCGACCAGGGTCAGCTTGCGCTCAAAGCCCTTGCTCACGCCCGTCACCATGTTGGCGACCAGCGCGCGCACGGTGCCCGACATCGCGTTCGCGTGACGGGAATCGTCAGCGGCGGCGAAAGTCAGCTTGCCGTTTTCTTCGGCAACCTTGACATGGCCAGTCAGCTCTTGGCTCAGGGTGCCCAGGGGACCCTTGACGGTGATCTGATCTGCCAGGATGTTGGCTTCAACACCCTTGGGCAGTTCTACCGGGTACTTAGCAATACGTGACATGTGTTTCTCCTTAAGCCACGTAGCACAGGACTTCGCCGCCGACGCCGTTTGCACGGGCCTTACGGTCGGTCATGACGCCGCGCGAGGTCGAAACGATAGCCACGCCCAAGCCGTTCATGACTTGAGGAATGCTGCTGCGGCCCTTGTAGATACGCAGACCAGGGCGCGAGACGCGTTCGATGCGCTCGATAACCGGACGGCCAGCGTAGTACTTCAGGGTGATTTCCAGCTCAGGCTTAGCCTGCGTGCCTTTGACTTCAAAGCCGTCGATGTAGCCTTCATCCTTCAGCACAGCGGCAATAGCCGCCTTCAGCTTCGAGGAGGGCATGCTCACCGTAACTTTGTCAACTTGCTGCGCATTGCGAATGCGAGTCAGCATATCGGCGATGGGATCGCTCATGCTCATATTTTTTCTCCTACCAGCTGGCCTTGGTGATGCCGGGGATTTCACCCTTCATCGCCATTTCACGCAGTTTGTGGCGGGTCAGCCCAAACTTGCGGAAGACGCCGCGCGGACGACCCGTGACGACGCAGCGCGCACGCTGGCGAGTCGGGTTGGCATTGCGCGGCAGTTGTTGCAGCTTCAGCCGAGCTTGGTAACGTTCTTCGTCGGTCTTCGACTGGTCGTCGATGATCGCTTTCAGTTCGGCGCGGCGAGCGGCGAACTTGTCAGCCAGCTTGGCGCGCTTGATGTCGCGATTGATGAGGGAAAGTTTAGCCACGTCATCAGCCCCTTAGTTGCGGAACGGGAAGCTGAAGGCGGTCAACAGTGCCTTGGCTTCATCGTCGGTCTTGGCGGTGGTGGTGATGCTGATGTTCAGCCCACGCAGCGCGTCGATCTTGTCGTACTCGATTTCGGGGAAAATGATTTGCTCTTTCACCCCGACGTTGTAATTGCCGCGACCGTCGAACGCACGACCGGAAATACCGCGGAAGTCGCGCACACGAGGCAACGCAACCGCCACCAGGCGATCCAGGAATTCGTACATACGTTGACCGCGCAGCGTCACCATGCAACCAATCGGGTAGTTTTCGCGGATCTTGAAACCAGCGATAGCTTTACGCGTCTTGGTCACGACCGGCTTTTGGCCGGCAATCTTGGTGAGGTCAGCAACAGCGTGCTCGATGACCTTCTTGTCGGCAACCGCTTCCGAGACACCCATGTTGAGAGTGATCTTGGTGATGCGCGGCACTTCCATCGGGCTCTTGTAGCCGAACTTAGCCGTCAACTCGGGAGCAACTTTGCTCTTGTACAGTTCTTGCAAACGAGACATGTCTGTCGCCCCTTACGCCTTGGCGCCGACTTCGGCACCATTGGAACGGAACACGCGGACCTTGCGGCCGTCGACGACTTTGACGCCGACGCGATCGCCCTTGCCGGTGGCCGGGTTGAACAGCGCCACGTTAGAGATATGGATCGGCAACGTCTTTTCGACGATACCGCCAGGATTGTTGGCCATCGGATTGGCCTTGACGTGCTTTTTGACAACGTTCACGCCTTCGACCAGTACGTGGTCGGCGCCAACGCGAGCCAGCACGGTGCCGCGACGCTTTTTGTCGCGACCGGTCAGGACGATAACTTCGTCGCCTTTACGGATGTTGTTCATCGTGGGCTCCTTACAGCACTTCCGGGGCCAGCGACACAATCTTCATGAAACGCTCGGTACGCAGTTCACGCGTAACGGGTCCGAAGATGCGGGTGCCGATGGGCTCCAGCTTGGCATTGAGCAACACGGCGGCATTGCCACCGAAGCGGATCAGCGAACCGTCTTTACGGCGCACACCCTTGGCGGTACGAACCACCACGGCGTTGTAAATTTCGCCTTTTTTGACGCGCCCGCGCGGAGCCGCATCTTTGACGCTCACCTTGATGATGTCGCCGATACCGGCATAACGGCGCTTGGAGCCACCGAGCACCTTGATGCACATAACAGCGCGCGCACCGGTGTTGTCGGCCACGTCCAGCGTGGTCTGCATTTGGATCATGATTTTTCCTGTTCCAACTTAACTGGAATGACGATTTCCCGACCAGGGGATGCCGCGCTTCCAGCCAGTTTTGGTCCCGTCAGGTCCGCTGAAGGCTTCGAAGACTCTCTTCAAAACAATGCAGCGACCCTGGGTTGAAATCCTGCGGATACTTTCCCCCGATACCCTTATCAGCCTACCGCAGACATGGGCTGTAGCTGTGGCCGGTATAGGCAACTCGGGAAAGCTTGTCATTCTAGCCTGCCCCCACCAGGGATGCAAGCTTTTTGTGCAAAAAGTGTGCAGCACCGCAACATCGCCGCATTTGGCCATCAGGCCAGATGCTTTGACGCCGTTGTACTGCCCACGTTTTACAACGAAAAACGGCAAGGACTGCTCCTCGCCGCTTTTCTGCCATCAGGCGACCCGGAACTGCGATCGCCTGGCGGCCGGGTTCACCATCAGATGATGCGAACCGCTTCGATCAGACGAACCACGCTCCAAGACTTCGAGCGCGAGATCGGACGACCTTCAGCGATTTCGACGGTGTCGCCTTCGTTGTATTGGTTCGACTCATCGTGCGCCTTGTACTTCGCGGAACGCATGACGATCTTGCCGTAAATGGGGTGCTTGACGCGGCGCTCGACGAGCACAACGACAGTCTTGTCCATCTTGTTGCTGACGACCTTGCCAACCAGCGTACGCTGGCGCTTGGCCACTTGGGTGTTTTGAGTTTCGCTCATATTATTTCCCTGCCTTCTCGGTCAGCAAGGTGCGCACGCGCGCGATGTCACGGCGGACATTGCGCAGCTGGGTGGTATTGCCGAGCTGCTGCGTGGCTTTCTGCATGCGCAGACCGAATTGAGCCTTCAGCAGGCTCTCGAGCTCTTTACCGAGCTCGGCGGCGTCTTTCGAACGGAGTTCGCTAGCTTTCATGTGACTGACTCCTTAAGCACCGATATGACGCGCGACGAACGTGGTCGAGATCGGCAGCTTGGCAGCGGCCAGGCGGAACGCCTCGCGCGCCAGCTCTTCGCTGACCCCTTCCATTTCGTAGAGCACCTTGCCGGGCTGGATCTCGGCGACCCAGTACTCCGGGTTACCTTTACCATTACCCATCCGGACTTCGGCTGGCTTTTGCGAGATCGGCTTATCCGGGAAAATGCGAATCCAGATACGGCCGCCACGCTTGATGTGACGGTTGATAGCACGACGAGCGGCTTCGATCTGACGAGCGGTCAGACGACCACGGCCGGTGGCCTTCAGACCGAACTCGCCGAACGACACGTTGGTGCCGCGCGTAGCCAGACCGGTGTTGCGGCCCTTTTGCTCTTTGCGATACTTTCTGCGAGAGGGTTGCAGCATGGTTATTCTCCTTCAGGAGCCGGAGCCGCGTCCGCCTTACGGGGACCACGACCACGACCACCCGGACGGCCGGCACGATCGCCACTCGGACGATCGCCACGCGGCGCGCGACGCGAACGACGCTCTTCTTCACGCGGGGCAGCGGTTTCCGGCGGGAATTCGCCGTTAGCCAGCATGTCGCCCTTATAGACCCAGACCTTGATGCCGATCACACCGTAGGTGGTGTGGGCTTCCGAGGTGCCGTAGTCGATATTGGCTTTCAGCGTGTGCAGCGGCACGCGACCTTCGCGATACCACTCGGTGCGAGCGATTTCGATACCGTTCAGACGGCCCGAGCTCATGATCTTGATGCCTTGGGCGCCCAGACGCATCGCATTTTGCATGGCGCGCTTCATGGCGCGGCGGAACATGATCCGCTTTTCCAGCTGCTGCGAAATCGAGTCGGCGATCAGCTGAGCGTCGGTTTCCGGCTTGCGGATTTCCTCGATGTTGACGTGCACGGGCACGCCCATCAAACGCTGCAGATCGGCCTTCAGGCTTTCGATGTCCTCACCGCGCTTGCCGATCACCACGCCCGGACGAGCCGAGTAAACGGTGATGCGGGCGTTCTTGGCCGGACGCTCGATAACGACGCGACCAACCGAAGCGCTCTTGAGCTTCTTCTTCAGGTACTCGCGAACGCGGATGTCTTCGGCCAGCATGCTGCCGAAAGCTTTGTCATCAGCGAACCAACGCGAGGACCAATTACGGGTGACCGCGAGACGGAACCCAGTGGGGTGAATTTTCTGACCCATCGTGACTCCTTAGGCTCCGACCTTGACCGTGATATGGCAGGTCTGCTTCTCGATGCGGTTGCCACGGCCCTTAGCACGAGCCGAAAAACGCTTCATCGATTGCGCCTTGTCGACGAAAATCGTCGTGACTTTCAGTTCGTCGATATCAGCGCCGTCGTTGTGCTCAGCATTGGCGATAGCGGACTCGACAGCCTTTTTCAGGATGCCTGCAGCCTTTTTCGGGGAAAAGGTCAGGATGTTCAGGGCCTGGGCGACCGACTTGCCGCGGATCAAGTCCGCAACCAAACGGGTCTTCTGGGCCGAGATGTGAACTCCACGGATAACGGCAGTAGTTTCCATCGCTTACCTCTTCGCCTTCTTGTCCGCAGCGTGGCCCTTGAACGTACGGGTCAGCGCGAACTCGCCGAGCTTGTGACCGACCATGTTCTCGTTGATATAAACAGGAACGTGCTGGCGACCGTTGTGCACAGCGATCGTGAGACCGATGAACTCGGGCAGGATCGTGGAACGGCGCGACCAGGTCTTGATCGGCTTCTTGTCTTTGCCCGCGACAGCCTTGTCCACCTTGGAGATAAGGTGGGCGTCGACAAACGGGCCTTTCTTGATCGAACGTGACATAGTGTTCGCCTCTTACTTGCGCTTGCGCCGTTGGACGATCATATTGTTCGTCCGCTTGTTGCGACGGGTCTTGAAACCCTTCGAGGGCGTGCCCCACGGGCTGACCGGTTCGCGAGCTTCGCCGGTACGGCCTTCGCCGCCACCGTGCGGGTGATCCACCGGGTTCATGGCGACACCACGAACCGTCGGACGCACACCGCGCCAACGCATTGCACCGGCCTTGCCGATTTGGCGCAGGCTGTGTTCTTCGTTACCGACTTCACCGATGGTGGCACGGCATTCGATGTGAACGCGACGGACTTCGCCCGAACGCAGACGCACCTGAGCGTACGTACCTTCGCGAGCCAGCAGCACCGCGGATGCACCGGCCGAACGCGCCATTTGGGCGCCCTTGCCAGGGATCATTTCGATGCAGTGGATCGTCGTACCCACGGGGATGTTGCGGATCGGCAGCGTGTTGCCAGCGCGGATGGGGGCTTCGATACCCGAGACCAGCGTAGCACCCACTTCCAGACCGCGCGGCGCAATGATGTAGCGACGTTCGCCGTCGGCGTAGCACAGCAAAGCGATGTGCGCCGTACGGTTGGGATCGTATTCCAGGCGTTCAACCTTGGCCGGAATACCATCCTTGTTGCGACGGAAGTCGACGAGACGGTAGTGCTGCTTGTGACCGCCGCCACGGTGGCGGATCGTGATGTGACCGTTGTTGTTACGGCCAGAACCACGGGTCTTCTTTTCGAGCAGCGCAGCGTGCGGGGCGCCTTTGTGCAGGTTCGGGCTGACAACCTTCACCATGCCACGGCGGCCTGCCGAAGTCGGTTTTACTTTGACGAGGGCCATTTACTTCACCTCCGCAAAGTCGATTTCCTGGCCTTCCTTGAGCGCAACATAGGCCTTGCGCTCAGTGCGACGGCGACCCATGAAACGGCCAAAGCGCTTGACTTTGCCCTTACGGTTGAGGACCTGCACGGACTCGACCTGCACCTTGAACAGCAGTTCGACGGCAGCCTTGATTTCCGGCTTGGTAGCATCAGCCACGACACGGAAAGCGACTTGCTGATTCTTTTCGGCGACGAAGGTGGCCTTTTCGGTCACCACCGGCGCGAGAATGACTTGCATCAAGCGTTCGGCGTTCATCCCAGCATCTCCTCGAGTTGAGCGATGGCCGGCTTGGTGATCAGCACTTTCTTGTAGTGGATCAACGACAACGGATCGGCATAACGGGGCTCGACGACGGCAACGTGCGGCAGGTTGCGCGTAGCGAGGTAAGTATTTTCATCAACGCTGTCGGTGATGATCAGAACCGAATCCAGACCCAGGGACTTGAGCTTGGACACAGCCAGCTTGGTCTTGGGCGATTCGAGGCCGAACGTCTCGACAACGGCGATGCGGTCTTCGCGAGCCAACTGCGAGAGGATCGAACGGATACCCGCGCGATACATCTTCTTGTTGACCTTTTGGCTGAAGTTTTCTTCAGGCGAATTCGGGAAGGTGCGACCACCCCCACGCCACAGCGGCGACGAAGTCATACCAGCGCGTGCGCGGCCGGTACCCTTTTGACGCCAGGGCTTCTTGGTGGTGTGCTTGACTTCAGCACGGTCTTTCTGAGCGCGGTTACCGCTACGTGCGTTGGCTTGATAAGCCACGACGACTTGGTGAACCAGGGCTTCGTTGAAATCACGACCGAAGATGGTGTCGGGCGCGCTGAACGTTGCGGCCTCACCTTGGTCATTCAGGAGCTTGAGATCCATGTTGCTTACGCCCCCTTCTTGGCCGGCGCCTTGATGGCCGGACGCACGACGACATCGCCGCCAGCGTGGCCCGGGACAGCGCCCTTGACCAACAGCAGACCGCGTTCGGCGTCAACACGCACGACGTCGAGGTTTTGAACGGTACGGGTAACAGCACCCAAGTGACCAGCCATGCGCTTACCCGGGAAAATACGGCCCGGATCTTGTGCTTGACCGATAGAGCCCGGCACACGGTGCGAACGGGAGTTACCGTGCGATGCGCGCTGCGAACCGAAGTTGTGGCGCTTGATCGTACCGGCGAAACCCTTACCGATGGTGGTGCCCGTCACGTCGACTTGTTGACCGGCTTCGAAAACCGATTCCACAGCGATGACAGCGCCCGGGGTGAACTCGGCCAGACGGGCCGGATCCAGGCGGAACTCTTTGAGGTTGCTACCGGCTTCGGCGCCGGCTTTCGCGTAGTGCCCAGTGAGAGGCTGGGTAACACGCGAGGCACGACGGGTGCCGTAAGCCACTTGGACTGCGGCGTAGCCGTCAGCTTCCAGGGACTTGATCTGGGTCACGCGGTTGTTCGACACGTCCAGCACGGTCACCGGGATGGATTCACCTTCCTCGGTAAAAATGCGGGTCATGCCGACCTTGCGACCCACCAGACCCAGCCGGTGTGCGGCGGGCGTGGGCGTCGAATTCGACATTGTTTTCTCCATTCCCGACTGCGATTGGTCGGGGCTAATCAGGCAAAAGGTAAAGGCTTTCACCCTACAGGGTCAAGTAACCAAAACCGTGTGCGTACCGCCGTGCGAGAACTGCTGCACATGCATACGGCTGGGTTGCTATTGCCACAAAATGGCAAGCTTTGCATCTTAGCACGGTTTTTTCTGCTATGACAATAGCTTAGCGGCGACGGGTGTGTAACGAGGTGCCGGTTTTGTGGCAATTCAGCGGCATAAAAAAAGCCACATTCAGAGGAATGCGGCTTTTTTCGATCGCCGGCCGCGAGGCTGGCGAGTGTCCCTTGCGGGCACGGCTTACTGCAGAGCGATTTCCACGTCTACGCCAGCCGGCAGATCCAAACGCATCAGAGCGTCAACGGTCTTGTCGGTCGGGTCAACGATGTCCATCAGGCGCTGATGGGTACGGATTTCGAACTGGTCACGCGAGGTCTTGTTCACGTGCGGCGAACGCAGAACGTCATAACGACGGATACGCGTAGGCAGGGGTACCGGACCACGGACCACGGCGCCGGTGCGCTTGGCGGTGTCGACGATCTCGGCGGCAGATTGATCGATCAGCTTGTAATCGAAGGCTTTCAAGCGGATGCGGATCTTCTGGTTTTTCATGGTGTTTCCTAAAGAACGAAAAGCGAAGGCGTCAGAGCGGACTCAGCCGCCTTCGCTGGTTTGGTGTGGTCGCCTTAAGCGATGATCTTAGCGACGACGCCGGCGCCGACGGTACGACCGCCTTCACGGATGGCGAAACGCAGACCTTCTTCCATGGCGATCGGAGCCAACAGCTTGACGCT
>NZ_WSJA01000008.1:0-9626 GCF_009763235.1 Bordetella sp. 15P40C-2
CGTCCATACTGTCCATATTGCCCAACACCCCCAACTGGCCACCCCGCGCCACCTGCCCACCCGCGTACTCAAGCGGTGTCGGCGCAGAAACACTCGCATCGCCCGTCACCGTAGTGGCTTCCAGCGTTGTCACACCGCCCTGAACCGTTTGCGCAAGACTGGGCGCACCAGCGACCGTTCCAACGGCAAACCCCGTCCATAACGCAAGACAAAGCGGGGTAGGGCGCGCACGGCCGGGCAAGAAGGGCGCACGGAGCGATGTAGTCTGGATAGGCATAGCCAGTAAACCAAATAGGAATAAGAACGGGTTCGATTATCGTAAGCTCCACCTCACAAAGCAACCAACGTAACTCCCCGCAACAATCCCCTTCGCTCTCAGCCACCCCCCAAGCCCAGCCCCACAGACACAAACAAAACGACGCCCACCCAAAGACGCAGCAGCCGCTGAGCGGGGCGCGAGCGGTGGCGGCCCGTAGAGAAACGGGCAGTCCCGCAGGGACCGAGCCCCCTTGCTCATGGGGGCGAGCCGTTTCGACAGGGCCGCCACCGCTCGCGCCCCGATCAGCGGCGTCTCAAGAACTCAAATGAGTGCGCCACCAGTAACACCCACCGCCACCACGACCCAAACCCTCCACCCCACATAAAAAAAGCGGCCCCGGAAACCTCCCAGAGCCGCTCTTCCCACCACTACCGTGGCGTCAAGGCATAAACCAACAGCAATAAGGCCTTAAACCTCAATCACCGCCGCCACATCCTTGTAATCATCGATCTGATCAAAGTTCAAGTACTGATAGATCTGGTCGCCACTCTTATTAATGACCCCCATATCCGCCATGTACTCTTCCTTGGTCGGAATCCGCCCCAGACGCGAGCAGATCGCCGCCAATTCCGCAGAGCCCAGATACACATTCGTGTTCTTGCCCAAACGGTTCGGGAAATTCCGCGTACTCGTCGACATCACCGTCGCGCCTTCACGCACCTGAGCCTGGTTACCCATGCACAGCGAGCATCCCGGCATTTCCGTACGCGCACCCGCCGAACCGAACACGCCATAGTGACCTTCCTCGGTCAGCTGTTGCGCATCCATCTTCGTCGGCGGCGCCACCCAGAGCTTCACCGGGATATCGCGCTTGCCTTCCAGCAGCTTCGAAGCCGCGCGGAAGTGCCCGATGTTCGTCATGCAGCTGCCGATGAACACTTCGTCGATCTTCGCGCCAGCGACTTCCGACAACGTCTTCACATCATCCGGATCATTCGGGCAGGCCACGATAGGCTCATGCACATCAGCCAGATCGATCTCGATCACAGCCGCGTACTCAGCGTCAGCATCCGGCTCCAACAGCTTCGGATCGGCCAGCCACGCTTCCATCGCCTTGATACGGCGACGCAGCGAACGCTCGTCTTCGTAGCCATTGGCGATCATCCACTTCAACATCACGATGTTGCTGTTGATGTACTCGATGATCGGTTCCTTGTTCAGGCGCACCGAGCAACCAGCCGCCGAACGTTCAGCCGAAGCATCCGACAATTCAAACGCCTGCTCGACCTTCAGATCCGGCAGACCCTCGATTTCCAGAATACGGCCCGAGAAGATGTTCTTCTTGCCTTGCTTGGCAACCGTCAGCAGACCTTGCTTGATCGCATACAGCGGAATGGCGTTGACCAGATCGCGCAGCGTCACGCCGGGCTGCATCTCGCCCTTGAAGCGCACCAACACCGATTCCGGCATATCCAACGGCATCACACCGGTCGCAGCGGCAAACGCCACCAGACCCGAGCCAGCCGGGAACGAAATCCCGATCGGGAAACGCGTGTGCGAGTCACCGCCCGTGCCCACGGTATCCGGCAACAGCATACGGTTGAGCCACGAGTGGATCACGCCATCGCCCGGACGCAGCGAAATACCGCCACGCGTGCTGATGAACTGCGGCAGCGTGTGGTGCGTCTTCACGTCCACGGGCTTCGGATAGGCAGCCGTGTGGCAGAACGATTGCATCACCAGATCGGCCGAGAAGCCCAGGCAAGCCAGATCCTTCAGCTCGTCACGGGTCATCGGGCCTGTCGTGTCCTGGCTGCCCACCGACGTCATACGCGGTTCGCAGTACGTGCCCGGACGCACTCCTTGGCCTTCCGGCAGACCGCAAGCGCGACCCACCATCTTCTGTGCCAGCGTAAAGCCCTTGCCCGAATCGACCGGGTTCTTCGGCAGACGGAACAACGTCGAGGGCGGCAGACCCAGCGCTTCACGCGCCTTGGCCGTCAGGCCGCGACCGATGATCAGCGGAATCCGGCCACCGGCACGCACTTCGTCAAACAGCACATCCGACTTCACCTGGAATTCGGAGATCACTTCGCCGTTCTTCAGCGCACGGCCTTCGTACGGGCGCAGCTCGATCACGTCGCCCATTTCCATCTTGGAAACGTCCAGCTCGATCGGCAGCGCGCCGGCATCTTCCATCGTGTTGTAGAAGATCGGGGCAATCTTGCCGCCCAGGCAGACACCGCCAAAGCGCTTGTTCGGCACGAAGGGGATGTCTTCGCCCGTGAACCACAGCACCGAGTTCGTCGCCGACTTACGCGACGAGCCGGTACCCACCACGTCGCCCACGTAGGCAACCAGGTGACCTTTTTCCTTCAGCGATTCGATGAACTTCACCGGGCCGCGCTTGCCGTCTTCCTCGGGCTCGAACGCCGCGCCTTCGCGCTTGTTCTTCAGCATCGCCAAGGCGTGCATCGGAATGTCCGGGCGGGTGGTCGCGTCGGGAGCGGGCGACAGGTCGTCGGTGTTGGTCTCGCCGGGAACCTTGAAAACCGTGATGGTCAGGCTCTCGGGCAGCTCGGGGCGGCTCGTGAACCATTCCGCATCGGCCCAGCTCTGCAGCACGGCCTTCGCATTGGCGTTGCCCTGGTCGGCCTTTTCCTTCACATCATGGAAGGCGTCGAACATCAGCAAGGTCTTCTTCAGGCCCTCAGCCGCAATCGTGCCCACTTCGGCGTCGTCGAGTAGCTCGATCAGCGCGCTGATGTTGTAGCCACCCAACATGGTGCCCAACAGTTCCGTGGCCTTGGCGCGGGTGATCAGCGCACACGACTCTTTGCCCAACGCGACTGCTGCCAGGTAGGAAGCCTTAACCTTGGCGGCATCGTCCACGCCCGCGGGAACGCGATAGGTCAGCAATTCCAGCAGAAAGTCGGCTTCGCCAGCCGGCGGGTTTTTCAAAAGCTCGATGAGATCGGCGGTCTGTTGTGCCGATAGCGGCAGCGGGGGGATGCCCAGCGCGGCGCGCTCGGCAACGTGTTGACGGTACTTCTCCAGCATGAGGTAGCCTGCTCAAAAATCGGGTTGCGGGAAGGGTGATAGGCAGCGATTGTAGAGGGTGCAAACGGGTGGGGCAAGCGTCTTATATCTTATATAAGACCTGATCTCATTACGGCCGACGGACGAGCGCGTGGTACGCGTCGCGCCATTTCAAGCCCTCGTGCGGATCGCCGGCGGGCGTGTATTCGCAGCCGATCCATCCCGGATAACCGGCCTGCACCAAGGTCTCGAGCGCTGCGGCCACGGCCGGGTCTGTGGGGTCAGGTTCGTGCCGCCCCTCGACGTGCGCGAACTGCACGTGATGCACCCACGGCAACAGCCGCTGCAGCGTGCCGTTCAGATCCAGCTTCTCTCGTTGGCTGTGATAGAAATCAAATTGCAGTCGCACCGCGGGGTGGTCAACCGCCTGCAGGATTTCCACCGCTTGATCCGCCACATAATAGAAATAGTGGGGCACGTCCTGGCGATTCAAGGCCTCCAACGTCAGCGTGATTCCCGCTTGCGCAGCGACCGGCGCCATGTGCCGCAAATTGGCGATCAGCGTGGCTTCATGTTGCGCCCGGTCGCCACCCTCGGGCACTTGACCCGCCATGACATGGATGGCTCGGCATCCGGTTGCCTGGCACACCGCGAACGCCTGCCGCAGACCGGCCTCGAACTCGGCTTCACGGCCGGGCAAGCTGGCGAGACCTTTCTCCCCGTTTGGGCCGAGCGGGGTGTTGATCAGCACCAACTTCACGCCATGCGCCCGCAAGAGCGCAGCAAGCGCTTCCGGCTCCATGTCGTAAGGAGCCAGAATCTCCACTCCTTCGAATCCGTCTTGCGCCGCCGCTTCAATACGTTGCGCCATCGGCAGGCCGGGGTACAACAAAGACAAGTTCGCCGCCAGTTTCATCGTCGATCTTCCTTACAGCACGCGGGTTTCGTGGTGGACTTGCGGACCTTGCTCGACATGCGGCCCGATCAGTTGGCGCCATTCCGTGAATTCATCCGACGCGCGAAACTCCACGAGATGACTATCCACCGTTTCCCAAGTTACGACCAGCGTGTATTGCCGCGGATTCTCCACGCCGCGATGCAACTCCAAACCGTGGCAGCCTTTAGAACGCAAAAACAAGGGCTTTGCCTGGGCAACGGCTGCCTCGAATTGGGCTTCGTGCCCCTCGGCAATCAGAATGCTGGCGATTTCATGGACCATGGATATACCTCTTATATATATTGTTGGAAAGAAACGGCTAGGATCACGCAGCGTGCCTCAAAGTATGATCACGCTGTACCCGTGACTTTAGCGCAGGAGCCGCCATGCACTATCTAATGTTTTACGATCTGACCCCGGACTATCTCGAACGACGCGGGGCCTACCGCGTAGAGCACCTGGCACTCGCGCGCGCCGCCGCGGAGCGTGGCGAGCTCGTCCTTGGCGGTGCGCTTGCCGATCCGGCCGACCAGGCGATCCTGCTTTTCAAGGCCGATTCACCCGCCGTCGCGGAAGCCTTCGCGCAGGCCGACCCCTATGTCAAAGAAGGGCTCGTCAAACAATGGCGCGTGCGACCGTGGACGACCGTGATCGGCGATCTCGCCGAGCATCCCATTCCCGCATAGCGTCGTTCAGCCCGGCGTCAGTAACCATCGCAGGCTGGCGGTGTGCCGGTTCCAGGGCTTATGATGGCCGGCTCACCGGCCCTCGCCAGTCTTGCGACATCGATCCCCATGCCCTTTACTCATCTGCTGCTGGCGCTGACGGTTGTCTTCATCTGGGGGACGAACTTTGTCGTCATCAAGTGGGGGCTGGATGAATTTCCGGCGTTCCTATTTGCCGCTTTGCGCTTCGCACTTTCAGCGCTGCCCTGGGTATTTCTCCTGCGCCGCCCGGCCGTACCGTGGAGTTTATTGATCCGCGCGGGTTTATTGCTCGGTGTCGGGCAATTCGGCCTGGTGTACTGGGCAATGCGCCACGACATCTCTCCGGGGCTGGCCTCTTTGGTCGTGCAGGCTCAGGTGTTCTTTACCATCCTCATGACGATGGTGATCAATAGCGAACGCATTCGCGGGCTGCAGATCGCTGCATTGATCTGCGCGACCTGTGGTTATGCGCTGGTGGCCTGGTATAGCGCCACGGACGCTACGTCGGCCATCACGCTCCTAGGTTTTGGTCTGGTCATGACTGCCGCCTTTTGCTGGGCATGCACGAATATGACCATGCGGCGCGCTGGGCGCGTCAATATGCTGTCCTTTACCGCGTGGAGCTCGCTCTTTTCGGTGCCACCTTTGCTGCTGATCAGCCTCATCGTCGATGGTCCCACTCACATCATGCACGCGCTCACCCATGCCAGTGTGACGGGCTGGCTGTCAGCGCTATGGCAAGGGGTAGGCAATACTGTGTTCGGATTCGGCGTCTGGGGTTGGTTGCTCGCGCGCCACCCTGCCGCCACCGTGACACCCATGGGACTGCTAGTGCCGATCTTTGGCATTCTGTCATCCGCAGCGCTATTGGGCGAAGCGCTGCCCATGTGGAAGATTCTCGCAGCCGCACTCGTACTGGGCGGTTTGGCCTTAAACATCTACGCCAGCCGGTCAGGAGGAAAGCGGTAACCTCCAGGCGTCACGGCCAGCCGTTGCGGTCTTTGTTGTCGTATTGAAATATGAGCGGTATCGATCACCTGTTGTACCTCGCATTTGTCGCGCTGGCCTCCTACGCCCAGACGATGACGGGCTTTGCCTTTGCGCTGATCTTGCTTGGCTTAACCGGCCTGTTTTCCTTGGCCACGCTTCCCGAAATGGTCAACGCCGTCAATATGCTCACGTTGGTCAACGCTGTGGTGGCGCTACGTGGAGCGGGACACGAACTCGATTGGCGCATGATGCGCGCACCTATGATAGCCAGCCTGATTGGCGTCGTGGGTGGCGTGATGGCGCTGGAGTGGATCGCCGGGAATGCGGCGCTCCTGGCGCGCGCGCTCCTAGGTCTCACCATCCTCGTCTGCGCGCTGCTACTCGTGATACGCACACGTCCGCGAGAGCGCCTTTCCTCCCGTTCTTCGTTTATCTCGTTCGGATTGGTATCAGGTCTGTTAGGCGGGCTTTTCTCCGCAGCCGGTCCACCCATGGTGTATCACCTGTACCGGCAACCCTTGCCACTGGCCCTTATCCGAAACAGCCTGCTGATTCTTTTTGCCGCCAACGCGGCATTACGACTCGGTCTGGTCGCCGCGAGCGGCAACCTCTCCTTGTCTTCCGTCTGGCTCGCTGCCGAAGCCTTGCCCGTAGTTGTCATGATGAGCGCCTGGGCGCGCCACCGTGCTCGAGCCAGCTCAGTGCAGACAGTGAAAAGGCTGGTGTTCGTGCTGCTGTTGGCGTCGGGCTTAGGGTTGTTAATTCCCGCGCTGAGTAGTTTGCTGTCCTGATTTCGGTCGATCTGCTCCATCATCGTCCCCAACTATCGACGGTGCGTTCCCCGGCGCTAACACCATGGTCGACGGCGTAGACAACGGCAGTTTGGCCTCGGCCAAGCGCTGCAAGACCTCGTAAAGCAATGCACTGCGCACACCGTACGCGTTACGCGGTGTGCTCACATAGCCCTTGGCGTTAAACAGCAGTCGTCCATTCTCGATACCCTCCAGAAACACCTCCGGAGGCGGAGATTCCAACACACCTTCATTAGCCGTAAACGCCTCCAGCAATATCTCGCGTACGCGTTGCACATCCGTGTCGAACGGCATGGGCAGCTTTACCTGAACCACACCGATAGGGTTCTCGTGCGTGACGTTACGCACAGTCTTCGTAATGAACTCGGAATTCGGAACGATCACCGTGGAACGGTCCCCCATCTGAATCTCCGTCGCGCGTACGTTGATCCGCTGAATATCGCCTTCCAGCCCGCCTAGTGACACCCAGTCGCCTACTTTGACAGGCCGCTCTGCTAATAGGATGAGACCCGACACGAAATTCTGCACCACGGCTTGCATCCCGAAGCCGATGCCCACCGACAGCGCGCTGGCGATCCACGCCACTCTTTCCAGCCCGAGGCCCAATGCCGATAACGCCAGCGCGACCGCCAGTACTACGCCCGCATAGCCGAACAATGTCGCCGCCGAAAGCTGCATGCCCGGGTCCAACGCCGTCGTGGGCAGATAGCGGTTCGCCAACCATTTCTTCAATACCCGCACGCATATCAGGCATACCGCCAGCACGGCAAACGCCTGCATCAGCGCGCGAGGCCGTAGTTGCACCTCGCCGATTTGCAGCCCGCCCAGCACCAGGTTCATCCGGTGCATCAGATCCGATGGGCCATTACCAAAAGGCGCCACCAACAGCGACACGGCGAGAAACCCAACTGTCACGCGGCCCATCCCTGCAAGCAGTACAGCAGCCTGTCCGTGGGAGCGCTTGGCCGTTTCTTCATCATTGCGCGGCGCAGGGGTCAGTAGCGTCGTAAACCCATCCGCAATGAGGATGGACAGCAAATAGGCCGAACACAACACGGCCAACGTCCACATCGCCTGCTTGACCAGAAAACTGCCAAACGCCACGTAGCCGGCCAAAATGCTGGCAGTGCTACAAATCAGTGTGACCCAGGCAATCGCCGCCATCACCGCCAACCACAAAGGCCGATGCACTGGTGTGGCTCCTTCACCCTTTAGTTCTGCCCGGGTGACGATTTGCCATCGCCTCAATCCCCAGCCCAGCGTTGCCGTCAGCATGAGGGCGGTCAACGATGCCGTCAGAATAGTGCTGGTCAGGCTGGCGTTAATGAGAATCGGCAGATGGTCTCCCAACCAGATCAACATCACCAATATCGCCACTGCGGTGGGGAAATGGCGTAGGGCCCGCGCCAGATTGTCCGAAATGTTAGGCAGGCGCCAACTCGAACGGACTGGCGAGAGCAAGGCACGCCCCAGGCCTGCGACATAGCCAGCGAAGCAGGTCACGATCGCCAGATTTTGCAACAGTGTCAGCGTGTCATTGTCCAGCGTAGCGTTCCAGGTCAATCCTAAATAGAGAAGACCGGCAATGATGCCTGGCGTGGCCGAGGTCAGGACGACGATGCCGATCGCCAAAAACGACCGACGCAATCGCCCCGGGGGAACGCGCGTCGCGGTGATTCGCAGCAACCAACGACTGCATGCTTTGCGTAGAAACAAAGTCGCGATAATCGCTGCAGCCAGCCCGGCCCAGATCCCCGAATCCGTGGCTGCCGCGGACTTCCTGAGTTCCGCTCCCAAGTCTCGCAGTCGACGCCAGTCACGCGGCAGATCGCCCCGCAGCTCGCGCCAATAAGCATCCCCCAGGATGGAATCCCGCCGCTCGCCCAACTGAGCTTGAAACTGATTACGGCGCAGACCAGAAATTTGCTCCGCGGTTTGGGCAGCTTCCACCGCGAGCAGGCGCGCCAACTTGGTCTGGGCATCTAGTTTGCGACTGTCTTGCTGCAGTTGCGCACGCTGTGCCGCGACATCGCCTGCCTCGCGCGCACCCTCTGGAGCCTGCCCGAGTTGCGACAAGCGGGCCGTTACATCTGCCAACTGCGGCGCAAGCGACTCGGCCAGACCAGTCGCTTCGGACTGTATATCCAACACCTCGTTGCGCCACCGCACTAACTCGGCGTCCGCTCCGGCGTCGCTCAGGTGCTCCCGAATTTGATCGATCTGCTTGCGCGCCTGTGACAGGGTTGCGTCGACGTCTGCAGGCTCTGGGGGGCGCTCATTCGAGGCGGCGCTTGCGTAGCCTAGCCCCAAAACCAATATCAGCAGCATTCCAACAAAGAATTGGATCAAGCCAACGCGCGACCCGCGCGAGAGCATCAACATGGCGTGCAGACCTTGAGATTCAGATAGATCAAGCAGCATAGCAAGGCAGACGCACGACTGTTGCAACAAAAATCGGCGTTCGTGACGGATAGGAAACAGTCAGCGGGATCGCCCCTCTATATATAGAGAGAGAGCAGGGCAGCACGAGTCACCTATAGAAGGACACGCCTCGTTAATTGAAGTTTTTTCGTCCGATTTGCCACAGCCCTCAAAATTCGTGTATAGTCTCGTTCCTTCGCTGCTCGAACACGAATTTACAGGTTCAGGCGGTGGGGCCGAAGTGATAACGCAGTAAATTCCGCGACGATGGTTATTAGAGATCTAGTTGCATCGAATTTAAAAAGTGTGTTAATATTTCGGGCTCGGCAGTTGGTGAGAATTCAGGGTTTACCCGGGTGCGAACTAACAAAGCGATTTGGGGTTTTCCCGAATGTGTGCTAAAATGTCGAGATGCCGGAAACGGCGATTGTGAAGTTCAAGTCGAACGGTTGATGCGAAAT
>NZ_WSJA01000057.1:0-140613 GCF_009763235.1 Bordetella sp. 15P40C-2
GTCGGGTTGCGCGGGGCACCGGCCAGATCGCACGGGCTCGGCCCACGAGCAGGGGCCTCGGTCCCTTCGGGACTTCCCCGCGCTCAACAGGCCGGTGCCCCGCGCAACCCGACGCCCGGGACTCGCGTTTGCGGCTGACGTAGGGCGCTGGGAGGGCAGCGGGGCAGACTGCTCTAGTGCAGCGTGTGGCCGTTGGAGTTGACTGGGGGCGTGCCCTGAGCGCCGCAGTCGCAGTTTTCGTCGTGAGCGTGGTTGTGTTTGTTGGAGGCAGGATTTAACGATTGGGGCGGCTGTTTGGTGAGGGGTGCTGCTTCATCGTCTGCATCGGTTTCCTGCTCGTCGTCGTCCTCGGTATCCTCGTCTTCGTCATCATCGTCCTCTGGCAACGGCTCGTCCGTCAGCGCGAAGGGCAACATGTCGTTCAAATCGTCGGACCATGCGGTTTCTTCACCGTTTTGGTCCAGTTTCACGAAGCGCTCGCCTTCGTTCAACGTGATCTGAATCGCCCACAGGTACAGACAGTCGTAGGTGTCGTTATCGGCGGGGTCCAGGCCGCCGCGATTGCCTAGGACCTGCGCGTCCGGACCGCCTAATTGCACGTGGGGCTGGTCGTCATCTTTGGCGCCTTGCTGCACGGGGATGCCAAAGCTCACCCATTCAGTGCCTTCTTCACCCATGACGACTTCGGCCAGAACGGGTTTGCCCAGGTACGCACTGAGCGCATCGGCGGTTTTGGCGAGCATGTCCAGCTCTTGCGTAGTGAAACGCGGGGACGGGGCGACAGGGGTAGAGGCAGTCATGGTGAATCCTGGAGACAGTGCGCCGATGATCGAGGGCCGTTTGACGTGGCGCTGGCCGACGTGCGCGCCAAGCGCGCAAGGCGGCGTGACCGGGCGGCGTGTGTAAAGCGTTATTGTCGCGCGTTTCCAGCAGGGTTCAAGTTTTGCCGCGTGATCTCGGGTCCGGACCGTTAGTCCCGCCGGGGCAGGCAAAAGCCGTAAGCGCTATGATCGCGCCTTTGCTTGCGCAATGTAGTCATGTCGAACGCCAGTCCTGCCCCTTCCGCCCGCCACATGCTGTTTCCGTTGTTCGCGGCGTTGATCTGGTCGCTCAATATGGTGGTGACCAAGATGGCAGCGGATGTCATCGCGCCGGCTACGATTGGGTTTTATCGATGGGTGTTGGCGGGCGCTATTTTGACGCCGTTCTTGTTGCTGAGCGTGCTGCGAGATTGGCGCAAGATCGCACCTCACCTGGGAAAGCTGGCCGTGCTCGGCGCGCTAGGGATGGCGATCTATCAGGGGCTGACGTATGTGGCCGCGGCGACGACGACGGCTACACATATGGGGATCATCACAGCGATGGTGCCGCTGATCACGATTGCGCTGGGCTGCATCGTTCTGCGCGAATGGCCGGTGTGGACGGCGATTGCGGGCGGGGCGTTGTCGCTGTTCGGCCTGGGTGTGTTGTTGGGCGAAGGCAATCCGCTGCAGTTGCTCGAAGGTAGCGGCAGCGTCGGGGATGCGTTGATGGGCGTGGCTGCGCTGTCGTATGCGCTCTATGGCGTGCTGCTGCGGCGCTGGCCCTTGCCGATCGGCGTGTGGCAGTCCTTGTATGTGCAGGTGCTGTTCGGCATTCTGTTTCAACTGCCGACGTTCTTGATGGGACCGGCATCGCCGCTGAATGCGGACAATATTCCGCTGGTGTTGTACGCGGGGATTTTTCCGTCGCTGTTTGCACCGTATTTGTGGATGCAGGGCGTGCGGTATCTGGGGCCGAATCGGGCGAGTATTTTTCTTAATTTGATGCCTGTGGGCACGGTTGCCATTGCTGCCTTTACGCTGGGCGAGGTGCCGCACGGTTATCACATCATCGGCGGGGTGATGGCGTTGGCCGGCGTTAGCGTGGCGCAATGGCGTCCGCGTGGCAAAAAGCAGCGGCGCGGCGCGAAACCGTCAAGACCAGTCTGATCAGACCCGCGCCCTGACCGCCTCCCGCAAGAGGCAGGCGCAATCAGCCCGAGGTGAACTGCGCAACGGGGAGTGCCATGGCGTCGCGCGTGGCACATGACTCCCACTACCCCAGCGGTTCGGACCGCCCGCAGCACCCTTTCCGGCCTACAATCGAGGCTTCTTTGTGATTCGTCCATTTTTTACGAGCCCATGGCCCAATACGTCTACACCATGAATCGCGTCGGCAAAATCGTGCCGCCGAAGCGTCAGATTTTGCGTGATATCTCTCTTTCGTTTTTCCCCGGCGCCAAGATCGGCGTGTTGGGCCTGAACGGTTCGGGCAAATCGACACTGCTGAAGATCATGGCCGGCGTGGACAAGGAGATCGAGGGCGAAGCGATCCCGATGCCGGGTTTGAATATCGGCTACTTGCCGCAAGAGCCGCAACTCAATCCCGAGCACACCGTGCGCCAGTCCGTGGAAGAAGGCCTGGGCGCCGTGGTCTCGGCGAAAAAACGCCTCGATGAGGTGTACGCCGCTTATGCCGAGCCGGACGCGGATTTCGACGCGTTGGCCGCCGAGCAGGCTGAACTCGAAGCCATCATCGCCGCTGCCGCCTCCAGCGGAGCCGACGATATCGAACATCAGATGGAAATCGCCGCGGACGCGCTGCGTCTGCCGCCTTGGGACGCAACGGTGGGCAATCTGTCCGGTGGTGAAAAGCGTCGCGTAGCGCTGTGCCGCTTGCTGCTGTCCAAGCCCGATATGCTGCTGCTGGACGAGCCGACCAACCACTTGGACGCCGAAAGCGTGGAATGGCTGGAGCAATTCCTGCATAAATTCCCCGGCACCGTGGTCGCGGTGACTCACGATCGCTACTTCTTGGACAACGCCGCCGAATGGATCCTGGAACTGGATCGCGGACATGGTATTCCATGGAAGGGCAACTACAGCTCGTGGCTGGAGCAGAAAGAAAACCGCCTCAAGCAAGAAGAAGCCTCGGAATCCGCGCGCCAAAAGACCATCAAGAAAGAATTGGAATGGGTGCGTCAGAATCCCAAGGGCCGTCAAGCCAAGGCCAAGGCCCGTTTGGCGCGCTTTGAGGAACTGTCTTCCTACGAATACCAGAAGCGCAACGAGACGCAGGAAATCTTTATTCCCGTGGGCGAGCGCCTGGGCAACGAAGTCATCGAGTTCAAGAACGTCAGTAAGGCTTATGGCGATCGTCTGTTGATCGATGACCTGAGCTTCAAAGTGCCCCCGGGCGCGATTGTCGGCATCATCGGCGCCAACGGTGCTGGTAAGTCCACGCTGTTTCGCATGATCGCTGGCCGCGAGCAACCGGATTCGGGTACCGTCGAGCTGGGTAAAACCGTGCAGCTGGCTTTCGTCGATCAATCGCGCGACTCGTTGGAAAACAACAAGTCAGTCTTTGACGCCGTGTCGGATGGCGCGGACTTGATCACCGTGGGCAAGTTCGAAATGTCTTCGCGGGCTTACCTGGGCCGCTTTAACTTCAAGGGCGCGGATCAGAACAAACAGGTCGGGCAGTTGTCGGGCGGTGAGCGCGGTCGTCTGCATCTGGCCAAGACGCTCGTGGCGGGCGGCAACGTGTTGCTGCTGGACGAGCCGTCAAACGATCTGGACGTCGAAACCCTGCGCGCGCTTGAAGACGCGTTGCTCGAATTCCCGGGCAGCGTGATGGTCATCAGCCACGATCGCTGGTTCCTGGACCGTATCGCCACGCACATCCTGGCCTTCGAAGGCGAGTCGCAAGTGGTGTTCTTCGATGGCAACTACCAGGAATACGAGGCGGACAAGAAGCGCCGTCTGGGCGAAGAGGGTGCCAAGCCGCGCCGTCTGCGCTATAAAGCTCTGAAATAAGGGAACGCCATGCTGCTTGATGCCGCCGACTCGACCGTATTGATTGTGGATATGCAGGAACGTCTGATGCCCGCGATCATGCGTGCGGAAGACTCGGCGGCTCGAGCACGGGTGTTGGCTCAGGGCGCACAGCTGCTGGGCGTGCCTGTGCTGGCGACGGAACACAATGCCGACGCGCTAGGCGCGACGATTTCTTCGTTGCAATGCTGCGTGCAGTCGGTTTTCCACAAGCGTCACTTTTCCGCCGCTGGCGAGCCCGGTTTCGAGGCTTGGTTGCCGCCCGGGCGCAAGACCATACTGGTCGCCGGCTGGGAGTCGCACGTGTGTGTATTGCAGACGATACTTGGCTTGCAGGCGGCCGGCTGGCGGCCCGTGCTGGTGGCGGATGCGGCCAGTTCGCGTCACCAGTTTGATTACGACATCGGGATGCGGCGCATCCAGGCCGCAGGCGTCCCGCTCATCACCACAGAGATGGCCCTTTTTGAGTGGATGGGGTCTTGTGACCACACCCAGTTCAAACAGGTGTTACGGTTAGTGAAATAGCAGCTAACATTCCCCAGGGATGTCTTAGGGTTTGTCCTACCCATCGATACAATTTCTGGGCTTCCCTCACAGTCAACCCCTCTTCTTTTTGAGATTCTGAGAACTCGAAATAGCACGTGCTTGGAAGCGTGCATAGGAGCTTGTTATGAAAAACGTGAAAACTCTCTCGAAAGCTGGGTTGGCTCTGATGCTGGCGGTGTCCATGGCCGGCTGTTCATCGTGGGACAACATGAGCCGTCGTCAAAAGAGCACGGTCGGCGGTGCGGCCGCCGGTGGTCTGGCTGGCGCCGTGATCACCAATGGTGGTGTGCTGGGTACCGTCGGTGGCGCTGCACTGGGCGGCATCATCGGGGACCAGGTGGGGAAGTAAGTCTCCAAGGCGCGACCGCCCCGGGAAGGCAGAGCTCGGGACGCAGTGTCGAGATGGTGACAAGGCAGTTGAAGTTGCGCAGCACCCCAAGCGTTGGATAATAATCCGACGCTTGGGGTGTTTTTACTGGGCGTTCGCGCTGTACGGCACGGTCCAAACTATGGGGTGCGCCGGTGGTTAGATGGTCGTGTTGGTGCTGCCCTTCGCCTTCGCGAGTCGTTCCGTCGCCAATTTGTCCCTCACTACCGTCAATGCCAACCCTAATGTAGAGCGAGCATCATTCTCCCCATTCGCATGCAGGGCGCGCATCGCCCCGATGAAATCGGCGCCGGCGAGGATCATGCGTTGGGCCGCCAGCCGATTGCCGTCCCAGGCTAATGTCATCAGCGCGTCTTGTGTAGGAACACCAAGGGTGATCAGCGCGCGTAATTTCGCATCGTTGGCGGTATCTTCGGCTAGAGGGTTGATCAAGGAGGAAAACCGCATCGAGGATTGGCGAAGTACGGTATCAGTCAAGAATTTCACTTGGGCGGCTTTGGTGTCGGCCGCCATCGCATCATCATTCGCCAGCGTCAACAGGGCCTCCAGCAAGCTCGCGGGCTTCTGACGAATCAATCTAAACGCTCGCATGTCTTGTTCGCGCTGGGCTGCGCGCAGCAGTGCCATCGGCCACTCGGCGCCTATCGCTTCGAGGAGAGGTACATCGTCCTCCGAGACATCCACTAGCGCGTCATGGAGATTGACGCCGGCGGCCAGTAGCCGCCCCGCTACCTCGGCTTTGTTGTATTGCAACAGCTCTCTGATCGCAGACCCACCTCCTTCAGCACCCGAGTGCAGCAGGAGGTTGGCTAAAGGCAGATCGCCGATTTGTGCTGCTTCGACGAGGGCGCCAGTTCCCTTGCTGACGATGGAGAACAGCTGCTCGACACGTGTGAACTCGCCTTGCTTCACGAAAGCGAGGATATAGGGAGTCAAGGGGTCGATTCCCCATAGCCTCGTTGTGCGCATCGCGAAGGCGACCTTGAATAGATGACCGTCGTTAAGGTTTCCATCCGTCCAGGCCGCCATCATTTCATGAAGCAGTTTATTTGGCGATCCCACGCCCGTTTGGAGCAGCTTGCTGGTTCCGAGGCACCAGGCTGTTATGAGCATGCGCTTCAAATCAGCTTTAGCGCCGCCGCCTTGTAGCAGCCACGCCGCTTCGCCCGGTTTTCCAGCCGCGACGGTGTTTTCGATGGCAATACGTCGGTCATCGGTGGTTAACTGGTCGACATCGAGCTTACGTTCAATCAAAGCGTTGATGATCCCGGCGACAGATGGGTCATCATTGCTCAGCTCGCCTGGCGGTATGCCTGCGGCCATCAAGGTCGCGATGGCATCGCGGCCTTTACGCGGGTCGCGGCCCAACCTGTGGAGCAGCGTCGACGACGGCATGCCGGCGTCCATCAATGTCGTCAGCGCTGTGACGCAGCCGTCTGCCAGCAGATTCTTCAGTACGCCGGCATTGGGCTGCTTCAGCCCGGCCTTGTACAAACTTTTCAAGGCCGCGACATCGCGGTTGATCAAGAGCAGCTCCCACACCTTTGAGTCCCTGATTTGCCCATCGAGCAGCTTCAGCAGGCGGCTTATGCCGATCTCATTGTTGCGCTCGATAAACTTTAGCAAGGTGGCGACCAATGCGGGCGATGTCGGATTGGATAGTCGTCCATTTACTCGGGCGTCAACGACGATGAGCCTCTTCGCGTCCTTCAGAGCGTCAGCGTGGACCAGCTCACGTAGCGCAGTCTGCACGTCGGCGCCTCCGCTCACCAAGGTCGACAACTCCTGGTCAGTGCAAGTGCCATTTTTGAAGCGGGCCAAGATCAGTGCGGACCCGCTGACACCTAGCAGGTGCAATGCTCTGACGGCATTGGTATGTGCCGTCCTGGCCGCTAAAGACAGGCCGTCAGACAGGTTTGCACCCAACGACCGTAGCATGGCCAGCCCTTCGGCACGACCGCCGGGATGAGAGTCGAAGTGCAGGAAATCGACCATGGCCGACGTAGGGTTGGCGCCCGCTTCAACCAGTCGTTTTGCGGCTTGTACGTGTCCGTTTTGTGCGGCCGCGCAGAGCGCGTCCTCGAGTCTGCCGTGTACGCCGGTCTCAAGCAAGGCCTGCACGAGATCAGGGTCGTCGCGAAGCCCGGCGACGGCATGCTCCAATGGAGTACGGCCCTCGTCGTTGCGTGTGTTGACCAGGTCGAACCCCCATTGGTGATTTCGGTGAGCAATGTCGAGGGCGATAGCGCGGCAGCCGCGTCTGACCGCCACATGGAGGATATTTTCCCCGTTATCGAAAAGCCCGTTCGCGGACTCCGCGAAGAGGGGTCCGGACAATTCCCAGAAAGCCGCGACGTCGTCGCTAGCCAGGGCCTTCTCAAGAGCCTTGAGCGCTCCCGGATCAGGAGGTGTATCTTCGCGAACGCTGCCGGGCGTGACGGCGGGTACGAAAGGGGATGCGCAAGGCGAAACAGGTCTCATAAATCGACGCTTTGGAGAAACAGTGGCCGCATGGATCCATGAGCGCTGACCGCAGGGTCAACGCTTGTGGATTACCAATCGGAGAGACGTCACTGGTTCGCCGGCTTCGATGAAGGAGGAAACCTGCGCTGGAAAGCGGGCAGCCATCAGGCACAGTGACTGATGGCTTTGTAACGGCTACTGGGGGCGAGTTCCGTCGCGCGTAAGGAGAAGCTTGGCTGGCGCGGGCTGCTAACCGTTGTTTAACGGCTATTGACCCAATTCTCGGCGTCCTGCACAAACCAGGGCAGGTTCAGTTTCTCGCCTTCACCGGCCTGAATGGTCAGGCGCTGGCCAGACTGCGTGTGATCGGGCGGCGTGGGGTCGGCGCGATAGTCCACCGGATCCGGCTGACGGGATGGCCCGTTGGCGCACGCGGCCAGCATGATGCCGGTCGCTGCCAGAACGGCGAAACGCAGGGCGGGGCGCAAGGGCTTCATCGTGTTGGTTCCGGGTTTTAGGGGGACAGGCAGGGGGACTGCACGACGGAGGCCTGGTGCGGCCTCCACCGCGCTTCGATTGTCGCCAGAGGCTTAAGCCTCTTTGGCTTCCTTCTGAGGCATCTCGATTTTCACCTCCAACACTTCGAGGGTGTCCTGACGTTCCAGCTGTACCTTGATGTCTTCAGGATTGATGTTCACGTACTTGGAAATCACGGCCATCAGCTCTGCCTGCAGTTGCGGCAGATAGTCAGGCGACGTACCGCGCCCAGTGCGTTCGTGGGCCAGGATGATCTGCAGACGCTCCTTGGCAACGTTCGCGGAGGTCTTCTTCTGGCCAAGCAGAAACGACAGGAAAGACATTGCTTACTTCCCTCCGAACAGGCGCTTGAGCAAGCTGGGTTGCTTGTAGTCCGTGAAGCGCAGGGGTTTTTCTTCACCCAGGTAGCGCGCCACCACGTCCTTGTAGGCTTCTGCGACGTCGGTTTCGCGCAGGTGAATGGCCGGCAGACCTTGGTTGGAGGCCTGCAGCACCGCTTCGGACTCGGGAATCACGCCGATCAGCTTAATGCGCAGGATGTCCTCGATATCGGTCAGGGACAGCATTTCGCCATCATTGACACGCTTCGGGTTATAGCGGGTCAACAACAGGAATTCCTTGATCGGTTCGTCGCCTTCGATGGCGCGGCGCGATTTCGCCGACAGAATGCCCAGGATGCGGTCGGAGTCGCGCACCGAGGAGACTTCCGGGTTGGTCACGACCAGCGCGTCATCGGCGAAATAGGCCGCCATCAGCGCGCCCGCCTCGATACCGGCGGGGGAATCGCACACGATGTAGTCGAAGCCCATTTGCTTGAGTTCTTCGATGACCTTGCCCACGCCTTCTTGCGTCAGCGCGTCCTTGTCGCGCGTTTGCGAGGCGGGCAGGATGAACAGGTTCTCGAGGTTCTTGTCCTTGATCAACGTCTGTTTGAGCGAGGCTTCGCCCTGGATCACGTTGACGAAGTCATACACGACGCGGCGTTCGCAGCCCATGATGAGATCCAGATTGCGCAGGCCGACGTCGAAATCGATGACGACGGTTTTATGGCCGCGCATGGCCAGACCGGAGGAAAAGCTGGCGCTCGTGGTGGTCTTGCCAACGCCACCTTTTCCGGAAGTCACCACAACAATTCGTGTCATGACTGTTTAACCCTTATGTTCGAATAAATCGCGTTATCGTAAAGCAAAAAGCCATAAAAGGCTTCTTACAAGATGAGACCGCTCGTGTTTAAAACGGGCGGCCTTTCGTCACAAAATCATTTTTTCAGCGCATCGACGCGCAGCGTTTCGCCATCGAGCGATACGAGCGCGGGCTGATTATGCAGCGAACTGTCGAGTTTGGCTTCCACGACGCGGTACACCCCGGCGATGGCCAGCAGCTCGGCGTCGAGCTGTGTGGTGAAAATGCGGGCCGACGTATCGCCGCGCGCACCCGCCATGGCCTTGCCGCGCAACGGGCCGTACACGTGCACGTTGCCATCGGCGATGACCTCCGCGCCCTGGCTGACCATGCCGATCACGACGAGGTCCGTGTGGCGCGCGTACACGCGCTGACCGGAACGCAGCGGGCGCGTGATCACCATCGCCGTGCTGGGCGCGGCGTGCTCGGTTTGCGAGGCCGAGGCGGCTTTCGCTTGCGTCGCCGTGGCCGTGTCCTCGGTCGTGGTGGCGGCCGGGGCCGGCGTAGGTTTGGTTTCTAACGCGCTTGCCGCGACAGCGGGCACCGGGGTGGCAACATGATTCGCGGGCGCGACTTCCACGGCGGGCGCGGGCCTGCTGACGGGCGTGGACAGCTCCACCGGCGCCAGCCCAGCTGTCTTCGCCGCAGCGAGGTTCGCGCCTTCGGCGACCACGCCTATCGAGGGCAGGTTGTGCTCGCGCAGGGCGGCCAACAGCGCGGGCCAGTCGATCGGGTCTGCGACGCGGCTCGCGTCGATCACCACCGGCTCGTTTTCGAAAAAGCTGCCCGCGTCGGCCATGCGTTGCTCGAGCGCCGCGACCAGCTGCTTGAGGTCAGCGCTATGCAACACCACGCGGATCGCATAGAGCGTGGCGCTTTTGAAATCCAGGGCTAGGGAATCTGTAGTCATGGCGTCGCTCAGGCCGCGGCCCACGAGTCACGCAGCGTGACGACACGGTTGAGCACCGGCGCTTGCGGCGTGGAGTCTTTGCTGTCGGCCGTGAAATAGCCCAGGCGTTCGAACTGCCAGGTCGCGCCGGGGGAGGCGATGGTGCCGGGTTCCAGCCAGGCGTTCACGGTTTCGCGCGACTTCGGATTCAGATAGTCGAGGAATTCCTTGTCGCCGGCATCCGGATGCGGATCGGCGAACAGGCGGTCGTACAGATGTACTTGCGCCGGCACCGCGTGTTTGGCGCTGACCCAGGTGATGTTGCCCTTGACCTTGACGCTGTCCGCGCCCGGGGTGCCGCTCTTGGTGTCGGGCAGATACTCGGCATGCACTTCGGTGATCTGGCCGGATTCGTCCTTGGTGAAGCCCGTGCAGCGCACCACATAGCCGTATTTCAGGCGAACCATATTGCCGGGGAACAGGCGGAAATACTTCTTCGGCGCTTCTTCGCGGAAGTCATCGCGTTCGATCCACAGCTCCCGCGAGAACGGAAATTCGCGTTTGCCGGCTTCCGGATCGTGCGGATTGCGGGGCGCAGTGCAGAGCTCTTCTTGACCTTCCGGATAGTTGGTGATGATGAGCTTTAGCGGGTCCAGCACCGCCACCGAGCGCGGCGCGACCGGGTCGAGTTCGTCGCGCACGGCTTGTTCGAGCAGGCTGTAATCGATGCGCGAATCGGATTTCGACACGGCCGTACGGTCGCAGAACAGGCGGATGGCCGAGGGCGGATAGCCGCGGCGGCGCATCCCGAACAGGGTCGGCATGCGCGGGTCATCCCAGCCGTCCACATAGCCCTCGCGCACCAGCTGTAGCAGTTTGCGCTTGCTGGTGACGATATAGCTCAGATTCAAACGGGCGAATTCGTACTGGCGCGGCAGCGGTTCGGCCAGTTTGCCGAGTTCGGCCAGTCGCGCCAGGATCCAGTCGTAGAACGGACGCTGGTCTTCGAATTCAAGTGTGCAGATGCTGTGCGTGATGCCCTCGAGCGCATCCTCGACCGGGTGCGCCCAGCTGTACATGGGGTAGATGCACCACTTGTCACCCGTGCGATGGTGCGTGGCGTGACGCACCCGGTACATGACCGGATCGCGCAGGTTGATGTTGGGCGAAGCCATGTCGATCTTGGCGCGCAGCACCAGGCTGCCGTCGGGATACTTGCCATCGCGCATCTCTGCCAGCAGGCGCGAGGATTCCTCGGCCGGGCGGTTGCGCCAGGGCGAGTCCACGCCCGGCTCGGTCAGGGTGCCGCGATTCAGGCGGATCTGTTCCGGCGATTGTTCGTCTACATAGGCATGGCCCGCCTGGATCAGCGCCTGGGCGAATTCATACATGAATTCGAAATAATCGCTGGCGAAATACAGGTTCTCGTTACCGTCGGCTTTCCAGTCAAAGCCCAGCCATTTCACCGCCTCGATGATCGAGTCGACGTATTCCTGGTCTTCTTTTTCAGGGTTCGTGTCGTCAAAGCGCAGATGGCAGACGCCGCCGTATTCCTGCGCCAGACCGAAATTGACGCAAATGCTCTTGGCGTGGCCAATATGCAGATAGCCGTTGGGCTCCGGCGGGAAACGGGTGCGGATGCGGGCGGGGTCCGGCTGGCCCTGGGCCTGCACAGAGGCCGGGCCGGGCACGCCAGCCCAGCGCTTGCCCTGATAGCGGTTGGCCTTCAGGTCATCGTCGATGATGTTGCGCAGAAAATTGGTGGCGGCAGGCGTGTTGGAAGCGGTGGTCATGCTATGAGTGTAATCAAGAGGGCATGCAGCAAAGGATCAATTTTGCCACGTTCGCTCACCAATGCCTGCGTTATCCCGGGTCCCCGGATGTGAAAACAGGCTCTACACTACCGGCCATCATGGATATTGTCCCCTTATTGCTGGCCCGCATTCAGTTTACGGCCAGCCTGAGCTTCCTCGCGCTGTTCCTGGCGCTGGCGTTCGCGCTGGCGTGGTTTCTGCTGTTTTTCAAGCTGCGCGCGCACGCGACCGGTGCGCCGGGATGGACGGCCGCGTATCGGTTCTGGGTGCGTTTTTTCGCGCTCGCGTTCGTGTTGGCGTTTGCGTCGGCCTTGCCCGTGCTCATCCAGCTGGGCAGCTTGTGGCCCGGGCTGATGGAGAAAATCGGTAATGTCGCCGCGCCACTGCTCAGTTTTGGCGTGCTGTCGGTCTTTATCCTGAAATCCTGCTTTCTGGGCGTGATGCTGTTCGGCCAACGGCGCGTATCCAACACCGCACACACGTTCGCCGTCTTCATGGTGGCGGTGGGGCAGTCGGCGGCGCTATTTTGGATGTTGGTGCTGCAGTCTTGGGTGCAGACGCCGGCCGGCGCGACGCTGATCGATGCGCGTTATCGGGTGCTGGACTGGGGCGCCATCATCATCAATCCCTCCTTGCCGTGGAATCTCAGCCTCATGGTGCTGTGGTCCGCTTTGGCTGCAGCGTTCCTGATGTTGGGCATCACCGCGCTGCAGGCGCTGCGCCGCCCGTTGCAGGACGGCGAACGCTGCACGTTCAAAACTGCGCTGGTCGTGGCGATGGTGGCCTCCACCTTGCAATTTCCCGCCTTGGATGGCGCGGCAAAGGTGATGGCCGAGCATCAGCCGGCCAAGGCGGCCGCGGCCGCCGGCTTCTGGCATAGCGGATCGGAGCCGAGTTGGTCGCTGATCGGCATCCCCGATAGCAGCGCGAAGAAACAGCACTACGACTGGCCTGTTTATGCATTCGGCGCCGCATGGCTCGGGCACGATGACAAGAGCGGTTATCTGGGCCTCGATAAATTTTCCGGCATGCGTCCGCCAGTCGGACTCACGTTCTGGTCGCTGCGCGTCATGCTGCTGCTGGGCGCCTTGATGTGGCTTGTTTCCTGGTGGTGCGGTTTGCGAACCTTGCGGCGGCACTTGGATCCCGGGGTGCTCTCGCCACGATCGTTACGCCTGCTGGTTGGCATGCTGTATTCAGGCGGACTGGTCGTGCTGTGCGGCGGCATCTTTTCCATGGTCGGCATGCAGCCGTATGCGGTCAATGGCGCCATCACGCAGTCTGAAATCCTGGGCACGACCAGCACCACCAAGTTGGCGCTGGGCCTGGTGGGCTACGGTGTGCTCTATGCGGTGTTGATCGCCGCGTTTAACGGCATGCTGTTTCATGCCGCGCGCTATGGCGTGGTGCCTGTGCGCAAACCCGGAGGTCAGTCGTCATGATCGAGATGCTTGCCGCCTCGTTGGGCGTGAGCGCCAACGATCCGACATTCTGGATTCCGCTGGTGTTTATTTGCATGCTGTTTTTGCTGATCCTGGGTGGGGTCCTGCTCGACGGCTTCGATATCGGCGTGGGTATTCTTTTGCCGCTGGCGCCAACGGAAGACCGCGGCCGGTTGATGAGTCTGTTGAGCCCCTGGCGCGATGCCAACGAATTTTGGCCTCTATTGGGCATCGGGCTTTTCGCGGCGGCGTTTCCGCTGGCCTGGGGCGTGATCTTCGGCAAACTCTACGGACCCTTGGCGCTGCTGGCGATGGGCATGGTGCTGCGTAGTGTCGCGTTCGAATTTCGTATCCGCGCGCGCGATGAACTCAAACCGCGCTGGGTCTTCGCGTTCTGGCTGGGTTCGGTCGCTACCGCATTCGGCCAAGGATTGATACTGGGGCGCATCGCAACCGGCTATCAAACCGAGGCAGGCTATGGTTGGTTCACCGTGGTCATGGGCTTGTGCGTCATCGCTGCCTATGTGCTGCTGGGCGCGGCATGGCTGGTAATGCGGGTTGATGGCGATCTGCAGCGCCGGGCGGCGGCGTGGGGCCGTCATGCGATACGGTGGACGGCGGTCGGCATGGTGGCCGCTTCGGTCATGTTGGGCCTTGCCAATGCCGGTATCTTTTATAAATGGAGCAACCCGACGGGCTTTGCCGTCGTGGCGGCCGTCTGGGCCATCATGCTGCTTTGCTTCTCGGGCTTGGAGATGCGATTGGCGCGCCTGCCGCAAGCAGAGCCTTCCCAACATTGGGTGCCCTTCGCGCTGTGCCTTTTGCTGTACTGGCTGATGCTGGCGGGGCTGGCCTATAGCCTGTTTCCCTATCTGATTCTGGACGATATGACGATCTGGGATGGCACCGCCGCCGTGGAATCGATGCGCTTGGTGCTAGCCGCCGCCGTAGTGGGATTGCCAGTCGTTTTAGTGTTTAACCTGTGGGCCTACCGGTCGGTATTCGGCAAGGCCAAGCGCGGCTAAACGTGGCGTTGTGACGCGCCTGGCCGAGATGGCAAGGCGCGCCGCGTGTCACAGTATCAACCCTGTAGCGGGAATGTGATCCGCACCAACAGTCCGCCGCTGGCGGCCTCCGCTAGCGTCAGCGTGCCGCCGTGTGCGCGCGCGATCGCTTCGGCCAACGCCAACCCCAGTCCCACGTTTCCGGTGCGCGTGCGTGCATCGTCGAGGCGCGCGAATGGCCGTAAGGCTTCCGCTCGCCGCTCGGGCGCAATGCCAGGCCCGTGATCGGCCACATCCAGCACCGCGTATTGGCCTTCGTTACGCAGACTGATGTCGATGGGTGCGGCGCCATGATGCAAGGCGTTGCCGATAAGATTGTCCAGCAAGCGCCCCAGTGCCACCGCGTCGGCTTGAATGTTCATGGGCTCGTCCGGCATGTCCAGCGTGATGGCGGTGCCGGTGCTGGTCCATCCCGCCACATGATCGGCCAACCAATCGGGCAAGGCCAGCGGCGCATAACGATAGGCCGTCGGATCCGTGCCGCGTACGAAGCCGATGAACTGATCGACCATGCGCTGCATATCCTGGAGGTCTTTGCGCAATCCCTCTTTCAGGGCGGGATCGTCGGCCATCTCGACCCGTAGCCACATGCGCGACAACGGGCCTTTCAGATCGTGGGGCAAGCCAGATAGCAAGGTGCGGCGCACCGAATCCGATTCCGCCAGGGCGTCGAGCATGGCGTTAAAACGCTCGCCCAGCGCGCGTGTTTCCTGTGGCCCGGAGGGATCGACGCGCTGCGGCTGACCGGCAGCCAACTGATCGGCGGCATGCGCCAGCCGCGTCAATGGACGCGTGATGTGCCAGGAAAAACCGGCTGCCAACAACAAAATAAAGCCCAGCCCACCCAGCCAGACGGCGATCATCGGCGTACTGAACGACGGATCCAGCCGTTCCAGTGGAATCACCAGCCATTCACGCAAACGTGGGGCGTCTTCGCTGTCCGGGTTACGCGCCAATGAGATGAAAATTTCCGGCTCCGGTCCGTGCGACAGGGCAACGCGCGTGCCGTCGTTCAAGCGGGCATTCAGTTCCCGGATCGGGCCACGCAACTCCCGCCGTAGCGGGTCGTTCGAGGCATGCGCATCGGCTCGTCCATCGCCGGGTGGGCGCCCGGACGGTCCTGGGGGCGGGCGATAAGGGCGCTGCAGCTGGGCATCCGGAGGCAATGTGCGCGACCATAGCCGCCACTGATTCTGTGACGCATTGCGGACAAATTCCGCGCGGTCTTCCGCCGGGACTTGCGACAAAGAGGCGCGCAACGTGCGTATGGTCGTGGCGATATAACCGATAGCCACTTCATCGAAAAACTTGTCGCGGTAGTACGAAACCGTCGCCAGCGTGGCCGCCTGCGTCAGCAACACCGCGCCCAGCACGAGCAAAAACAGCCGCGCATGTAGCGAGCGCGGCAAGAGGAATTGAGCAAGGCGGCGCATGCGAGAGAACCGTTCAGGGCGCGAATCGATAGCCGATTCCCCAGACCGTTTGGATCCAGCGAGGCTGCTTCGGGTCTTCCTCGATCGCGCGGCGCAGTCGCAGGATGGCGATGTCGATGGCGCGGTCATTGCGCTCGCCGCTGTCGTCGTCGCGCGCCAGCGCCAGCAGGCGCTCGCGCGACAGCGGTTTGCCCGCATTGCGCACCAGTGCTTCGAGCAGATTGATTTCCCCACCGGTCAGCTTGACCACTTCGCCGTCGCGCAGCAACTGACGCAACGCCGGGTCGAACGTAAACGGGCCAAACGTGACGGGCGCATCCTTGGTCAAGGCCGACGGTCCGCGCTTGCGGCGCAGCACCGCCTCGATGCGGGCCAGTAACTCGCGCGGATCGAACGGTTTGCCCACGTAATCGTCTGCGCCGGCTTCCAGCCCGATGATCCGGTCCACGGCTTCATCGCGCGCGGTCAGCAGGATGACGGGTATGTCTTCACCCTGTTCGCGCAGACGGCGGCAGGCATCGGCGCCATCGCCGCCTGGGAGCATGCGGTCGAGCACCAGCAAATCGGGGGAATAACGGGCGATGCGGGCAGCAAGGTCGCTGGCATCGGGCGCCAGCAAGGTGTCGTAACCGTGGCGATTCAGATAATCGGCGAGCAGTTGTCGCAACGCGGGGTCGTCATCGACGACCAGCAGCTTGGTATGAGGCGTGTCCATGTCGCCATAGTGGCCGGGGAACCGGCAACGGGCAAGGGGGTCGAAACGAATTGAAATATAGCGCGAATACCGCGCGGGGTCCGGGCCGCAATCGCGCAGCTGGGCAACGGTGTCCGAGGTGCGTCAATCCCCGAGGATTAAAATACCGGTTCTCGACTTTGCGTTGCTCTGGCCAATCTATCGGTATGCTGGTTGCTGCGTAGGAGCGCGCATCGATATTCTGTGTGGGTTAGATTAGGATTTCACCGGCGCGCCGGCCAGGGGCCGTTTTGCCGCTGTTATGCTTTACCAATGTCTGGGTTTCGGGTTTTTGCGTGGTCGGAGGCAATAAATTCGCCCGTGCGATGTGGCGCGCGGCGCGCGCTATCGCTGTGGACCGTGCTGGCAATCGCGTCGTGTGCGCCGCTGAAGGTGTTGGGGGCATCCGCTTTCGAAAATGTACAGCGCGCCCAGCGGGCTCAGGCTGGTGCCACGTCGTCATACCGCGCCGTCATCGAACGTGCCGCCCAGGAAGGCATCGGCGTGCTGTCGCCGACCCAATCAATGCCCGTGGAGCCGCTGGCCGAGGTGCCCTATCAGGAGCTTTCACTCGACCCCTTGCCCTTCGATCCCCTGCCTTGCGATATGCGGCCCTCGGAGGGGCTTACCGACGCTTCAGTACTGACTGATGGACAATCGCCAAGCGACAATCAAACACCGCCCAAGAGCGCTGGCAACGGAGACAGCGAACTGAGTAGCGTGAGTGCTCTCGAAAGCGGTTCCACGACGCCACAGGAGCCCGACGGCACGCAGGTCGCGGACGCTCAGCCAGCCCCGCTGCCGGTTGAATGCGCACACGTATTCCCGGATGTCTCGCCCACCCCGCCGCAGACGTACAGCTTCGGTCTGGAGACCAGCGATGCGGGCCTGCATGAGCCCGTGGTCATCGTGACCCAAACCCGGTCGACGACGCATGCATGGTTTTCCACAGTTGGCTCGCAATATGGCTTTTCCTATAACGGCGGCGGCTGGACCTATCGCGACACCGTGGGGCCCACGGTAGCCCTGGGCAACCTGACGGCCAACGCGCCCGTCTGGGGCAGCACCGCGCCGATTGGCGGCCTGCAGTTGTCATCGGGCTGGAATGCCCAGTCCGAGGTGCTATCCCAAGGTGACCTCGCGTTTTCCTCGTCGGTCGGCCGCTTGAACTACACCGACACCTCTGCCTCGGCCGGGGCCATCGACTATGGCGCTACGGCCGGCAGCGGCTCATTCCGGTATGGCCTGACGCCCGCGCTCACCGTCGAAAGTCAGGTGCAAACCGCCCCGGATATGGCTACTCGCGGCCTGGGCACCACCTATGCCGCAGGCGACATCGGAACGTTCCGGTTGGGCGTGACGCGCAGTGAATTCGATCAGTCCGACGCCTGGCGTTATCGCTTGGGCTACAGCGTGAATCTGTCTGAATCTATCAGCCTTGCCGTGACCAACGAGCAGATTGATGCCGGCTTTGGCGATCTGTCGGTGTATCGCAATGGCGCCGCGGCCTCGCCCACCATGCGAAACACCATCGCCGCAGGCGTGCCGTTGCGCGGCGGGACGCTCACCGGGACCTACACCGGCACCCGGGAAAGCGGCATCGCCGTGGAACAGCGCTTCGGGTTGGAACACAGCCGTTTCGTCGCGCCGGGCGTCCGTTTGGCCTTGGGCGCGGACCGTGACGTGGTCACGGGTGATTACGAGATGCGCGCCGGAATCACGATGCCGGTGGACACCTTTATGCGCGGACGCTGGTTGCACTGGTAGCGGGACGTTTTTGCGCACCCTAAACCCCGCCGATATCAATGCGGCTTAAAATCCCCGCATGACGTTTTCTGCCCACCCCCATGTCTGACCCGCGCGCCCAGGAAGTCCTGCAGCGCGTTTTCGGTTACGAATCCTTCCGCGGCGACCAGCAGGCCATCGTCGATCATGTGATCAGCGGTGGGGACGCGCTCGTGCTCATGCCCACGGGCGGCGGCAAATCGCTGTGCTATCAGGTGCCGGCGCTGGTGCGCGAAGGCACGGGCATCGTGGTGTCCCCGCTGATCGCCTTGATGCAGGACCAGGTCGATGCGCTGACCGAACTGGGCGTGCGCGCGGCGTTTCTCAATTCCACCCAAGACTGGCGCGTCGCGCGCGAGGTCGAGCAGGCCTTTATCAATGGCGAGCTCGATCTGCTGTACGTGGCGCCCGAGCGCCTGTTGACCGATCGCTGTCTGCAGTTGCTGGAACGTGGTCGTATTGCTTTGTTCGCGATCGACGAAGCGCACTGTGTGTCGCAATGGGGGCATGATTTCCGTCCGGAATACCTGGGCCTGTCGATGTTGCACGAGCGCTGGCCCGATGTGCCGCGCATTGCGTTGACGGCCACGGCGACAGCGGCCACTCGGGTCGAGATTGCCCAGCGCCTGGCGCTGGATCAGGCCGAACACTTCGTTGCCAGCTTCGACCGGCCGAATATCCGCTATCGCATCGTTGAAAAAAACGAAGTACGGCGGCAGTTGCTCGATTTGATCCAGAACGAGCACGAGGGCGATTCGGGCGTGGTGTATTGCCTCTCGCGCGCCCGCGTGGAAGAAACGGCGGACTTTCTCTGTCAGCATGGCATCAACGCCTTGCCGTATCACGCCGGGCTTAGCACCACGGTGCGTGCCGACAATCAGTCGCGGTTCCTGCGCGAAGACGGGGTCGTGATGGTGGCCACGATTGCTTTTGGCATGGGGATCGACAAACCCGATGTGCGTTTCGTCGCGCACATCGATCTACCCAAGTCGGTCGAAGGCTATTACCAGGAAACAGGGCGTGCCGGGCGCGACGGCTTGCCGGCGACTGCCTGGCTGGCCTACGGTTTATCGGACGTTGTGCAACAGCGCCGCATGATCGACGAGTCGCAGGGTGATGACGCTTATCGTCGCCGCCTGGGGCAGCAGCTCGACGCGATGCTCGGCTTGTGCGAGACGGTCGAATGCCGCCGCGTGCGCTTGCTGGCTTATTTTGGTCAGACCATCAGCGCCTGCGGCAACTGCGATGTCTGTCTCGACCCGCCGCAAGCTTGGGACGGCACGGTCGCCGCGCAAAAAGTGTTGTCGGCCGTTTATCGTCTTTGGAAAGAACGCGGCCAGCGTTATGGCGCGGGGCACATCATCGACATCCTGCGCGGCAAAAGCACCGACCGCACGCGTCAGCACGATCACGAGTCGCTCAGCGTGTTCGGCGTCGGCGCCGATCTGTCGGAAAACGCGTGGCGGGGAGTGTTACGCCAACTGCTGGCGCAAGGCCTGCTTGCCGTGGACCACGAAGGCTACGGCACGCTCGCCCTGACCGAAGGCAGTCGCGCGATTTTAAAAGGCGAGCGCCAGCTGATGCTGCGCCGCGAACCGGAACGCAAAGCGCGCGGCTCCAAATCCACGGGACGCACCCGCGCCCCGGTCATCGATCTGCCGCCCGAGGCCATGCCCTTGTTCAATGCGTTGCGTAACTGGCGCGGCGAGGTGGCAAAGAATAACGGCGTGCCGGCTTATGTGATTTTTCACGACGCGACGTTGCGAGAAATCGCCTTGGCGCGGCCGTCATCGATGGACGAGCTCGGGCATATCAGCGGTGTCGGCGTGCGCAAGCTCGAAGCCTACGGCAACGATATCTTGCGCCTCGTGGAATAAGCGGCTGCTTCCTTACTTGCTAAACAAATCCGCGCTCTGTGACGGCGGCGTCAGGCCCAGATGCCGCCAGGTCGTCAAGGTCGCCGTACGGCCACGGGGCGTGCGCTGCAGATACCCATGCTGAATCAGATACGGCTCGATCACGTCTTCAATCGTGTCGCGTTCCTCGCCAATCGCGGCGGCCAGACTATCCACGCCAACCGGGCCACCGTCGAATTTATGCACGATGGCTTCGAGTAGCTTGCGGTCCATCAGATCCAGACCCTGCGGGTCGACTTCCAGCATCGCCAACGCCCGCCCTGCGGAATCCGCATCGATCACGCCCTGGGCCTTCACCTCGGCATAGTCGCGCACGCGGCGTAGCAGTCGGTTCGCAATCCGCGGCGTGCCACGCGCCCGGCGCGCGACCTCGGCGGCGCCATCCGGTGTGATCTCGGCATTGAGCAGCCCCGCACTACGCGTGACAATGCGCGTCAAATCGTCGGCGTTATAAAACTCCAAGCGCGAGACAATCCCGAATCGGTCTCGCAATGGATTCGTCAGCATGCCCGCGCGCGTGGTTGCGCCCACCAGCGTGAACGGTTGCAGATCCAGCTTCACGCTACGCGCGGCGGGACCCTCGCCGATCAAAATATCGATCTGAAAATCTTCCAGCGCCGGATACAGAATTTCCTCGACCACGGGCGAGAGTCGATGAATCTCGTCGATGAACAACACATCGTTTTTTTCCAGATTCGTCAACAATGCCGCCAGATCACCCGGCCGCTCCAATACCGGCCCCGAGGTCTGTCGTAACTGCACCCCCATCTCATGCGCGATGATGTGCGCGAGCGTCGTCTTGCCCAGCCCCGGTGGGCCGAACAGCAGCACATGATCCAAAGCCTCGCCACGCTTGCGCGCTGCGGAAATAAAGATCTCCAGCTGTTCGCGCGCGCGCTGCTGACCGACATACTCTTGCAGCGCCTTGGGGCGCAACGCGCGTTCGATCGATTCCTCGTTGGGCGAAACCGGTTGTGGCGTCACCAAGCGGGGGGCGGAGGGCAGGGAAGAGAGCGAGTCAGACTGGATGGCCATAATTCAGAATATGCGGGCTGTCGCGGCGCAAACGGTCAAAATCAAAAACCGCGCCAGCGACTGGACATCGTACACCACGCGGCCGAACTGCAGATATCATGGCAAGTTGCGTTAACTGCTCCCAGGAAGCCTCATGTCAGCCGTACTGCCTACTTACGAAGACGTCGTCCGCGCCAGCGAAATCCTCAATGGCGTTGCCCATCGCACGCCGGTGCTGACTTCCACCACCGCCAACGCGCGCACCGGTGCCGAGATCTTCTTTAAATGCGAGAACTTCCAGCGTATGGGCGCGTTCAAGTTCCGGGGCGGCTACCACTCGATCGCCCGCCTGACGCCAGAACAGCGCGCCGCGGGCGTGGTCACGTTTTCCTCGGGTAACCATGCCCAGGCTATCGCGCTAGGCGCGCGGGAACTGGGCGTGCGCGCCACCATCATCATGCCGCTGGACGCCCCTGCCGCTAAACGCGCGGCAACCGAAGGCTATGGCGGTCACGTGGTGACCTATGACCGCTACACTGAAGACCGCGAAGCCGTCGCGCGCCGCATTCAAGAGGAAACCGGCGCGACGCTGATCCCGCCTTACGATCATGCCGACGTCATCGCCGGGCAGGGCACGGCGGCCAAGGAATTGTTCGAAGAAGTCGGCGAGCTCGATCTGTTGTTCGTTTGTCTTGGCGGCGGTGGCTTGTTGGCCGGTTCCACGCTGGCCGCTCAGGTGCTAAGCCCCAACTGCGAAGTCTATGGCGTAGAGCCCCAGGCCGGTAACGACGGCCAGCAATCGTTGCGCAAGGGCGAAATCGTCCGCATTCCCGCGCCCAAATCGCTGGCCGACGGTGCCGTGACGACGCACTTGGGCAATTTGACCTTCGCCATCATCAAAGCCGGTGTCAAAGACATCGTCACCGTCCCCGACGAGCAGCTCGTCAACACGATGAGGTTCTTTGCCGAACGCATGAAAATGGTGGTGGAACCGACAGGTTGCCTGGCTTCGGCCGCCGCGCTCGATCAGGTCGTGCCGGTGCAAGGCAAGCGCGTGGGCGTGATCATCAGTGGCGGCAACGTGGATCTGGCCGCCTACGCCAAGCTGCTGGCTGCTTAATCAACGCACCAGGGATTTAAGCGCCAGCCGGATACCATCCGACACGCTGGTGCCTTCGGGCAGGGCTTTCAGCGCAGTGCGCGATTCCTTGTCCGAATAACCCAGGGCCAACAGCGCATTCAGAATGTCGGATTGCGCATCGGGCACCGGTTGAACCGTCGTGCCCAGATCGGCGCCGAGCTTGCCGCGCATTTCCAGCAGCAGCCGTTCGGCGGTTTTTTTGCCAATACCTGGCACTCGCGTCAACCTGCCGGATTCCTGCAGGGTAATGGCCTGGGCCAGTTCGCTGACCGACAGACCCGACAACACCGACAGTGCCGTCCGCGCGCCGATGCCACTGACCTTGATCAGCTCGCGAAACGCACTGCGCTCATTCGCGCTGGCAAACCCGTAAAGAATATGCGCGTCTTCCCGCACCGTCAGATGCGTGTACAGGGTCACGCGCGAACCCAGCTCCGGCAATCCATACAAGGTGCTCATCGGAACTTCGATGTCGTAACCCACGCCGTTGACGTCAACACACAGGGTGGGCGGTTGTTTCTCGATCAAGGTTCCAGTAATGCGTCCGATCATGGTGCGAAAGCCAGCAAACAAAAAATAGGAAACGTGCGCAATGTCGCACGGCTTGCGGTCATTCTACGCGGGATCATCCACCGGATTACGTCAGGCTCGCCGACATATCGTGCGGCGTGAGCGGTTGCGGCTTACGCAACCGTTACGCCCGTACCAACTTACCGGTCATCAGCCAACGACCCGTCCGGCACGCACGCGCGCACGGCCACTGCCAACCATGATCGCCGCTTCGGACAGGTTGCTCATTCGCGCTTGCAACGGCCCCACGTGCGCATGGCAAATCGCGCAGGCCAGCGCATCGGCAGAGTCAGGCGCGGGCGTGCCATCCAACGACAACAATCGCTGCACCATCATCTGCACTTGTTCTTTTGCCGCGCGGCCGGTGCCGACCACGGCTTTCTTGATTTGCAGCGCCGTATATTCATGCACCGCCAACTGGCTATCGGCCAGCGCGCACAGCGCCGCGCCACGCGCCTGTCCCAGCAATAGTGTGGATTGCGGGTTGGTATTCAAAAACACGATTTCCAACGCCGCCACGTCAGGCTGCGTCTCGCGCGCCACCTGACGCAGATTGTCCAGTATGACTTTCAAGCGTTCCGGCAGCGACAGCGCCGGCGGCACCACGATGGTGCCGCTCGCGACATAACGCAGCCGCATACCCTCGACATCGATCACACCGAAACCGGTGCGCCGCAGGCCGGGATCAATGCCGAGGACGCGCATCAGTGACGGAAATGACGCGTGCCGGTCAGAACCATGGCGATGCCATGTTCATCGGCGGCGGCAATCACTTCGTCATCGCGCACGCTGCCGCCCGGCTGGATCACGCAAGTCGCGCCAGCGGCGACCACCACATCCAAACCATCGCGGAACGGGAAGAACGCATCCGACGCCACGGCCGAGCCTTGCAGCGACAGACCGGCGTTTTCTGCCTTGATCGAGGCAATGCGCGCGGAATCGACACGGCTCATCTGACCCGCGCCCACGCCCAGCGTCATCCCGCATCCCACGAACACGATGGCGTTGGACTTGACGTACTTGGCGACCTTCCAGGCGAATGCCAGGTCGTTCATTTCCTGCTCGGTGGGCTGACGCTTGGTCACCACCTTCAACGCGTCGCGCGGCACTTGGAAAGCATCCGGCGTCTGAACGAGCCAGCCACCGCCCACACGCTTGATGTCGAACTCGTTCTGGCCGGCGCCCATGGGCACTTCCAGCACACGCACGTTCTTCTTGGCGGCCAACACGGCCAGCGCCGCGCCGTCGTACGCGGGCGCCAACAGGACTTCCAGGAACTGGCTGCTGACGGCTTCCGCGGTGGCCGCATCGACCGGGCGGTTGAACGCGATGATGCCGCCGAAGGCCGAGGTCGGGTCGGTCTTGAACGCCTGTTGATAGGCATGCAGCGTGTCTTGCGCGATGGCCACGCCGCAAGGATTGGCGTGCTTGACGATCACGCAAGCCGGCGCGTCGAAACTGCGCACGCATTCCCACGCCGCATCCGCGTCGGCGATGTTGTTGTAGGACAGCTCTTTGCCCTGCAGCTGACGATAGTTGCCCAGCAGACCGGCGGGTCGCTTGGCGTCCACATAGAAGGCCGCTTTCTGATGCGGGTTCTCGCCATAGCGCAGTTCCTGCACCTGCTGCACTTGCACCGTCAGCGTGCGCGGGAAATCGGCACGGGCGGGCGTGGCTTCCTGGACAGGCGCGGGCTCGGTCAGGCTGGTCAGGTACGCGGCGATCGCGCCGTCATACGAGGCGGTGTGCGCATAGGTCTTCGCGGCCAGCTCCAGGCGCAGCGCGTAGGAGGTGCTACCGGTCTGATCGATTTCCTGCAGCACGCGCGAATAGTCGGCCGGGTCGATCACGACCGTGACGCCGCCGGCGTCCGTGCCGTGGTTCTTGGCAGCCGCGCGCAGCATCGCCGGGCCACCGATGTCGATGTTTTCCACGGCATCGGCAAACGTGCAATCCGGCTTCGCAATGGTTTCGCGGAACGGATACAGGTTGACCACCAGCATGTCGATGCGGTCGATGCCATGCTCGGCAATGGTGTCCAGATGTTCGGCGCTGTCACGGCGCGCCAGCAGGCCGCCGTGGATCTTCGGGTGCAGCGTCTTGACGCGTCCATCGAGGATCTCCGGCGAACCCGTGTGGGCGGCGACTTCGGTGACGGTCAGGCCGGAGTCGGCCAGCAGGCGAGCCGTACCCCCGGTCGAGAGCAGACGGACACCGCGCGCGGCCAGCGCGCGGGCAAATTCAACGATGCCGGTCTTGTCGGACACCGAGAGCAGGGCAGTTTCGATTTTCATGTTGACGGTTGATAACGAGGAAAGCGTTCAGGGCCGAGGCACGCGCGGGCGAGGATTACGGCTGGATGTTGTGCGCCTGGAGTTTCTTGCGCAGCGTGTTGCGAGTAATGCCCAGAATCTCGGAAGCGCGCGACTGATTGCCGCCCGAACGTTCCAATGCGACTTCGAGCACCGGGCGTTCGACGCAGCGCATCACCATTTCCCACATATCGTGGGGTTCGGAGTCGCCCAGATCTTCGAAATAGCGCGCCAGACTGGCGCGCACGCAATCTTCCAGGACATCGTTCTTGCTCATTTTGTACAGATTTATAGGTAGAGGTGGGAGGCGGATCACGCCGCCATCAGCGGTTGCTCAGCCGGTGCCGGGTGTGCCGGACCGCTAAGAGCGAGTTGGTTGAACCAGTCCGACACCGCTCGCCATTGATCGCGAGTGTTGTCGATCTGATTCATGTGGTCGCGGAAGTCGTCTGCGCCGGGCAGACCTTCCACGTACCAGCCGATATGTTTACGTGCCGAGCGTACACCGGTGTGTTCACCGTAAAAACGGTAGTGGTCATCCAGATGCTCCAGCAAAAGATCGCGCAGTTCCTCGTAAGAGGGGGGCGCCAGCGTCTCGCCCGTGCGCAAGTAGTGGTCGATTTCGCGGAAAATCCACGGATTGCCCTGCGCGGCACGCCCGATCATCACGGCGTCGGCGCCGGTATAGTCCAGCACATAGCGGGCCTTTTGCGGGGAGTCGATGTCCCCGTTAGCCACCACGGGAATGGAAATCTCGGCCTTGACCGCGCGTATCGTGTCGTACTCGGCTTCGCCCGTGTACAGATCCGCGCGTGTGCGCCCATGCAGCGCGAGGGCGGCAATGCCGGCTTCCTCGGCGCGACGGGCCACGCGCAATGCGTTACGGTGTTCGCGGTCCCAGCCGGTACGGGTCTTGAGCGTGACCGGCACGCCCAAGGGCGCACAGGCGGCGACCACCGCATCCAGGATGCGCGCCACCAGATCCTCGTCACGCAGCAGCGCCGAACCCGAGGCCAGATTACAGACCTTCTTCGCCGGACAGCCCATGTTGATATCGATAATGCGCGCGCCACGCTGGGCGTTGAACACGGCCGCCTCGGCCATCATGGCCGGATCTGCGCCGGCGATTTGCACCGCCACGGGCGCGATCTCGCCTTCATGATTCAGCCGGCGCGAGGTCTTGACGCTATCCCACAGGCGGGGATTGCTCGCCGCCATCTCGGACACGGCATAGCCCGCGCCCAACCGTTTGCATAATTGACGGAAAGGGCGATCCGTCACCCCCGCCATGGGGGCGACCAGAACATTGTTGGGAAGCGTCCACGGGCCGATGCGCATGCGCACATTTTAACCGACGGCGAGTGGGGCATTTTTTGGGGTCGAATACGGCCCTTATTTCGGTCTTCGCCTAGCCCGATCAGGCGCGCAATCCCTGCAGCAGATGCCGGGCCAGCGGAGCGCGCAACGGCGCCACTGCATCCAGCGCCAGCAATCCTAAACCGCACGCATGTTCGACGGGTGCCAAGCCCGTGGCGAAAGCGCGCGGCATCAAATCGGTCAAACCGCCCGTGATCAGCCGGTCCGCGCGTCGGGCATTGGCGAACTGGGCCAGTAGCGGATTCGGGCTTTCCTCGGGCGTGTTCGACCACGCGGCCAGCGCCTGTGCCAGCCGCGCCGCGTCGCGCAGCCCCAGGTTCAGACCCTGGCCCGCCACGGGATGTAAGGTTTGCGCCGCGTTGCCAATGGCCACCAGTCGCCCCTGCACCTGCGTGCGCCGGGCATTGAGCGCCAACGGGAACACATGTCGTGCGGCCTGGCTCGACAGCCGTCCCAGCCGCGTGCCGAATGCCTCGGTCAGCGCGGCCGAGAACGCAGCTTCGTCCAACTGCGACAGCGCGGCGGCCCGCTCCGGGGCGTTGCACCACACAACGGAATAGGCCCGCGCATCCAGCGGATGCGGCAACAGCGCCAGCGGTCCCTCGCGCGTGAAACGCTCCCACGCCCAGCCAGCGCGCGGCAGGGTGGCATACGCCGTGGTGACAATTGCGTGCTGGTCATATTCGCGCCGCAGGTCCGTGCCGCTGCTGCCATCGGACTGCACCGCCAGGCGGGCGCGAAAGTGCGTGTCGCCTTGGCGAATCTCCACGCCCGCGCCATCCTGATTCACCATTTGCGCGGAGGGGCCTTGCAGCACGGTCACGCCGCTATCGGCCACCGCCGCGTGCAGCGTCGCGTGCAGAGCCGCGTAAGGCACCACGCTGCCCAGGCGCGGCACCTGGAAATCCGTGTGGTGAATGACCGTGCTACCCAGCCGGCCTCGCTGCGAAACATGCACATGGCGAATATCCGCTGCCCGGCTTGGCCAAGCGCCAAGCGACTCCAGCAACACCCGACTGCCATGATTCATGGCCAACACGCGCGGGTCTTGGCCCGGCTCACGCGCGGGACCCGTTGCGGCTGGCGGCGTGCCGGCTAGCAATGCGATCCGTTGTGGATCCGGGCATTGGCGCGCCAGGAGCAGCGCCAGGGCATGGCCGACCGGGCCAGCGCCCAAAATGGCGATATCGTATGCAGGCTGAGTCATACTTCCATTCTAGCGCCCAGACCCTACAATTCCCTCATGACCTCCGCTACTACGCTTGCTTCTCAGTCCGCAGACCGCCGGCGCAACAAAGTCGTGCTGGGATTGCTGGCCTGCTTTCTAGGCTGGTTGGGCGCGCATTGGTGGTATCTGGGACGCCGCTACGCGTGGCTCGTCACGCTCGCTTCGGTCTGCTGTCTGGTCGCGGCGACGCAATTTCCGGTGTGGTTCGACAACCCGGCGTTTTTTCTGGTCTTTATTCCCATGGTCGACGGGTTTATCGAAGGCGTCGTCTTCAGTCTGATGTCCGACGAGAAATTCGACCGGCTCTACCATCCCGGTCAGGGGCGGGTTACGCGTACCGGCTGGGGCCCCGTGCTGGTCGCGCTCTTTGGCACGCTCATCGGCTCGATCGCCACCATATTCGCCATCGCGATGGTGGTGGTGTACACGTGGACGGCGCTGGGGTGGCTTGACGGATACGTGCTGTAGCCCCGATCTGTCGAGGCTCCCGCCGCCATTCCCGCATCGTCGGCATCAACGTTATTCCCGCATGAGCGCTTCAATTTCGGTCGCCGACACCGGCACACCGCGAGTGAGCAACTCGCAGCCATCCGGCGTCACCAAGGCATCATCCTCGATCCGGATGCCGATGTTGTGGAAAGCTGTCGGAACGTCATCGGCCGCACGGACATAGATGCCGGGCTCCAAGGTAAGCACCATCCCCGGTTGCAACGTCCGCCAGGGCCGGTCCATGCCAATCGCATCGCGTTCGCGATAATCGCCCACGTCGTGCACATCCATGCCAAGCCAGTGACCGGTTCGATGCATGTAAAACCGCGTATACGCGGCCGAGTCGATCACGCCATCCAGCGAGCCGGTCAACAGTCCTTCGTCCAGCATCCCCTGCGCCAATACCCGAACCGCGGCCTGATGCGCGTCATCGTAAGGGCGTCCCGGAGCCGTGACCTCCACTGCCGCCTGCTGGGCTGCCAGTGTCAGGTCATAAAGCGCGCGTTGCGGACCGCTGAATTTTCCATTCGCCGGAAACGTACGTGTGATGTCCGCGGCATAGCTGTCGTATTCGCAACCCGCGTCAATCAACACCAGGTCTCCATCGCGCAGCACGGTATCCCCCGCGAGGTAATGCAGCACACATGCGTTCGCGCCCGCCGCCACGATACTGGGATAGGCGGGCGACTGCGCCCCTTGCCGCCGGAATTCGTACAGCAGCTCGGCCTCCAACTGATATTCGCGCATGCCGGGCCGCGTCGCCCGCATCGCGCGCCGGTGCGCGGCGGCCGATATACGGGCAGCCTGTCGCATCGCGGCCAGTTCGCTGGCATCTTTGATCAGGCGCATGTCCGCCAAGATAGGGCGCAAATCCTGTAGCTGCGCGGGGGGCTGGCGCCGTCCACGGCCCCGTTGCTCGGCCTGTTTAAGCCATTCGCGCAGCTTTGCCTCGGTGGCCTGCTCTGCGGCAAACGGTGTGTACAGCGCGGCCTGATCTAGCAGCAACTCGGGCATTCGCTTGTCCAACTCGTCGATCGAATACGCCTCGTCCACGCCATATCGCGCCACCGCATCGTCCGGGCCGCAGCGGTAACCTTCCCAAATTTCCTGCTCGGGGTTTCTCGGACGGCAAAACAAAATCGTTCGATCGCTTTGACCCGCCACCAGCACCAGCCACGCCTGCGGTTCCGTGAATCCGCTCAGATAGTAGAAATTGCTGTCATGCCGATAGGGATACTCGACATCCCGGTTACGCATGGCCTCGCGCGCCGTGGGAACAATCGCAATCCCGCCGCCGGCCGCACGCATTTCGTCCAACAGGCGTTCGCGACGAGTGATAAAGGGGCTGATATCTGCAGGATGGTTCATGTCGATCCGACGCAAGAGTCCAGAATGATTGCACTTTACTCCGCTATGTGCACCGCGTTCGACATTCCGGCGACGCCAGCCCGTATGGCGGCGATTCCTTGCACACATCCTGCTACAATCCGGGCCACTGTCATTGGGGAGTAGCCATCCTTTGATCCCCAAAGGAGTCAGCGTCAACAAGCTTGGTGGTGTTTCACCCCATGGCGCTGACGGCCTCCGGCGCGGAGCCATCCGCCCGCCGGATTCGCCAGGCGAGACCATTGGCCGCAACGCGTTCACCTGGCCGGGCGAGCCGCGTTGTCGCGCCTTTGGTATCTGCTCGTCCGGCGTTGCATCATGATTCTCACGCTGTTGCTGTTTTTTCTATCAGCCCTGACCATTTATTTCGCCTGCGAATTCTTCGTCAACGGCATCGAATGGGTCGGCCATCGTCTTAATCTCGGCGCCACCGCCACCGGGACGGTTCTCGCGGCCTTCGGTACTGCCTTGCCAGAGAGCGCGGTGACCTTCATGGCCGTGGTGTTTGGCGAATCGCCTGAACAAAAAGACATTGGCGTGGGCGCGGCCATGGGTGGCCCGCTGGTGTTGGCGACGTTGGCCTATGCGGTCGTCGGTTTGGCCATCTGGCGCATGCATCGTGTCTCCTGTATCAACGCGGACCAGCCACGTCTGGCCCGCGATCAAGCTTGGTTCATGGGCATCTTTATCTTCAAGGTCGGTCTGGGTTTGCTCGCCTTCGCCTGGAAGCCTTGGCTGGGCATCTTGTTCGTCGGCGTCTATGCCCTGTACGTCAAGCGCGAACTCTCCAATGACGAAGCTTGCGCGGACTGCGAAGACCTCGAACCGCTGAAGATACGTCCGAACGACAATAGCCCGAGCATGGCCTGGGCATGTGCCCAGACGTTTTTCGCGCTGCTGGTCATTGCCGGCGCTTCGCATGTCTTCGTCAATCAGATCGAGATCATCGGCGTCGCGCTGGGAGCGTCGCCCCACGTAGCCGCGCTGCTGCTCGCGCCGGTGGCGACGGAGCTTCCGGAAATCATGAATGCCCTGATCTGGGTGCGACAAGGCAAGGAACGTTTGGCGCTGGCCAATATTTCCGGCGCGATGATGATTCAGGCCACCATTCCCAGTGCGCTGGGGATCGCGATGACCCCATGGCTGCTGGACGCGCCATTGCTTGCCGCGGGCCTATTGACGTTGGTGTCGATCGGCATTCTCTGGCAGCGCTTTCGTCGCGCGAGCATGAGCGTAGGCGTGCTGTCAGGCGTGGGCGCGCTTTATGGCGTGTTCGCTTTGTATCTGGCTTGGTATTTCCTGCTCTGATGCCGCGGGCGGGTCGTTTGCCCGCCACTTCAAGGCTGTCGCTGCCGTCACATCCAGACGCAAACTTTCGGGAAAACCCTTGTTTGAGCCGCCAAGTTCGCGTAAAATCGTTTTGTTTACAACATTCGGAGTTCGTTCTGTGAATACCGATTCCGGCGACAGTAGTCGATCTTTTATCGACGTCGCTGCCTGACAGGATCTCCAGCAGAATCTCCTTCTGCCGCATCCTGTTAGTGCAGGGTGCGGTGTACCGTGACAAGTTCTTTGTCGCGTCTCCCCACCAAAACCGCCAGAACCGCCGCTGTCTGACTGCAGGCTCGTAGGCCGCGCCGTGCGTGCGCATGCCCATCGAGTGCCGCTGTCTAGACGCGTGCGTATTCGCCTGAATGCTTCGACCTTTGACGGGAGGCTGCCATGCGTTTATTTGATCTATTCCTGCGTCGTGCTGGTGTGGACCGCAACAGCGCGCTCACGCGTCGCCAAGGAACATCCCGATTGACGCTCGAGTGCCCGCGCGACGCCTTGGGTGATGTGCGCAAGCAAGTCTGCTCCGACTTCGGCGCAGCCGGGCTCAATGTATCCCAGTTCCAGATCGAAACCGGGCGCGATGCGGACTACGCCTCGGCCTGCATCACGGTCAATTGTCCTCCGGAGCTGCGTCCGGAGCTGATGTCTCAGGCTCGCCGCCTGCAGGCCCATCCCGCTGTGCGGCGGGTGCATTTCGGCACCTCGGCGCGTTCGACGAACGCCGCTGTCGCCGCCTGACGCAACACCACGAGTGCCGCGGCCGGGCCTCCCCGAGCCGCGTCTCACTGGCCGCGCCTTGGCGGCCGCACCTAGCCGGCCGCACCTAGCCGGCCGCACCTCTCCTCGGCACTGCTCTACAATGGTTCGTCGCTCGCATCGCACGGGCCAGCCCGTCCCTCGTCGAGCATCACGGATGGTGGCATGGATCATCTCGCTTGGCTCGTCCCCTGGGAGTTCTCCCCAACCCTGCTGGCCGCGTTTGGCGTGGCTATCGTGCTATTTTTGCGCGGCAGACGGGTCCATCGCGTGACGCTCGCCCGGCAATGGCTGTTCTGGACGGGCTTGGTGCTGCTGTATCTGTCGCTCCACACGCGGGTCGACTATTACGCCGAGCGGATGTTCTTCATTCATCGCATTCAGCACTTGGTGCTGCATCACCTTGGACCACTACTGGTCATGGCGGCGTTCCCCGGGTCCGCGATGCGCGCCGGCCTGCCCTTGCATTGGCGCAGGCGCTTGCGAGATTTTCTCCAGACCCGAGGGGCGCGCGTCCTGGTCGGCGTGCTGACCAACTCCTATTTCGTACCGGCGCTTTTCGTTTTCCTGGTCTTGGTGTGGTTGCTGCCGACGGTGCAGTTTTATTCCATGCTGGACTGGCGCCTGTATCGTTTGATGAATTGGTCGGTAGTGATCAGTGGGTTCATGTACTGGAATCTGATTCTGGATCGCCGTCCCAGCCCGCCCGCGGCCATGAGTCCCGGCGGACGCGTTATTTCGCCGGTGCTCACCATGGCGCCACAGATGGTGGCCGGGGCGATCATCACGTTTACGGAAAGAGATATCTATCCGCTGTTCGAACTCTGCGGACGTGCCATCGGCATGTCCGCGCAGACCGATCAGATGATAGGCGGATTGACGATGTGGATCCCCGCCGCCTTTGTCGAAGTCATCGGGCTGATGGTGGCGCTAGGCACCCTGATGCGACTGTCCGGCAAAGGCAGACTGCGTCCCGAGGATCGTGCCGTGCGTTACTCGCAGGCGAGTCCGTGATCTCGGGCGGCCCCTGATACCGGCCGGCCCTCCATCTCAGATCAGGCCGTGGTACTTACGCCCAAGCGTCACGGTCGCCTCGAACATCCCGGCCTTGCTGCCGCAGTCGTAGCGTCTTCCCTCATAACGGTGAGCGATGACCCGGCGTTCTTTCAGCAGGGACGCAATACCGTCGGTCAATTGAATTTCATTGCCGGCGCCCGCCTGCGTGGCGCGCAGATGATCGAAGATCTCGGCCTCCAGCACATAACGACCCACCACGGCCAGCGTCGACGGTGCTTGGTCGGGGCTGGGTTTTTCGACAATGTGCGACACGAGCGCGGAGCGATCGTCGATGGGCTCGGCGGCCACGATCCCGTATTTGTTGGTGTCTTCGCGCGGCACATCCTGCACACCCACCACACTGGCATCCTGCGCATAGGCGGCCTGGATCAACTGAGTCAGAGCTGGGGTTTCGGCATCGATCAAATCGTCTGCCAATAACACCGCGAATGGCTCGCGGCCCACGGCGGCCGCGGCGGTCAGGACGGCATGCCCAAGCCCCAGCGGCGCCGGTTGGCGGATGTAGACGCAGTTAACGTGGCCAGGCAGGATATTGCGCACCAATTCCAGCAGGTCATGCTTGCCCTTGCGTTCCAATTCCGATTCCAGTTCGGGTGCCGAGTCGAAGTGGTCTTCGATGGCGCGCTTATTTCGGCCCGTGACAAAAATCAGATCGGTTACCCCCGCCGCGACCGCTTCTTCGACCGCATATTGGATCAAAGGCTTATCCACGACAGGCAACATTTCTTTCGGCATCGCCTTGGTGGCAGGAAGGAAACGCGTGCCCAGTCCGGCGACGGGAAAAACAGCTTTACGAATGGGACGCATGTCTGCCTCGGCTGATCTTCATTGTTTGATGAAAACTTTTACGGCTCATAGCTATCATATTGCCATGAACCGCCGCTATTCGAATTTTCGCAAACCGCTTGTGATGCGCTGCCTGGCTGGCTTGTTGGGCTTGGCCGTGGCGCTTCCGCTGGCTCCGGCCGTCGCGCAGCCTGTAGGCTTGCCTTCCATGGGAGCGGCGTCCTCGGCCGATTTATCGCCCGCGCTGGAACGTCAACTGGGCGAGGCCATCATGGCCCAAGGCAGGCGGGATCCCACCTTCATCAACGATCCGGAAGTCACACAGTACCTGACCACGCTGGGACGCAAGCTGGCTAATTTCGCGCCCGGCGCGGTGCCCGATGTCGAGATGTTTGGCGTGCGCGACCCGCAGATCAACGCGTTTGCGATGCCCGGGGGATTCATCGGGGTCAATAGCGGCCTGATTGTGCAATCGACGAGCGAAGCGGAGCTTGCCTCCGTGCTCGCTCACGAAATCGGCCATGTGGTGCAGCGTCACATTGCCCGCGGCATGACGCAACAGAATCAGAGCGGTGTGGTGATGATGGCCAGTCTGGCCGCGGCGCTGCTTGCCGCGTTGGCGGGCGGGGGCGGAAACCTGGCCGTGGGTGTCGCCGCGTTCGGGCAGGCGGCTGCAATCAACCAGCAATTGGGCTTTTCGCGCGACGCCGAACGCGAGGCGGACCGCGCTGGTTTCACGATGCTGACCCGGGCCGGCTACGATCCCGATGGAATGGTGCGCATGTTCTCGCGCTTGATGGGCGCCTCGCGTCTGAACGAGGGTACAGGGGGTGGGGCGTGGGCCAGCACTCACCCCTTGTCGATTGAGCGGATGTCCGATATCCAAAACCGGGTGCGCAATCTGCCTGCGGAAAAATACACCGACAGCGACGACTATTGGTACATACGTGCCAAGATGCGCGTGATTCAAGGTCGTGACGCCGTCAGCCTGCGATCGGCGACCCAGGTGCTGCAGGACGACTCCCGCCGGTTGACGGGGGTACAGCAATCCGCGGCTTTCTATGGGCTCGCGCTGCAGGCGTTTCAGCGCAATCAAATCGACGAGGCCCAGCGGTATCTGGAACGAGCGGAGGCGGGCGGGCGCAGTTCGCCCCAGCTCGCGCGGCTGGCGATTGATCTGGCGGCGGCGCGCAGGGACGGCGCACAGGCGCTGCAGCTTGCCGCAGCGGCCATCAAACGCTGGCCGCAGCAGCGCGCATTGGGCATTGCGTACGCACAGGCACTACAAGGCGTGGGTCGCCACGCCGAGGCGCAGAGTTATCTGCGCGAGCGCATCAAGCAATGGGGCGATGATGAGCCTGGGCTCTACCAGATGCTGGCTTATAGCGAAGAGCGCAACGGGCACCCCGTCGAAGCACGCCGAGACATGGCGCGTTATTACGTGTTGACCGGCGCCTACGCCGCAGCCGAGGCGCAGCTGCAGCAAGCGCGCAATCTCTCCAAGGATTTCTACGAACAATCGCAGATCGACGTGCAGATTCGCGATGTGAAGGAACGCCTTGCTCAGGAGCGCGAACTGCTTGAACGATTTAAAGGCTGATAGGGCTCGAAAAGGACAGCGTGACCGTTATCAGGATAAAGATCGGGCGGTCGTCCGAATAGGGGCCCGGACGGCCGCGCGCTGCTGAGCCGCTATTGACCGGTTTCGAAGAACCGTTGCAGCCGCTGCGGCAACCAGTTCAGATGGCCGGGAAATGCGCCCGTCGGAAAGCCCGCGTGGCCGCCCTGAGCAGGCTGATGCAGCAGCACATGGCTCGAGCATTCGCGCGGCAAGGGCAGGGCGCTCTCTGGCATGAACGGATCGTTTCGCGCGTTCAACACCAGCGTCGGGATCTCCACGCTCGCCAGCCACGGCTTACTGGACGCGCGTGTCCAATAATCCAGCGCATTGCGAAACCCGTGCATCGGCGCGGTATAGGCATCATCAAAGTCGCGCAGGTCACGCGCATGGGCAATGCGCATCACGTCGATGGCGCCGGGAAAGCGCCGCGCTTTTTCCAGGACCTTGTGCTTCATGGTCTTCAAGAAATAAGCGGTATACACGCGCCGGTTGAACACGCCATGCGAAAGCGCATTGCCGCCCGCCACCAGATCCAGCGGCACGGACACGCCCGCGCAAGCAGCCAGCCATGACACCTGACTCTGCTGCTCGCCGATATATTTCAGTAGCGCATTGCCTCCCAGCGATACCCCCACGGCATGCCAGCGCGCGTGCGGAATGCGAGCCCGCACGGTATCCAGCATAAAACCGACCTCGGTAGAGTCCCCCGAATAGTAGGCGCGCGCCAGCCGGTTGGGTGTGCCGGAGCAGCCGCGAAAATGCGCGACCGCGACTATCCAGCCACGCGCCCGGAAATGATGCGCAATGGATTGCGCATACCGGCTCAGACTGCCGCCTTCCAGACCATGGAAAAGCAATAGCGCCGGCGTGTCCGGCGTTTGCGGCAAAGACAGCCAGTCTTCATCGGTAATCCAACGCGCTGCGGCCGTCTTTCCCGACACGACGGGCGAAGCCGAATCGATTGGCTGACCGTTCGCGCGCTTGTGCGGGAACAGCCCCGGCCCGGTCCAATCGATATCAATGAAATCCGTGTCCGGTGTTTCTACGCGCTGGCGTACGAACGCAATGCTGTGATGCTGCGCAAAAAAGGCAGCATAAATCGTCTGGCTATGACGGTCGGGGAGCCAGGCGGGAACGGGACAAGGCGATGTATCGAGACGGGCGATGGACACGCGAACCATCCGTCCTAATGCAGCCGCTCGGGCACGTCGTACAAGTCCAGCACCTCGGCCTCGGCGGGCGCGGGCGAGGCATGATGTAGCACCATGCGCCAGCCCGTGGGGCCCTTGTGATAGACGTTGGTGGCGTAGCAATGGGCGTACTGCGTGCTTCCCCGGCCGTTTATGGTGACCTGTTCCACCACGGTGTGGACCGAACACATCATCGTTTGCAGCGCTTGAACGCGTAGGGGACGGATACGCAGCGGCCCGGGCGCCAGTGTCTGCTGCCAGCACTCATGGACGGCCGCTTGCCCCACCGCGCGCAAACCGCCAGGATGGATACAAATGACTTCCTCGTCGTCGGCCCAGATTTGCATCAGGCGGACAGTGTCGGCTTGCTCAAGCGCTTCGTAAAACGCTTGTTCGGCTTCTTCGGGCGTGGCGAACATGAGTGAGGAGCGGGCAGGTTAAGACGCGACGGTCTCAGTGACCGCGCACCACGGTGCCGGGCTTGAGCCGATACTCGGTGCCACAGTAAGCACAACGGGCCGATCCGGTATGGGTGACGTCCAGGAACACGCGCGGGTGCATGCTCCAGAGCGGCGCCTTCGGGCCGGGGCAATAGACGGGCAGGTCTTCAGCGCCGACTTCAACGATATCCTGGGCGGGCGCGGCGGCAGAGGCGGCAGCGGTCATGAGTTTTCCTGAAAAAGACGAGTTATGAGACCAGAGAGGGGAACCCTACGAAAAGTTCCGTCAGGGGGAAACCTGCGTTGCCGTGCAGGGGACGCGTCGCCACGGTGGTGTCACGCCACGCCAAGCGCGTACGGTCGTACCGGATAAAGCTGTCGCGATCCGCCATCGACATAGTGTTCCCCTATCAAGAGGCGCTATTGTATCAAGCAGCAGAGGTACAATGCCCGGTTTAGCGTCGGGTGTCGGCCTACGACATCGGACGATGCGCCCATGCTGCGGCGTGCGGGATTCTATCGCCGATGAATTCCATGCCGTCCCGTGTGTTCCTACTAGGGTTTTGCCGTGCCCCGTGAGTCCGTCAGCGGTTCCAACATTGATTCAAAATTGATCCGGCAGGAGCGTTTGGTGGCATTCCGCCAAGGTGTGCGTACCGTCGTGCCGGCGCTGATTGCCACCGGGACATGGGGCATGGTCACAGGCGTGGCCATGGTCAAGTCGGGCCTGACCGAGTCCATGGCACTGGCCATGACGCTGATGATGTATGCCGGATCCGCGCAGCTCACTTCCTTGCCGCTTATCGCCGCCGGCGCGCCGCTATGGTTGATCTTCATGGCGGGTTTTGTCGTGAATCTGCGCTTCATTATTTTCGGCGCGGCGCTGCACCCCTATTTTCGTCATCTGTCCTGGCCTCGCCGGCTCGGGCTAGGCTATTTCACGACGGATATGGGGTTTGTATTTTTCATGTCGAAGTACGGCGATGACGCCGACCGGGGTACGCGCGAGCAGCTGTGGTTCTTCCTTGGGACCATCGTGCCGGGCTGGCTCACGTGGCAGGCTGCATCCATCGTCGGCATCTATCTGGGCGGGATCGTCCCCACGGACTGGTCGCTGGATTTTGCCGCCGTGCTGGCTTTGCTGGCCATCACCATCCCGCTGGCCAATTCCAAGCCCATGCTGATTTCCATGTTGGCCGCGGGGATCGTGGCGTGGGTGGGGCAACTGCTGCCGCTGCGCCTGGGGCTGGTCGCCGCCGTCGTGACCGGGATCGTGTCCGGGATGCTGGCCGAACGATTTTTCAAGAAAGGCGCCAAATGAATCTCTGGCCGTCCGAAATTTACGTTTATAGTGCCATCGCGCTGCTCACTGTATGCAGCGTGCTGACCCGCGCCGGCTATATGGTGTTTGGCGATTATCTGCCCCTGCCCGATGTCGTGCGGCGTGCATTGCGCTATGCGCCCGCCGCCGCGCTGACCGCCATCTTGGTGCCTGACCTGATGCCCTGGAAGGCGGACACCGGCCCGGCGTTCGATTACCGGCTGGTGGCCGCCATCGCGAGCATTTTGGTGTTCTTACGCTTTCGCAGCGCCGTGCTGGTGATCGTGGTTGGCATGGTCTCGTTATGGGGCTTGCGCTGGCTGGCCGGTTGAGCCTGATCCGGTCCCGATCGATGTGTTTTTGCTATCGCAACTCTGGTAGTATGGCCGGTTGCGCTAAAATAAAGTTATCCACAGCAATCCGGGCTTAGCTGCACTTTCTCGTTTTGTTCTTTTTCGTTGCCCCGGCATCTGCCCATCCTGATGACTGACACTACCCAATCCGCAGTCCCCACCTCTGATACTCCCGCACCGACATTCGCCGACTTCGGGCTGCATCCACAGTTGCTACAGTCGGTGATCGATACCGGCTATACCACCCCGACTCCCATTCAGGCGCAGGCGTTGCCGGCAGTCATATCGGGTCGGGATGTGATGGGGGCGGCACAGACCGGCACGGGTAAGACCGCGGCGTTTACGCTGCCCATCTTGCACCGCCTGATGCCGCTGGCCAATACCAGCGCATCGCCTGCCCGACATCCGGTGCGGGCATTGATCCTGGCGCCGACGCGCGAGCTGGCCGATCAGGTCTATGAAAGCGTCAAACGCTATAGCAAACACACGCCGCTGCGTTCGGCCGTGGTGTTCGGTGGCGTGGATATCGGCCCGCAAAAAGAGGCCTTGCGCCGCGGTTGCGAGATCCTGGTGGCCACGCCGGGTCGCCTGCTGGATCACGTCGAACAGAAAACCGTCAACCTCAGCCAGGTCGGCATTCTGGTGCTGGATGAAGCCGACCGTATGCTGGACATGGGCTTTTTGCCCGATCTCGATCGCATCGTGCGGTTGTTGCCGGCGCAACGCCAGGGGCTTTTGTTCTCGGCCACGTTCAGCAACGAGATTCGCAAACTGGGCCGTACCTATCTGAACCAACCGGTCGAAATCGAAGTCGCTGCGCGTAACGCCACGGCCGATACGGTGACCCAGATCGCCTATCAAATGCCGAGCGACGCCAAGCGCGCCGCGGTCGTGCATCTGGTGAAGTCCAAGGGCCTCAAACAGGTCATCGTGTTCTCGAACACCAAGATCGGTACGGCGCGTCTGGCGCGTGAACTCGAGCGCGATGGCGTCAGGGCCGAGTCCATTCATGGTGACAAGAGCCAAGCCGATCGCATGAAGGCCCTGGAGGCGTTCAAGGCCGGCGAACTCGAAGTGCTGGTGGCGACCGATGTCGCCGCGCGCGGGCTCGATGTCGCGGGCGTGCCCTGCGTGATCAACTACGATCTGCCGCACAATGCCGAGGATTATGTTCACCGTATCGGTCGTACCGGCCGTGCGGGCGCATCGGGCGAGGCCATCGCGTTCTTCACCCCCGAAGAAGAGCGTTATCTGCTGGATATCGAAAAGCTGACCAAACGCCCCGTGCCGCGCGGCCAGCTGGACGTTCCGCAGGCCTTGGTCGCTCGCAGCCACACGCGCGAGCCGCGCAGCCGCGATCGCCGCAGCAGCGGCTACGGCCAGACCGCGTCACGTCAGCCGGCGGATGATTTCTTCTACAAACCGTACGAGCCGTCGCCTTCCGCCACGTCCGCGGTGCAAGCTCAGCCCGAAGAGCGGCCCAGCACGCCGAAGCGTCAACTCGCGGTTCTGTTGGGTGGACGCGGCAAGCCTAGCGGCGCTTAACTTTCTGTATAGCAAGCGAGGCGGCCCCCAAAGGCCGCCCGATAACGCTACGCGCTAGACGCTCAATAACGCTGTAGGCAGATCCGGCAACTGCGTCTGCACGGCCGGACTTTGCGGCGTGAGGCTTTCCAACAGCCTTTCCAGATGCCCGATGTGCGGCAGCATCGTTCCATAAAACAGCACGCGCGATCCGAACTGCACTAGCAGCGTCGGGAAATTTTCGACATCCTCATCACCCAACAGCTCTGGGTGATCCTCGATGTCGATCCACACGAACACGCGCTCGGGGTACTGCTCGGCCAGGGCGGCGAATTTTGGGCGGTATTGCGCGCAGGTGTCGCACCATGCGGCGCAGAAACAGGCAACCAGGCATCCGTCGGCGGGGAGGACCTGCAAAGCGCTGCGCAAGGCAGCCGTGTCTGAACCGGGTTCAAGTAAAGCCATGTCGATGAAAGCGTAACGGGTTTGAGACTATGATACCCGGCATGTAAACCCGCGGGTCCTCGATATGATTCCACCTCGTCCCGAGTACGCTGTCTCTTCTTCCGTTCAGCGTGCCGCCTCCGGCACGGCCGGCGTGGCGCAAGCCTTCAAACGCGCCTTGGTCTCTCAATGCCATCCGAACATGCTGATGGCGGTGTTGCTGCCTTTCGTCATTGCCCTGTTGGGCGCCTTGCTGCTGCTATGGCTATTCTGGACGCCGCTGACAGAATGGCTCAGTGTGCAGGCCTCGCAATGGCAAATGGTCAACGATGTCGATGCCTGGTTGGTTGGCATCGGCCTGTTCTCGCTAAAGCTCTATCTGGTGCCGGTGATCGCGGCCGCGATTCTCTTGCCGGTATCCGGCATACTGGGCCTGGCGATTGCCGCGGTGTTCGTGATGCCGCTGGTACTGCGCCATGTGAGCGCGCGCGAATATGCTGGCGTGTCGCGCCAGGGGCGTAACGCCACGGCTTATAGCGTGTGGAATGCGATCTGGGTCAGTGCTGTGTTTGCCGCAGGCTGGCTGCTCACCTTGCCGTTTTGGCTGATACCGCCCATGGGAGTCGTACTGTCGATTTTCTGGTGGGCGTTTGCATTTTCGCGCATGATGCGCGTCGATGCCATTGTCGAACACGCCAGCCCCGAAGAACGGCGAATCTTGCTGGAACGTCATAATATCGGCTTCTGGGTGATCGGCCTGATCTGCTCTCTGATCAATCTGCTGCCGCCAGCCTGGATTATCCTCCCCGTGTATGCTGGGCTGGTCAACGCCCATTATGGGTTGGAAGCCCTGCGCCGTTTGCGAGAAGAACGTGTCCTTCCAGCCTGACTCTGTCGCGACTCCCGCCATGACCTCACCTTTGCCTGCAAGCCGCTCGATCCGCATGCTGATCGTGGGCGACGAAATCCTGTCCGGACGCCGTCAAGATAAACATTTTTCCAAATGCATTGAACTGCTGTCCGCGCGCGGCCTACGTTTATCCGGCGCCGAGTTTCTGCCGGATGATCGGGCGACCCTGACCGCCGCCTTGCGCCGCAGCTTTGCGACGCAAGACATCGTGTTCTGCTGTGGCGGCATAGGCGCGACCCCGGACGATCACACCCGTCAGGCGGCCGCCGCCGCGCTCGATTTGCCGCTGGCCCTGCATCCCGAAGCCGAAGCAGCCATCACGCTGCGCGTGGCCGAAATGGCCCAGGAAGGCAAGGCGCCAGCCGACATGGCGGCTCCCGAAAACCAGCAACGGCTCCAGATGGGGGTGTTTCCCCAGGGATGCGAAATCGTCCCAAATCCCTACAACCGTATTCCCGGCTTCTTTATCCGCGACCATACGTTCTTGCCCGGTTTCCCGGTGATGGCGTGGCCCATGCTGGAATGGACACTGGATACCCGTTATGCCGCGTTGCATCATGCGGACGCTCACGTCGAACATTCCTTCCTGGCGTTCGGTCTGCCCGAGTCGCGCATCGCGCCGGTGATGCAGGCACTGGAGCAACGTTGGACGGAAGTCAGCGCATTCAGTCTGCCCAGTGTGGGCCAGACACCGCATATCGAGCTGGGCGTCAAGGGCGACCCCGCTCAGGCGGCCGAGGCCTTGGCGTTCTTGCGGGCGGAAGTGTTGCGCCTAGGCGGTCGATTGACGCCCTGATTTGGCTCACCGCGCACCAGCGAGTTGCCAAACGGCCCGCAAAATTTCACAATACGGGAAATCCGAAAATGCTGCATCGCCGCAATTGCACCATCATAGAGCGCGGTGCGGCAGCCCCTGGATGCCATTTCTCTCTTTGTGAACGATGCCATGACAGCGAATGTGTCGGACCCCGATAACGAACGGTCAACGAGCCAGTCTCCAATCGCGATTCAGGTGATTGAACGGGCAATGCGTCTGCTGGACGCGCTCGCCGCGCATTCCGACCCGGTCACCCTGAAAGAGCTGGCGCTATCCACCGGCCTGCATGCTTCGACCGCGCACCGCATCCTGAATGATCTGGTGGTCGGCCGCTATGTGGAGCGCGTCGACAATGGTCTGTACCAGCTTGGCATGCGCCTGCTGGAATTGGGCTCGCTGGTCAAAGGTCGGCTCAATGTACGGGAAGCAGCAATCTCGGCCATGCGCGCGCTGCATCGCCTGACCGGGCAGACCATCAACCTGTCCGTGCAACAGGGCGACGAGATCGTCTACATCGACCGTGCGTGGAGCGAGCGCTCGGGCATGCAGGTGGTGCGCGCCATCGGCGGGCGTGCGCCGCTGCATTTGACGTCGACCGGCAAACTATTTTTGTCTACGCTGGAAAGCCGCTTGGTACGCGCCTATGCCATGCGTACCGGCTTGGCCGGCAACACGCGCAATAGCTTGACCGACATCGACAAGCTCGAACGCGAGCTTGCCTTGGTGCGGCGTCATGGTTACGCGCGCGATAACGAAGAACTCGAGCTCGGCGTGCGTTGTATTGCCGCCGGTATTTTCGATGACACTGGCAAGCTCGTTGCCGGTCTGTCGATTTCGGCGCCGGCTGAACGTCTGCAAGACGAATGGATTCAAGCCTTGGTGGAATCGGCTCGCTCGATTTCTGAGGCGTTGGGGTATGAGCCCCTGGCCGCCAACGAACGCAGCGCGGCAGGCTCCGGGTTGGCGCCGCAGCTGCTGCGTACCTCTTGATGGCTCATCAGTAGCGGGGCGGATACATCGCCGTGCCCGCAGCGCGGGTGCTCAGGTCAGGTAATGCACTTGATGGGCTTCCGTCAGTAGCGGCGGCTCCCATTTCAGCGTCAAGGCTCGCAGTGTCTTATTGGTCAGGGAGGAGTCACGCCGCGAGTTGCGTCGAAACAGTTCGGCAGGTGGCTGCTCCAGGTAGATCAATTCCACTTCGGCGTCATACGCAAACAGCAGATCCAGCGTTCTATCGCGCATCTGTGGCGACAGATGCGTCGCGTTCCAGACGAAAGGCCGATGCGCGCGCAGCAACGCTTTGGCTTGGTCACGGGCGTAGTGGGCTGCTTTGCCGTCATTCTCGCCATGCTTGAGCCCGAGCTCGCGGCGCGCTTCGTCAAAAGACACCACCGGCAGGCCGCCGCGATGCTGGGCGACCCAGGTATCCTTGCCTGTGGCGGGTAAGCCGCTCATGACCGTGACCTTGGAGCCCGGCCGCTGAAAGAGGGGGTAATCGGGATGCACATCCGCCCCACGGAAATAGCTCACGCGCGTGTGAGCGTCCGCGAAAGATCGCGGCAGGCCATAACAGCCTTCTTCCCGCGCGACTTCCCGGAACAGCTCGATATTGTCCAGCACCTGTTGCTGGCCCGCATAAACACGGCCTCGCATATCGGCTTGCGCCAGCATCCCCAAGAGCGGAACACTGACTTGCCAGGAAAGCTCGTGCACGATGAATTGCGGAGACTTCTTCCGGCGCGATCCCATCATCGCGAAAAACGGTACTTGATGGGCAAGGATCAGATTGCACACCGCCTCGCGGATAGCGAATGGCGCACCGGCTTCCCAGAGCGCGATGCGGGTGTCGATGGCGCCCTTGCGAGAATGACCGGGCTGGCTCGGCTGGCCGGTTGTGGGTTCGACTATGGTGGTGCTGTACTTCGCTACGTCGTGAAGCAAGGCCGCCAGAAACACGATCTCTCGGTCTTCGCGGCTCGCTTGCTGGTAGGCAGGGTCCGCGAGCAAGGCTTCCACCACCAACATGGTGTGAATCCACGTATTGCCTTCGCCGTGATAAAGCGGATTCTGCTCGGCCAGCTTGGCAAATTCCAATTGGGGAAAGGCAGCCAGGCAATCATTGAAATCAGCGGGCTTGCCGGGTGGTGGCACGAGGCTCTGGATGTCCTGCCACATCATAATGATGCCAGCCCGATGGTTGCGGATGGCGCGCTAACCGTGGCGCCATCCTGTTGTGTGGGCGCTTTATCGCCGCGCGTATCCTTGAGTCGATTAGGCACAACCGGCGCCTGCATCCAATGACTGTCCGTTTGCACATGTCCAGGCCGCACATACTTGGCGACGGACACGCCGAAGTCCCTCAGATCGAAAGCGCTTGCCACGCGGATCACCACGCCTTCCTCCCGGGTAAGATCGAGGCCCGCTATCAATCGCTGGATAGCGGCTCGCTCATAAACGCCGTCATAGAGCAGCGGCACGGGAGTAATCCCTAAATTCGTCATCAGGTCGAGCGACGTGTCCCAGTCCAAACATGTCTGACCGCGCCACACCGAAAAACCCATGAAATAGCTGGGCAAGTCGCTATAGGCGATGGAATGACGCGCATAGAGATTTTCGCCGCAGATGCGTATGTCGCCGGGAATGCGATACGCCATCGACGCATGAAACCGGGCTAGCCAATCGCGCGACGGATGATGCCGGCTGTCGACCGAACGGGCATGAAAGCCATCTCGATAGAGAGAGGTGTTCTCGCCGTCCATTTTGACCGTGACGATCACCCGCCGGCCACCGAAATGGGCATCGGTGCGCAGGCGCCTGTCATCCCGTTGCGCCCCCGGAGAGGCAGGCAGATGCGGTGTGGTGGGATATTTGAATGGGGACATAGTCATGATGGGCTCATGACTTTGTTACCGTTACGACCAACGGGTTCCATTCCTGGGCGGTCGGAATCGCGCGGGCGGCGGGACACGCGTTTCTCGCGTCGCGCGTATTCGACACGTGCAATTGCACGTGGGATGGCTCAAAAATCACAACCCGGCCCGGCGGTCTTGCGCGGCGCTTATCCCACGCAAGTCCGTCGGGCCGGGCAGCCGGCCATTGTTGCTGTTGCTTACTGAGCTTCTATTTTGGCTTTCTTGAACAGTCCAGCCCATTGCGGGACTTGCTGTTTGACCTTCGCATCCAAGGCTTGCGGATTGGCTTCGTCATTCAGGACTTCAGCGCCCAGACCCGCCATGCGTTCCTTGAATTTCGGATCGGCCATGCCGGCTTGCAGCGACTTGACCAGCTTGTCCACCACCGGTTGCGGGGTGTTTTTGGGCACCCACATGCCGTGCCAGATCCCGACCTCGAAACCCTTGAATCCCGATTCGTCCATGGTGGGCAGATTCGGCAGGGTGGGTACGCGCTTGAGGCTGGTCACCGCATAGGCCTTGACCTTGTTCGCGGCGATGTACTGCGAGGTGTTGGTCGTCTGGTCACACAGCAGATCGACCTGCTTGCCCAGCAGATCGTTCATGGCCGGGGCCGTGCCCTTGTAGGGGATGGTCAACAGATCGACGCCCAGCGCGTCCACCAGCATGGTGCCGCACAGATGGCTGGCCGCGCCAATACCGGCGTTGGCCAGCGAGATCTTATCCTTGTTGGCCTTGATGTATTCCACCAGCTCGTTGATGTTGTTGGGTGGGAAATCCTCGCGGGCGATGATGGTCATCGGCACGTCGACCACCAGCCCGATCGGGGCGAAGGTCTTGTCCGGGTCATAGCCGGGATTTTTATATAACGAGGGCGCCGTGCTGTAGCCCAGATGCATCAGCAACACCGTGTAGCCATCGGGCTCGGCGCGTCCGACTGTCGAAGTACCGATCGTGCCGCCCGCGCCGGTCTTGTTTTCCACCACCACGCTCTGGCCAAGCGTCGGGCGCATGGCTTCGGCCAGCGAGCGGGCCACGTTATCGGTGGGGCCACCGGCCGCGAACGGGACGATCATGGTCACGGGGCGCTCGGGGTATTCGGCTTGTGCAGCGCCGGCTGCGAAAAGCGCGCTGGCGGCAAGCAAAGCCGTGAGCGTACGGGGCAATAATGTCATGAAGTCTCCTGTTGTCGCCGGGTAGGCGACATTCATAGTGCGTAAACCGAGAGGGATTTTTGTAAAGTTCTTCGGTGGCAGCTCAGTTTAAGAAACAATAGGTCTCAAGTCACGTGGGATTACCCGTACTGCCTCCCTCGGGGCGCCCCGCTGGCATTTTTGCGTTGCATCAAAAGTGCTTGACACCCCGATTTAAGTCCGTAGAATAGGATTTTGTGCAGCGCAACAAACGTCGCCGGCCTTAGCTTCACATTGGTTCCGAAGACGTTTAGCCCTATCCGTCGTAACGAATAGCTATAGCCGGGCTCGCCCGGCTCACCGGAGACCACCATGAACGCTATCCCCCAACAAGTCCTCGACCGCCAACTTTCCGCCTTGAACGCGTTTACCGCGACGCAGGCCACGCTGTTTTCCGGTTTCGAAAAGCTGGTGGACTTGAATTTGAAGGTCGTCAAGGCGACGCTGGACGAGGTCGCGCTAACCTCGCAGCAAGCGTTGGCCGTCAAGGATCCTCAAGAAGCCGCCGCGTTCGCCACCTCGCTGGTCCAGCCGGGCGCGGAAAAAGCCATGGCCTATGGCAAGCACGTGTATGACATCGTCGCTGGCGTGCAGGGCGACTTGGCTAAGCTGGCCGAGGCGCAAGTCGCGCAAGGGCAGCAACAGTTGGCGGACGCCGTCGAACAACTGTCGAAAAATGCACCGACTGGCTCGGAAAGCGCAGTGGCTCTGTTGAAGTCCTCGCTGGCAACCGTCAATGGCGCCTATGAGTCGCTGACCAAGGCCACCAAGCAAGCCGTGGAAGCCGCCGAGTCGAATATGAACGCCGCCGCCAATGCAACGTTCAAGGCCGCGACCGACGCCGCGGAGGCCGCTGGCAAAGTCGGCCGTACTGCCCGCCGCGCCGCCTGATCGCAGGCATCCAAGCGCGTGCCTGCAATGCCCTTTGCTTGTCGGCACGCTGCTTGCTGTAGTAATGTCGAGTGACAAGAGCAGAGCTGGAATTAGCCATCCCTCGGGATGGCTTTTTTTCGCCTGTATGAATTGCAGGCGTTGGCTTACATCCCTCGGATCGCTTGTACGCACTCGCTCACGAGCGCGGGGCCGCGGTAAATCAGTCCGGTATAGACCTGTACCGCGTTGGCGCCCGCAGCGATTTTCTCGCGCGCTTGCTTGCCAGAAACGATACCGCCCACGCCGATGATGGGATAGTCCGTGCCCATGCGCTGCCGCAGTTTCGCGATCACGCCAAGCGACAGCTCATGTACGGGCGGGCCGGACAAGCCGCCGGCTTCCTCGGCATGGGGCAGGCCAGTGACCGCGTCACGAGACAAGGTGGTGTTGGTGGCGATTACTCCGTCGATGCCGTGGCGGGGCAGCAGATCGGCGATCGCGTCGATCTGAGCGTCCGTCAGATCCGGCGCGATTTTCACGAGTAATGGCACATGACGCTGATGCTGGTCGGCAAGCTCGGCGCGTTTATCACGCAGCTGGGCCAGCAGGGCGGCCAATTCGTCCTCGCCCTGTAGCGCGCGCAGGTTCTTGGTATTGGGCGAGGAAATATTCACCGTCACATAATCGGCATGCGGATAGACACCCGCCAAGCCCAATACATAATCGTCCGCGGCGCGTTCGATCGGCGTGTCGGCGTTCTTGCCGATATTGAGTCCTAGAATTCCGCCTTGCTGGCGCCATTGGCTGCGCTGCACATTGGCGATAAAGGTTTCCAGACCCAGGTTGTTAAAGCCGAGCCGGTTGATCAGCGCTTGAGCGCGCGGCAGGCGGAAGATGCGCGGCTTCGGATTGCCCGGCTGCGCTCGCGGCGTCACCGTCCCCACCTCGACAAAGCCGAACCCCAGGTTGCCCAGCGCGTCGATATGCGCGCCGTTCTTGTCCAGCCCGGCCGCCAAGCCCACGGGATTGCGTAAGGTCAGGCCCATGAGCGTCGTGGGCGTCTCCGGCTGCTCGTGCATGAGCTTGCGGGTGACACCGCAGTCGTATGCGCGCTGCAAGGTGGACAGGGTGACTTCGTGCGCGGTTTCGGCGTCCATGGAGAACAGCGCCGCACGCGCCAGGGGGTAGGCTTGGAAGAGGATCGACATGGGGCGCAATTGTACCGATTTGTCAGCCGGAACACGCAATGGTCTTAGAGGCCATACGCCTCGCGCCACTCGCCCTCGACATACATCTGGAACGGCCGGAAATTCGCTTTATAGGCCATCTTGCGGCTGTCGCGAATCCAGTAGCCCAGATAAAGCCAAGGCAGGCCGAGCGCACGGCATTGTTCTAGCTGCCACATCACGTTGTAGGTGCCGAAGCTGCCGCGCGTGTCCGGGTCATAAAAGGTATAGACGGAGGATAAGCCTTCGTCGAGCACATCGATGATGGACACCATGCGCAGCACATCCGCCTCATCGCGAAACTCGACCAACCGGGTGTTGACCCGCGTGGTCAGCAGAAACTGCGCATACTGCGTACGGCTGTCTTCGTCCATGCCGCCACCGGGGTGACGGCCATGCTGATAGCGGCTGTAAAGATCGTAGTGTTCTGGCGCCCAGGCCAGCTCTGCTACGAACGCGCGCAAGGATTGATGATCCCGCCGGGCGCGGCGCTGGCTGCGATTCGGGGTGAAGCGCTCCACATCGACACGGATGGGCACACAGGCCCGGCAGTTGTCGCAATGGGGGCGATAGGTGAACTGACCACTGCGGCGAAATCCCTGTTCGACCAGTTGCGAATAGGTGCCCGCGTTGATCAGATGACCGGGCGCCGCGACCTGCGAGCGCGCCTGCCGCTCGGGTAAATAGCTGCAGGGATACGGCGCAGTCGAATAGAACTGCAGCGCGGCGAAAGGAAGTTCTTTTAACTGGCTCATTGCGGTCGCCCCGGTAACGGCTCGTGCGTGGTCAGGCCAACCATGTTAACGCGTGCGCGGGCGTAGGCAATACTGAAGTCGCGCGCCGAGCGAGGGAGGATTTGGCTTTCGCCTTAACCCGCCGCGGCCGAGGCGGACACCGAGCGGGCATGCAGCACGCCGTGGCTATCCAACCACCCCGGATACCACTGTGGACCCTCTAAACGTGTCGCCGCGCGAACATGGGCGATGAAATCCGCTCGTGCTACCGGCCGGGCGCCCAGACTGGCCAAGTGGCGCGTCTGCTGTTGGCAATCGATCCAGCTGACGCCCTGACAGCGCAGAAAATTCACCAAATAGGCCAGGGCGATTTTGGAGGCGTCGGCCACCCGGGTAAACATGGATTCACCAAAAAACATGCCGCCCAGGCTGATCCCATACAGACCGCCAGCCAAGGACCCATCGATCCAAGTCTCCACACTATGCGCGCCGCCCGCGTGATGCCAGTCCAGGTAGGCTTGCTGCATTTCATCGGTGATCCACGTGCCGGACTGCCCATCGCGCGGTGCAGCGCAGTGTTGCATCACGGTTGCAAAAGCGGTGTCTACACGGACCTCCACCCGCGCCTTGGGGCCAGATTCCTCCCGGGCGATTTGACGCAACCGTTTACGCAGCGAGTGCGAGGGCGCGAAATCGTCGCAACGCAACACCATGCGCGGGTCAGGGCTCCACCACAGTATCGGCTCGCCGTCGCTGTACCAGGGAAAGATACCGTTGGCGTACGCGTCCTGTAGCCGGCCCAGCGACAGGTCCGCGCCCACGGCCAGCAAGCCCGCAGGCTCATTTAACGCGAGTTCAGCCGGCGGAAATGGGGTCTCGGTATCAAGCCAGTACAGTTTCACGGCGCTAGGCTAGAGGCATACGGCCCCGGCTGGGGCGCGAGTGGCGGGGTACTGTGAGTTTCTGACGTGGGCATATCTCGGATCAGCGATGCCAATCCAAGGTGTAGTGATGGCAGCCGAGATTGCCGCTGCGACGGTCATCGAAATATTGCTTCAGCGTCGTGCTCACCGTCCGAAACGAAATCTCGTCCCATGGGATATCGGACTCATCGTAGTAACGCGCCTCCAGACTTTCCGGCCCCGGATCGAGTTCCGGCCCCAGCGCCTGCGCTAGATAGAAAATATGAACCTGATCGATCTGTGGCACATCGATCACGGTAAAGAGGGCGCCGAGCTCAATTTGCGCGCCGGCCTCTTCCAGCGTTTCCCGGGCGGCGCCCTGAGCAGTGCTCTCGTTGAGCTCCATGAATCCCGCCGGCAGCGTCCATGTGTTGTAGCGTGGCTCGATGGCGCGCCGGCATAGCAAGATTCGCCCTTCCCAGACGGGCACGGTTCCCACCACCATGCGGGGGTTTTGATAGTGGATCGCCCCACAGTGGTCGCAGACGTCGCGTTCGCGATTATCGCCATCGGGCACGCGGCGGCTGAGGGACGAGCCGCATTGGCCACAGAACAGCGTGCGGCGCGGCGCAGGGAAATAGGTCGGGGGCGGTCGGTCAGTCATGCCGGTGATTCTAACGGTTGGCAGGCGGTCAGGGAAACGCGCCAGACGCTATGCGCGGCAGTGGCGCGATAGTGGCTGGCTCGCAGGTCCTTCAGGTTGGTCGCGGGTTTGCGACAAACCCCAGCACGTCGGGGAGTGTCGCTCGCGCGACTTCGCCGTGCCAGAGCGCCGGCTCGCGGTAGTGGGCATAGTGCAGCTGTGCATTCGCCAGGTGCGCTGAGCTATCCGCCAATACGTCGAGCAGGGCGCCGCCGTCGGCTGCGAGCTTGATGTCTGATAGCACGCGTTCGACATCGTGACTGTCCACGAGGCCGCCGCCAAGGTCCGTCTGGGCATACACCCGGCCGTCCTCGTCCAGCCACCACCCATCGATACGCGATACGGCTTCGCCTGTATGGGTGATCAAATTCGCGTCGGTGTCGGCCACACGCAAAATGTAGGGCGCGGCGTCCAAACGGACATAAGCGCGCTGTGGCCCGTTTTGGAAGAACCAACGCCCCTGCTCGTCGCAGGCGTAATTGCGGTTGATGAAGCCCACGATCTGTGGGCTCGTGATGCTTTCGCCGGGGCCGCCGTCGCATGCATCCCCCTGTTCGTGGATGTGCCAGCGGCCGCGCTCATCGAGTGACAGCCAGCCATAGACGGCCGGTACGTTCGGCCAGCGGGCGAGGGCTTGCTTGACGATAGGATCCATAAACATGAAGGCGGGGTGTTCCTAGAGATTGCATTTAACCAGATCGTCAGGGATGTGGACGCAGATCCAGCGAGAACGCTGACGCTTTAGGTGGCGCGCATGCGGCATGGCTTCAGGCAACGTTTCACCGCGAATGTGGATTTCGTCGCGCACGGACAACACGTTCAGAGGTCCGCGGGGTGTCTTCGGCCGAATCGGAACAGTCCTAGCCAATCTCCCGACGGGACTGACATAGAATGAAACAATTAATACGAAGGTGTGTTTGTTCTAAGGGGGCGCTATGTTGATCGAAGCTGAGGCCCGGGCTCAGGCGCAGACGCAGACGTCTCTGGCCGCGCTGCCCGCTTCATGGTGGGAAGCCCATGGCGACTGGGTTGAAGATGTGAACCAACGCCGCGGAGGCTATAGCGGTATTCAGAAACTCCCCGATCCGGCGGGAGATCGGGCGTATTTCGTTAAACGGCAAGTCAATCACGTCTATCGCGATCTGCGGTTTCCCTCGGGCCGGCCGACTTTGCTGCGGGAGTGGCTGAATATCCATCGTTGCGCAAAGCTGGGCGTTCCGACCGCCGAGCCGGTGTTTTTCGATATGCGCAAGGGCGCGGCCGGCTGGGAAGCGGTTCTGGTCACTCGCGAGCTGCCGGGCTATATCAGCCTGGACGAAGGGATACGCAAAGGTCGATGGACCCAAGCACAACGTCTTGATATCTGGTCGGCGCTGGTGCGGGCGCTCGCGCCCTTACACCGGGCAGGACGTAAACATGGGCATCTCTACCCAAAGGAAATCTTTGTCCGGTATGAGTCAGTGGCTGAAATCGTCTTGCTGGACTGGGAAATTGCCCGGTATGTCGGCCGCAGTCGCTGGGCCGCGCAGTCGGATCTGGGTCGCTTGTGGCGCTCGTTGATCGAGCTGGGGATAGGGGAGGCTGAACGGCGGGTCTTTATGGACCGTTATCAGGCTGCCAGTGGGTTGGGTCAGCTAAAGCTGCGCGGGGTGCCGGACTGAGGGGCTCAGCCCTAGCCACGCTGCTTGCGGCACCCCACCTGTTCCCAAACTCCGTCGTTTTGAACGTACACCCCACCAAAAGAAAAAGGCCCTCATCACTGAGAGCCTTATATCTACTGGAGGCGCAAGCCGGAATCGAACCGACGTACACGGATTTGCAATCCGCTGCATAACCACTCTGCCATTGCGCCAGAGGCCTAATTAGCCAAGCCCGCTATTCTACACGAAATTATTGAGTTGTCTCGCCCGTCTCGGGCTCGCGTGTGGAGGGCGTCAGATCCAGATCCACATCCTGGATGCGGTAGTGCACAGCCACCAACTGAGCGATGGCGTCGGGCGCGAGGCGCGAGATGTCGTGTCGAGCAAGGAATTCGGGGTTCCAGCGTTGCAATATCGCGACCCACCATCGGCTCAGGCCTTTGCCGGTCAGTCTGGCGGCCCTGGCGCGCACGTAGAAGTGGGCGAGCGCGAAGGCTACGAAAAGTCCTGCGGTCAGTGTGCTCAATCCGTGCAAAAGCGATTGTGCATCAAAAGGTAGGGCGGCCAGTATGCTGGTCAAGCCGCCTTCGGCAGCGGCCAATGTCGCGACGCCGCAGCTTAGCGCCGCGACGATAAAGAGTAGCCCCATCATCAAAGGCAATCGACGCTCGCCGCGATAGCGGCGCAGCGATTGCGTATACGCATGGTCGTCTATCGTGCTGTCCAGCGCCTCGATCTGCTGAAACAGCGATTGTGATTTCTCAACGCCGATTTTTTGGCCGTTGATTAACGCATGCATGCCGAGCAGCTGCTGCCTGGAGAAAGGAACAAACTGAGGCGATGCGTCCAGGCGATAGGAAAATTTCACGGCAGGCGGCTCGTGTGAAGAGGCTTCGAACAACAAAAACAAAAAAGGCCGAACATGACTGTCGGCCTTTTGGGGTGATGACTTGCTCAAAAAGCCATCAGAAATTCTGGAGCGGGAGACGAGTCTCGAACTCGCGACCTCAACCTTGGCAAGGTTGCGCTCTACCAACTGAGCTACTCCCGCGTCGCTGCTGTTGATGTGTCATCAGCAGAGAAACGAGATTCTATATGGGTTTTTTTGGATCTGCAAGTCGATGTGTGTTCGAGACAACAAATTTTGTGTGTCGGGCCTCATGCCACGCTACCGACTTCGCGCCGAATGAGCTCGGCGATCGTGCGCTGACGGGCCGATGGCATGCGATCAAGGATGCAGGATACGCTCACGGCCACCCTTGGATAGCCAGAACGATCAAGCAGGGCAACGCCCACTCCCAATACACCCGAGACGGCTGCGTTGCCGACCGCCGACCATCCGCGATCACGCGTGGCCTGCACCAAGAGACGCATGTGGGAAGCCGTCATGTGTCCATAGGAGCGCAGCGATGCGGCATTCTGCTCGATTAGTGCGTTGGCTTCATCGGAGGGTAGCGCCGCCAGGAGTGCCAGGCCCGCGGCGCCCACGCCCAGGGGCTGGCGGTGGCCCACGGTCACGGCAAGCACCTGCACGGGGTAACTGCCGATTTCGCGATGCAGACATAGGGAATCGGAGCCGACCCGGCAGATCAAAAATGAAGAATCGCCGGTCTGATCGCTAATGCGCCGCATCGCGGGCGCCAGCCGAGCTACCGACAAACCCTGGTCGCCCACGACTTGCGATTCGTTGGCCGCGGCCCGGTACAGGCCCGACTGCTGGTCGCGTACCGCATAACCCTCTTCGACCAGAACCGTGATGTAGCGATAGACACTGGTGCGCTGCATGTCCAGCGCACGCGCGATTCCCGGCACGTCCAAGCCCTCTGGCGCACGCCGTAGGGCCGCCAGGATATGCAGCCCGCGCCGCAGGGTGCTCGCGCCATGGCTACCCGATTCACTGGTTTTGTTCATTATTCAAACACCTTTGCTTTGCCTTGGCTCCCCTGAAGTAGATGATATTCCACGCAGCATCGACATAGGTTGTCCAAATAATAAACACCCCATTGGAGACTGACATGCATTCTGTTATGAGGAAATTTGCGCGGGTCGTGGTGATGGCGGTTGCGGGCATGACGGTAGGATCGGTGGCACAGGCGCAGGAGAAGTACCCCACGCGCCCGATCACGTTGGTCGTCGGCTATGCCGCAGGCGGTGCGACCGACATCGTTGCTCGCTTGGTGGCAAAGTCACTGTCCGATACGCTGAGCCAACCCGTCGTGGTGGAGAACCGCCCCGGCGCCAACAGCAACATTGGCGCGGAAGCGGTGGCGCGGGCCAAGCCGGATGGCTACACGCTATATGTGGGGTCGATTGCGAACACCATCAATCGGACCCTGTACGAGAAGCTCAATTACGACATCAAGAAAGACTTCACCCCGGTTGCGTTGCTAGCCACCATTCCGAATGTGCTTGTCGTGCATCCCAAGCTGCCGATCAATTCGGTCAAGGAATACATCGCCTACGCCAAGCAGCATCCGGGCAAGCTGACTTGCGCATCTTCGGGTAGCGGGTCCTCTATCCATCTTTCTTGCGAAATCTTCAAGCTCGAAACGGGCACCGATATTTTGCATGTGCCGTATCGCGGCAGTGGTCCGGCGGTCGCCGATCTGCTGGGCGGGCAGGTCGACTCGATGTTCGACAACCTGCCGTCGTCCTTGCCGCAGGTTCAGGCCGGCAAGCTGCGCGTGTTGGGCGTCACCTCGCTTGAGCGCGTGCCATTCGTGCCAGATGTGCCGACACTCGCCGAATCCGGGTTGCCGGGCTTTTCTGTGCAGTCCTGGTTCGCCGTGATGGCGCCAGCCGGCACGCCCGCGAACATCGTCGAGACCCTGAATGCGGCCATCAACAAGGGCCTGCAGGGCGAAGCATTGCGCGAAGCCTATGAAAAAGGCGGATTCGTGTCTCCCGCCCAGCCCAACACGCCCGCGACGCTGCAGAAGTTCGTCGATGAGGAAATCGACAAATGGGGCAAGGTCGTGACGTCGGCTGGTCTCAAAGTGCAATGACGAATCAGGAGTAGTTTGTGTACCCAATTGACTTCTTTTTGCGGGCCGCTGCCCGACATAGTGACCGCATCGCCTTGGATACGCCGCGAGAGACGTGGACGTATCGGCGGCTGCGCGACGAGGCGTTGGCGCTGGCCGCCGCGCTGCAGGACATCGATCCTACGCCGCAGACGCGGGTTGCGATCTGTGCCGGAAATAGCGCGCAGCACGTCATCGCCTTGCTCGCGGTAATCGCTGCCGGAAAGGTCTGGGTACCCCTGAACTATCGCAGTACCAAAGCAGAGATCGCCCGCATACTCGATGCGACCGAGCCGTCGATCGTGCTGACCGATAACACGGGCGCCGGCTTGGTCGGGGATGGTCCGTGGACCCGGCTGGATCTTGCGGGAACGGGTTCGGAACACACGCTCCCGGCTCTGCTGCAGAGGTATGCGGGGCGAACACCGATCCGATGTGAACCTGGCCGCGATGCCACGCAGGCGATTAAATTCACCGGCGGTACAACAGGCTTGCCCAAGGGTGTCATGCAACCCTATCGCGCCTGGACGGCAGGCATCGTCAACCAGATTCATGCGTGGAAACTGACGCATGAGGATCGCTACGTCGTCGCCGCACCCGTCACGCACGGTACGTCCACCTATCTGATGCCAGTGTTGGCGCAGGGCGGTACGCACCTGTTCTTAGAGGAATCGAATCCGGCCACTGTCACCGCGGCGTTCCGAGAGCGTGGCGGCACGCTGGCGTTCATGCCGCCCACGCTGATCTACATGCTCATGGCGCAGCCCGGTGTGTCTCGCGCGGATTTTCCCCGCTTGCGCAATCTGATCTACGGAGGTGCTCCCATGCCGGTTGAAAAGTTCGAACAGGTGCGCGAGTTCTTTGGTCCCGTGGTGGGCTCTACCTATGGCCAAACCGAGGCGCCTCAGATCGTGACCGCCATTACCCCGCAAGACTTCGAGGATCCGCGCAATATGGGATCGGTCGGCTGCGCCACCTGGTTTTCTGAGTTTGCCATCATGGATAAGGACGGCAAGCTGCAGCCCGCGGGCGAGCCTGGCGAGGTCGTGGTGCGTGGGGATCTGGTGATGACCGGGTACTGGAGGCTGCCGCAAAAGACCGCGGAAACCATCGTGGATGGCTGGCTGCATACCGGCGATGTCGGCGTGGTGGATGAGCGCGGTTACCTGTACATCAAAGACCGCCTGCGCGACGTGATCATCACGGGCGGCTTCAATGTCTATCCCATCGATGTCGAAAACGCATTGGCTCAACACCCGGCGGTGTATGAGTGCTCCGTGTTTGGTATTCCCGATGATAAGTGGGGAGAAGCGGTGCAGGCGGCCGTACAGTTTCATCCTGGCGCCACCGCCGATGAGCAAACGTTGATGGCGTTCGTGCGCGAGCGACTGGGGCCTGTGCATACCCCTAAACGCATCCACGTCTTTGACAGCCTGCCGCGATCGTCGGTGGGCAAAGTCCTCAAGAACAACGTCCGAGATTCCATTATGAAGGAGACAGCATGAACCGCCCTGTTACCCGCCTGTGCGCACATCACCTCGAAGGCATGTCCTATCGCGATGCCGATCTGGTCGAAGACCTGATGGGCAAGAAGACCTTCACCGAGGTCCTGTTCTCGCAGATCATGGGCCGCGAAGCCCGTCCGGTCGATCTGCGCATCGTTGACGTTGTGCTCGTCACGTTGATGGAGCATGGGCTGACGCCGAGCGCGATCGCGACACGCGTGATCTATATGAGCGCGCCGGAAAACCTGCAAGGCGCGGTGGCGGCGGGCTTGATGGCGGTGGGCAGCAGTTTTGTCGGCACGATGGAAAACTGCTCGCTGCTGTTAGAGCGCATCGTTTACGCCAAAGATCCCGAGGCCGAAGCGCGCGACATCGTGCAGGGCTATCGCAGCAGCAAGAAACCGCTGCCGGGTTTTGGTCACCATCTGCATAAGCCCGACGATCCGCGTGCGCTTAAATTGTTGGAACTGGCGCGCGCGGAACCGGACCTGAAAGGCGAGTGGGTCAATGCATTGACGCTGCTTGCCCGCATGGTCGACGAGATCTACGGACGTCACATTACGATCAACGCGACGGGTGCTGTGGCGGCCTTGCTGGGCGAGTTGGGCGTACCGACCAAGTTGATGCGCGGCTTCGCCGTGATTTCCCGGGCGGCGGGCTTGGTGGCGCATGTGGCAGAAGAGCAGGAAAGCCCTTCCGGTCGCTTCATCTGGGACACCATCGATCGTGAGATTCCTTACGTGGGCGCGGGCAAGTCTGCGCATCATCAGGGGGACTAAGCATGCAGACATCATCGTCGCAAGGGCCTGCATCGCGTGTGGTGCTGGTTACCGGAGGTAGCGCGGGCATAGGCCGCGCCGTCATCGAGCGTTTGCTGGAAGATGGCTATGAGGTGGTCAACTTCGACCTCAAGGCGCCAGCAGCGCCATTGCCAGGAGAAACGCATGTCGAAGTCGATCTGGGTAACCCCGATGCGACGCGGCAGGCCGCAGAACGCCTGGCCGCCGAACGCGATGTGTTGCGTCTGGTGAATAACGCTGGCACCGTGCGCCCGGCGCTATTGGAGAACGCCACTACCGACGATCTCGCGTTTGTGATGGCGTTGAACATCCAGACGCCCATGCTGCTGGCCCAGGCGTTGTTGCCCGGCATGCGTCGGCATCAGTTCGGCCGCATCGTCAATATTTCGAGTCGTGCCGCTTTGGGCAAGACAGAGCGCACCGTTTACGCCGCCAGCAAGGCCGGCCTCTTGGGTATGACCCGGACCTGGGCATTGGAAATGGGTGCGGACGGCATCACGGTCAACGCAATTGGCCCCGGCCCAATCGCGACCGAACTCTTCGAACGCGTCAATCCGCCGGGCGCGCCGCAGACGGAAAAGATCCGTTCCAGCATCCCGGTGCGACGCATGGGTACCCCCGCTGACGTGGCGCATGGCGTGGTGTCCTTTTTGGATGACCGGGCGGGCTTCATCACTGGCCAAGTGTTGTACGTCTGCGGCGGCATGACGGTGGGCTTGGGGAATGCAGCATGAAAGAGGAACTGGCCTATTTAGAGGGCGTTTTGCCCGTCGCCAGTGAACGCTTGAATGGTCGGGTCGCGCTGGTCTCGGGCGGTGGTTCGAGCGGGCCCGGTTGGAGCATCGGCAAGGCTTGCTGTGCCACCTTGGCAAGGCACGGCGCCACGGTATGCGTGCTCGATGCCAACCGTGATGCCGCCGAGGATGCACTGACATTTGTGCATGCGCTGGGCGCGCGGGGTATCGCACTGCAGGCCGACGTCGCCGATCCCGACGCGATGGAACAGGCTGTTCAGACAGTGATGTCGGAATATGGCCGCATCGATATTCTGCAAGCCAACGCAGGCATCGGCAAAGTCGGTGGACCCGAAGACACGCCACTGCCCGATTGGGAACGCATCCAGAAGGTCAATGTGGACAGCTTGCTCATCGTGAGCCGGCTGGTGCTGCCCCTCATGCGCGAGCAAGGCGGCGGCAATATCGTGACGGTGTCATCGGTGGCGGGCTTGCGTTACCTGGGCTATCCGCACCTCGCTTATAACGTGACCAAGGCCGCGCTGATTCAGTTCACCCGCATGATCGCGCAGCAATATGCAGGCACCGGCATACGCGCCAACACCGTAGTACCGGGCCTCATCGATACGCCGCGCGTGCGGCATACGGTCGGCCGCATGTTTAGCGCTGATGACTTCGAGGCGGCACGCGCCGCCCGAGACAAGCAAGTGCCGATGGGCCGCATGGGCACGCCCTGGGAGGTGGCTAATGCGGTGGCGTTTCTGGTGTCCGACGAAGCGAGCTACATCACCGGTACTGAGCTCGTGGTCGATGGGGGCTTGATCGGCAAGTACGCATGATGAGTCAGGACTTTTGAAGTCTGCTTCGAGGCAGTCTTTGGCCGGTTCGCAGGATCGCGAATCTTTAGCAGTGCTGTTAACTAAGGGGAAAATAAAGTGTGGAATCACCGCAGCATTAAATCTTTGATTGGCGTGGCCGCGATCGCGGCGGGTTTGACGGGCGCAGCTTCAGCATCCGCCCAGGGGGCCTATCCGCAACGACCCGTCACCATCGTCGTGGCCTTTGCACCGGGCGGCGCGACGGATGTGCTTGCACGCAAGCTGGCTCAAAAACTTGGCGATCATTACAAGCAGTCGTTCGTGGTCGAGAACAAACCTGGTGCCGGCGGGAACATCGGCACGGCCTACGCGGGCCGCGCGGCGCCTGACGGCTATACCTTGTACCTCGGCACGGTGGCCTCGCATGGTGTGGCGCCCAATCTTTATAAGAACGTCGGCTACGACCCCATCAAAGACTTCGCGCCTATTGGTCTGATCGCAGCCAGTCCGCAAATCGTGGTGGTTAACAAGGAGTCGCCGATCAAGTCGATAGATGACCTCGTCAAGCACGGCAAAAGCGATAGCTCCACGTATGCCTCTTCGGGCGCGGGCACGACGATTCACCTGGCAGGCGAGATGTTTAACCTCAAGGCAGGCACCAAGATGGAACATGTGCCGTTCTCGGGTAGTGGTCCCGCGGTCAATGCATTGCTCGGAGGGCACGTGGACGTGATGTTCGACGATATGCCGTCCTCCGCGCCACATGTCAAAGCCGGCAACCTGCGTGCATTGGCCGTCACGGGCAAGACCCGTTCGGATCTATTCCCTGATGTCCCCACGTTGTCCGAGGCCGGCAAAGACCTGGGCCTGGAAGGCTTTGACGTATCCGCCTGGTTCTTCCTCGGCGCGCCCGCTGGCATTCCTGACGCGGTTGCCGATTCGCTTAACCAGACGCTCAATGTCATCCTCGCGGAGGACGATATGAAGCGCTATGTTGGCGAACGGGGTGCCCAGACTCTGCCCGGCTCGCGCGAAGACGCATCGCGCTTTATTGCGTCCGAACTGAGTAAGTGGAACGACATCATCACGGCCGGCAATATTCCCAAACTCTAAGACCGAGGCATGTTGCATGCATACGAATATCCAGTACACAGGAGTGCGCCGTGGACACCCTGCGCGATGACCATCGAGATGTGATCAACGCTTGGCGCGACACGGCCGCCCGATTGACGCGGGAAGTGGACGGCGTGTCGGGGCTTACCGCGGTGCCTCACGCGCAAGCCTTGCACGCCACGGCACAAACCTGCACGCCTGCGCAAACTCGCCTCTCCGCGCCGCCGAGCGGTTGGCAGGATTGGTGGGAAAAGCGTCACGCGCTGGCTGCACGCGAAGTCAGCGCGCAAGAGATCGCCCATGAAGCGTCCAAGCGCCTTGCTGAAGTACACGGCGCGACGAACGCGTGCATGGAGATTCTCGAGCCGTTGGCGATGGCCCAGGCGAGAGCCGTTGACGAGGGCATCGCCCGTGGTGATGCGATGCCCTTACTTGCCGGTATGCCGCTCGCCCATAAAGACCTGCTGCACCGCACGGGTTATGACGTGGGTTATGGCAGGCGGGACGCAATTGCATCCACCAGCACCGCGACGGTGCTGCGCCGTTTCGACCAAGCCGGCGCGCTGCATCTGGCGCGCCTGCATATGACCGAACTGGCGTTCGATCCGTCGGGTGCGAATGAGAGCGTGGGCAGTTGCCGCAATCCGTGGGCGCTGGACCGTATCACCGGGGGGTCGTCGAGCGGCTCGGCCGCTGTCGTTGCCGCTGGCGCCGTCGATGGCGCGCTGGGCAGCGATACCGGCGGCTCTATCCGGATCCCGGCGGCGTTGTGCGGCGTGACGGGCATCAAACCCACCTACGGTCTGGTCAGTCGCGCGGGCGCGATGAGCCTGAGCGCCTCGCACGATCATTTGGGGCCATTGGCACGCAGTGCGCGCGACTGCGCGTTGATGCTGCAGGCCATTGCGGGTCATGATCTGGCCGACGCCGGCAGCGTCACGGCACCGAGCGCGCAGGACTATCTGGATAGCCTGGATGCCACCATTGCCGGACTGCGCATCGGCGTGCCGCGCGGCTACTTTACCCGCGATCTCGATCCCCAGGTTCAGTCCGTGCTCGATCAGAGCGTTGCCAGTTTTCAGGCCTTGGGCGCGGAAATCCGCGAGGTACCCGACTTTCCTTACGACGCCATCAACGATCTGGCCATCCTGATGATCCGCGCCGAGGCCACAACGCTCTATGACGAGCTGATTCGTCCCGGCTCGGGGAGTCTGGGGAAATTCACGGCCTCGCGCCTCGGTGAGGGTGTGTCCATTCCCGCCACGTTGTACCTGCAGGCCGCTTCGCTGCGCGGTCCCATGCTGTTGAAGTTCGTGCGCACGGTGATGGCAGAGGTGGATGTGTTGATGGCGCCCGTGTTTCCCACCATGACGCCGCGCATCGATGCGTTCGACGCGATCGATGCACGCTCCAGTGCCTTGCGTGGCGCGCTCACGCGCCTGACGCGGCCCTTGAACTATCTGGGCCTTCCCGCGCTTTCCTTGCCGGGCGGCATGGGCAAGCCGGATGACTCGGAGGTGGAGCTGCCAGTGGGCTTTCAGCTCATCGGGCGGCCTTATAGTGAATCGTTGCTGTTGCGGGCGGGGCATGCGTTTCAAAAGGCCACGTCCTGGCATCTGCACCGGCCGCCTCCTCTGAGGTGAGCGACCATCGCGGGCATTGACGCATGAGCGCGCATGATCGGGCGATATCGCCCGATCACATCCCGTCATTGCGGAGTACACTGCGCGGCATCACGATTCTTATAGCAACAGCACGGAGATATCGCATCATGCGCAAATTCCTATGGGCCGCCTGCCTGGCCGTCCTGCCGTTTGCCGCGGCAGCGCAGGTCACTACCGATTGGCCGACCAAGCCACTGACTTTGATTGTGCCGTTTGGCCCCGGATCCAGCCCCGATACGATGGCGCGTGCGATTGCCGAAGAAGCCAGCACTAAGCTGGGGCAGCCCATCGTGGTGCAGAACAAGCCCGGCGCCAGCGGCAATCTGGGTACCGCTCAGATCGCCAAGGCCAAGCCCGACGGTTACACCTTCGGTGTGTCGATCACCGGACCCCTGGTCAACAACACCGTGTTGTACAGCGACCTGCCTTACGATCCCAAGAAAGAAATCGAGCCGCTGACCTTGGGCGTGCATCAGCACAATATTCTGGTGGTGCCCGCGAATTCGCCCATCAAGTCGTTTGACGATTTGCTCAAGGCGATGAAGTCGCAGGACAAGCCCTATAACTTCCCCTCGACCGGTGCAGGTACGGTGTCGCATCTGGCCGTGGAACTGCTGCTCGAACGCACCGGCGGCAAAGCGGTGCATGTGCCTTATGCCTCGTCGCCGGCAGCCGTGACTTCATTGATCGCGGGGGATACGGACTTTGCCGCATTGCCGCCGATTGCCGTGATGCCGATGATCAAGGATGGCCGCCTGCGCGCGTTGGCTGCCGTGTCGAAAGATCGCCTGAGTTTCCTGCCCGACACGCCGACGATCGAAGAACTTGGCGTGCCTGGGATCGAAGGTTCTGGCTGGATTGGGTTTGTTGCGCCGGCCGGAATTCCCGCCGACGTGCAGCAAAAGCTTTCGTCCGCGTTAGCCGGGGCCATCAATGCACCGGCGGTCAAAGAGCGACTGGCCACCTTGTTCATGGAGCCCGCCGCCAACAGCCCGCAGGAGTTCCGCCAGTACATGGATGAGGAACTCAACCGTTGGGAGCCCTTGATCAAGCGTCTGAATCTGACGGTGAACTAAACCCTGAGTCAGCCAGATAGCAAAAGCCCGGTGATGGATTTCACCGGGCTTTTTTTCGCGTTATCGCAGAACGCTCGGTCCGCGATTTAGCTGATCGCGCGCATGAAGGTTTCCATCTTCGTTGCGGTTTCGGTGATTTCGCTCTGCGGATCCGAACCGGCAACGGTGCCCGCGCCAGCATACAAACGCAGCGAACGATCACCCGTCTGCAACGCGCAGCGCAGGGTCAACGCCCATTCGCCATCGCCATTGGCGCGCTGCCAGCCCACGAGGCCCGCGAAATAGCCGCGCTCGAAAGGCTCCAGTTCGCGGATGTGTTGGAATGCGCGATCCGTGGGGTGCCCGCAAATGGCCGGTGTCGGGTGCAGCGCGCACGACAGATCCAACGCGGTGACTTGCGGGTCCCGCAGCGTGCCAGTGATGTAGGTCGACAGATGCCACAGTGCATCCGTACCGATCACAGACGGGCCATCCGGCACATCGAGTTCATCGCAGTAGCTGCGCAGAATCCTGACGATGTCGCTGACCACATAGCTGTGTTCACGCAGATCCTTTTCCGAAATAGCCAGGCCCTCTTTACGGGCACGATCGATTTCCGGATCTGGATGGCGGCCAATGGAGCCCGCCAGCGGGTTCACAAAAATGCGCGCGCCTTCGCGTCGCACCAGCAGTTCGGGGCTGGCGCCGACCATGGTGCCCGCGGGGGTGGCGGTGTCCGCAGCGTCAGCTTGGCCCGCGATACCCCATGCCGGGATGGCGAAGGTATAGCCATGCGCATTGCGCGCGAGCAAGTCGGGCAGCAGTTTTTCGTAATCGACCGGGCGATCCAGCGTCACATCCATGGCGCGCGAAAGCACGATTTTTTTCACATCGCCTTGCGCGAACAGTTCCAACGCACGTCGCACCATATCGCCATAGACTTCCGGCGCGGGCACCGGTTGACGGTCGATGGCTTTGGGCCGCGAGGTGTCGCCCGTGGTGGACGCTGCCTGTTGGGGTGCTGCGCGTGGTGGCACCGGCGCTTGCTGATACTGCGCGGGGATGGTCAAGCTGGCGGGATTGCGCGCGTCAAAAGGCACTAGACCGAACAGAATCGCGTCCTGATTGCCTTGCTTGTCGGCTTGGTCAAACAGGGCCTTGATGGTGTCGCTGGTCGCCGGCGCGTAGGCGCTTAACGTGCCGGCGCCGTGGCGTGCCCGGAATTGCTGGGTGGGAGAGGCGAAAAAAATGTCGCCGATCTTAAAGCCGTCCAGCAGCCACGCCGACGAGGATTGCTTGCTCATTGTGGTGTCTCATTTCCAAAAAACTTATTGCCGACGTTGCAGGTGGTGCACCATCGGCCTCGCGCGGCCAGGGATGGCCGGCTGGCGAGAAACGTAGTGCGTGACGGTATCAGAAAATGGCATGCGAGTGCGTGTGTTCTTCCGCTGGGTGGCACAAGGCGCACGCCTCGGTTGGTCTCCCATGTCTTATATAAGAGTGGCACAATGGCGGTCCGATGATGCCTGGACGGTTAAAGGGATCGGCCGATGAGGACCGCGTAAGCGTGTTCACCCGAGCCCGAGGCGTCCATCCGGCAGCGTGAACCTCTACCTTATATGCCCGCCACTATCGACCGACTTAGTCTTTTCCGGCAGCCTTCGGGTTTCTTGTCCTTTCTGCTGGCGCGCGTTCTTGCGATGGCCGCCACGCAGATTCAGGCCGTGGTCGTGGCGTGGCAGGTTTACGATTTAACGCGCGAGCCCTTGGCGCTGGCCTATGTCGGATTGGCGCAGTTTCTGCCCATGCTGTTCCTGTTGCTACCGGCCGGAGATCTGATCGATCGTCTGCCCCGCAAATACATTCTGGCTATCAGTTGGGCGGTGGGTGCGATGTGCAGCGGTTTGCTGTGGTGGCTGTCTGATCACGGGCTCGCGGGGGTGGGCAATATCTATGCGGTGTTGGTGCTGTTTGGTGCCTCGCGCGCGTTTTCCGGCCCTGCGATGCAGAGTTTATTGCCTCAATTGGTCACTCGCGAGCAACTGCCGCAGGCTATCGCGACCAATAGCATGGTCATGCGTTCTGCCTCGATCGGCGCACCGTTGTTAGGTGGCTTGCTTTATGGAATTGGTGGCAGTCATACGACTTACCCGGTGTGTTTGCTGGCCTTTTCCGCGGGGGCGTTATTGCTGATCCCCGTCCATGTGTTGGCCTCGGCCCAGTCGGCTGGGCAGACGGCGAATGCCAGCGGCACGTCGATCTGGCAGCGGTTCGGCATCGGCATCCGGTTTATCTTTGCGCGTCCGGTGGTGCTGGGCACGATCTCGCTGGATCTGTTTGCTGTGTTGCTGGGCGGCGTAGTCGCACTGCTGCCGATTTATGCGCAGGAAGTGTTGGAAGTCGGCCCGCAAGGCCTGGGGCTGTTGCGCAGTTCCATCGCGCTGGGCGAGGTGGGGGCGGGGATTTTTCTCAGTATGCGTCCCTTTGATGGTCGGGTGGGTAAACGTATGTTGATCGCCGTAGCCGTGTTTGGACTGGCGAATCTTTTGTTTGCGTTTTCCCAATGGCTCTGGCTTTCCTGTCTCGCGCTAGCGGTGGCGGGAGCGGCGGATATGGTCAGTGTCTACGTGCGCGGCGCGTTGATCCAGTTTGCGACGCCGGATGAGATGCGAGGCCGCGTCAATGCGGTCAACATGTTGTTCATCGGCTCATCGAACGAACTGGGTGAGTTTCGTGCCGGGGTGAGCGCCGCATGGTTAGGCGTTGTGCCCGCGGCCGTGGCGGGCGGGCTCTGTACGATGCTCGTTGTCACCGCCTGGAGCCGGCTTTTCCCGTCATTGCGATCGATTGATCGGTTCGAGGACGCGCAGCGTCATCGATGACGCGGAGCGGGTGGGCAACGGCGGGCGAGTCCTTCCTGCAGCGCCTTAGGGCCGCCGGTGCAACCATTTCATGTACGCGGAACGTGTCAGTTCCGACACCGAATCCAGCGTTTTCTGATGGGTGAGGCGATGTCGCGCCGCCAACCGTGCATCGGCCACGGTGCGCGACTTGCAGAACCAATGGCAGCTGTGTTGCAACAGATAAAGTTCCGCGGACAGGTGATACGCGCGGGTCTTGGGGTCGAAGCCAGGTTCGTTATCGACCACATGACGCAGGCCGGCGGCATGGATGCGCAACAGGTCTCGAAAGTCCCGCGTAACCGAGGGAAGATAACGTTCCGCATAGGGCAAGCAAAACGGCAGGGCGATCAAACTGGCGGCTTGCTGGTTTTCTTTTTGAAAGCTGTTAGCCAGGGTATGCACTTGACCCGCGACAATACGCTCGGTCTGGACGTAGGTTTCTAATACCTGCAGCTGCCGCGATTCGCCTTCTTCGTGGATGGCGCGCAAATAGCCTTGCGTCAGGTTCTCCATATGGCGTTCGAGCTGCAGATTCGACAGATGCTGAGCCAGCAGGGAAATATGCGCGCGTTGATACCGAACGCGGGCGACCTGCCAAACCACGACGACGATCAACAGGATAAGAGCGGTGTCCATTTGCCTCGGTTCCACCACGAGCAGCGCCAGGCGCTGTCGCGGACAACAAAAGGCCCAAACGGGATGTTGGGCCTTTGGGGGATGCTATAGATGCTGTAGCGGATGGGCGAAAGTGTAACACCCGTGTTTGCGGGGTTATCGGCCAATTCAATGTCTGGTGTAGCGGGGAGACAGGCCAGCCTAAGACCATAGGCCACTGGCGTGCTGCAATGCAAAAAGGGCCTTTCGGCCCTTTTTGAATGACTTCCGGATGCAGGCATCCGACAATCTGAATTTGGAGCGGGAGACGAGTCTCGAACTCGCGACCTCAACCTTGGCAAGGTTGCGCTCTACCAACTGAGCTACTCCCGCGTCGCTGCTGTTGATGTGTCATCAGCAGAGAAACGAGATTCTATATATCTTTTTTTAAAGATGCAAGTGCTGGGCTCCCAATAGGGATTCTGGGCGCGCGCGGCATGGTCGGAGGTGGCTCTTCTGGCGTCGTCGGTACGTGGCTGTCTTGCCCGTCAGAGTGTGGCGTTGCACCGTCGGGCAGAGGCATTAAGGCTTGCGCTGCCTCGACCGCGTACTTTGCCAGCCCAGGCTGGCTCTCGATATTGAGTTTGCCTCGGATATTCAGGCGGTGCGTTTCCACTGTCCGGACCGATACGTTCAGCAACTGCGCGATGCGTTTGTTGCTGTAGCCGCGACCTAGACAGGCGAGCACTTCGCGCTCGCGTCGCGTGAGTCGCTGTCTCACTGCCTCCGTCGCCGAAAGTCGCATCGTCACCTCCGCACTGAACACCGTGTGGCCTTGCATGACCGCATGTACGGCAGCGACGATGTGCGGCGCCGGCTCGTCTTTCAATAAATAGCCTCGTGCCCCGGCACGCACCGCGCGCACGATGTTGTCCGTGCGGTCATACATCGACAGCACCAGTACGGCGATGTTGGGGAAATGCCGGTGCAATCGTTCGATCAACGACAGCCCGCCCATGCCAGGCATATCCAGATCCATCAGCACCATGTGCGGCAGGGTTCGCCCAAGCGGATCTCGGGCGAGACAGGCATGCAAAAAGGCCAGCGCGCCTTCGGCATTCTCGGCTTCGCCGATGACGCGCAGGTCGGTGGTCATCTCCAGGCACAGTCGCAAGCCGCTGCGTATTAAGGGGTGATCATCGATGAGCAACAGACGGGCGACTTCATGGGCATGTGACATGGTGAGACGGCGCGCGGCTGCTGGGACTATCGTCCCTACTAAGCGCTGCCTGGTTTTCTTAGGCTGAGCGTACGCCGTGTTAGACGAAATACAACACAGTGTCGGGGGGAGTGCGGTAGAAACAGGCTTAATCCGATGTGGACCCCATAAAAAGCGTCTATGGAAATTCAGATTTCCGAGCAACGTATAGTTGCCGGAGAGGGCGCAAGAGGCTGGCGCCTCATTCGGGCTGCTGTAAGATGTCTGCGCTTCAGCATGCCCGATATGCCCGATATCACTCCATGACGGATTTTTCTCAGTCCCCGCCGCACGCGCCATTGACGCCGTCGGATCGGGATCTCACCACGCTCAATACGCTAGGCTTGTCCGCGCGCGCGCAAGCGTGCGTGACATTGAGTCATGTCGATCAATTGCCCACGCTTACTGATCTGGCACTGCAGTATCCCGGGCTGCTCGTGCTGGGCGGCGGCAGCAATATGGTGTTGCCCGCATGGATTCAAAGCCTCGTCGTGCGCGTCGCCTTGACTGGCGTGCGCCTGATCGAAGAACGCAGCGATGCATGGATTATCGAGGCCGGCGCAGGCGAGAACTGGCACGACTTCGTCACCACCTGCGTTGATCGCGGTTGGAGCGGCCTGGAAAATCTGGCTTTGATTCCAGGCACGGTAGGCGCCGCGCCCGTGCAAAACATCGGCGCGTATGGGGTCGAGCTGGCCGACCGGTTTAGCGGGTTGAGTGCATGGCATGTGGGCCAACGGCGGTTGGTGCAGATGACATCAGCAGAATGCCGGTTTGCCTATCGCGACAGCGTATTCAAGCATGCCGCGCCCGGGGAATGGATTATTGTGTCGGTGCGATTTGCCTTGCCCAAACCGTGGCGGCCGGTACTGGATTATCCTGACCTGCGACGCTATTTCGGCGATCTTGCCGCGCCCACAGCGCGCGACATTTATCAAGCAGTCTGTGAGATCCGGCGCGCCAAGTTGCCCGATCCGGCCGTGGTCGGCAACGCCGGCAGTTTCTTTAAGAATCCTATCGTGTCCGCCAGCGTGCGCGACACGTTGCTACAGCAATATCCCGGGTTGGTGTCCTATCCGCAACCGGACGGCCGCTACAAACTCGCCGCCGGATGGTTAATCGATCAATGTGGTTGGAAAGGCAAACAGCTGGGCGCGGCGGGCGTGCACGATCGGCAGGCGCTAGTCTTGGTCAACAAGGGCGCCGCGACCGCCGACGACATCATGACACTGGCCGCGGCCATTCAGCGCGATGTGGCCGCCCGCTATCAGGTGCATTTAGAACCAGAGCCGGTGGTATGGCGCGACCATTCTGCGGCGTAGCGGAGTGATTTGGCCGGAGACGATCCGGCCTGCCCAGGCGTGGGCCACGCGCACCGGGTTACAGCCCGAGCACGGCCTGCATGTCGTACAAGCCGTGTTGCTTAGCCTTCAGGAACTGCGCCGCGCGCAGCGACCCCTGGGCATAAGTCGCCCGGCTGCTGGAGCGGTGCGTGATCTCGATGCGCTCGCCATTGCCGCAGAAAAACACCGTATGGTCGCCCACGATATCGCCACCGCGCACGACTGAAAATCCGATGGTGCCCGGTTCGCGTACGCCTGTGTCGCCGTGTCGCGTCCAAGTCGCCACATCCGGCAGCGCCACATTCCACGCGGACGCCACGGTCTCGCCCATCTTCAACGCGGTGCCCGAGGGGGCGTCCACCTTGTTGCGGTGATGGGCTTCAAACACCTCGACGTCATAGCCGGAATTCAGGATGCGCGCGGCGACATCCAGCAGTTTGAGCGTCGCGTTGACGCCGACGCTCATGTTCGGCGCGAACACGATGGCGATCTTTTGCGCGGCTACATCGATGGCGGCGCGACCCGCGTCATCGAATCCGGTGGTGCCGATCACCATGCGTGTGTTGTGACGCACGCAGGCTTGCAAATGCGCCAGTGTCGCTTCGGGACGCGTGAAATCGATCAAACAATCGGCATCGGCTAGTGCGTCCAGCTGGTCCGTGATCAACACGCCCGTGTCACGCCCCAGAAAGGCGCCGGCATCTTGGCCCAGATCGGCCGAGCCGCTGCGGCATAGCGCCACGGTCAGCGTCATGTCGGGGCAGTTCAGTACAGCTTCGATGAGCATGCGGCCCATCCGGCCGCCGGCTCCTGCAATTGCAATACGCATGTAATCCTCGTGCAACAGGTTTAACGTAGCGGCTCGGCGCCATTGAAGGCCGGGTTGGCGGCGCTGTCGGCGCCCTGTGTCGGCGCGTTCAAGAGCAGCTCGCGCTGACGCACGCGACCGGACGAGGGTTGCGATGCGCTTGCGTCCGATTCCGACATGCTGGGCGCGCGCACACTGCTGCCGCCATTAGCCTCGGTGTCTTGGCTCGCGGGCAAGGCTCCGCCCGGCGGGGTGCCCAGCGCGGGCAACTGAGCGGCGTCTGACGGCATCGGCGCCTGAGTCGGCGTCTGAGCGTTCTGGCGCGCGGTCTCGGCGTCGATGGTCTCGTCCGTGGCTTGCTGCGGCGTGCCTTCGGCATTGAGCTGGAAAGGCTGCAGCTCGGGCTGCTGGTCGCCATCCCAACGCACCAGTACGTCGTGGTCGAACCAAACGGTGAACTTGCGTTCTTGCGCGGCACCATAGCCCGGCTTGAAATAGTAGGGGTAGTCCCAGCGATCCGCGTGCAGCACGCTGGTCAGCGTCGGGCTGCCCAATGCGAACCGTACCTGTTCACGGGTCATTCCAGGCTGCAGCAAGGCCACCTGCTCTTGCGTGATCCAGTTGCCTTGCTGGACCGGCGCTTTATAGGGAAAGCCCCATTTGCCGGAGGTGCAGCCCGCCACGGCGACGGCGACGGCGGTGGCTGCCAAAGCGGTTTTCAAAAACCGGGTTGGGTTACGTGCAATGTTGAACACCAAGCGCCCCTATCTCAGGTTTAAAGCGGGTAAAACCGTTATCATAAAGGTTTCACAATGCGGTAGCTCCGTGGGGCAGCGGAAAAGGGCGGCATGCTGCTTCACTTTTTGCACCGTATTTTCTGCCCCTGCCACCGCGGAAAGAGAGCGATTACACCATGACAGACCAAAGCGAACTGAAAAACATGGGTTTGAAGGCGACTTTTCCCCGTCTGAAAATCCTGGATATCTTCCGCAAAGCAGACGAAAGGCACCTGAGCGCAGAGGATGTCTATCGGGCCTTGATTGGCGAAAACGTCGAAATCGGACTAGCGACCGTCTATCGTGTTCTGACGCAGTTCGAGCAGGCCGGCATTCTGACTCGTAGTCAATTCGATAGCGGCAAGGCCGTGTTTGAGCTGAACGATGGCGATCATCACGACCATCTGATTTGCACGAATTGCGGCAAGGTCCTGGAGTTCTCGGACCCTGATATCGAAAAGCGTCAGCACAAAGTCGCCAAGGACAATAATTTCGTCCTCGAGAGCCACGCCATGGTGCTGTATGGCACTTGCGGCGACTGCCAGAAAGGTCGTTAACGTAAAAGGGTCGCCTTGGCGGGCGACCCTGGTCTGATGACGCGCTTCTAGCGCGGGATGGTAGCCACCACCCCTCCCAGCATTTCGCGCGCATGATCGCGCGTGGTGCTGGTGATCTTGATCCCGCCCAACATCCGGGCGATCTCTTCGACCCGCTCATCGTTATCCAGCTCGACGATTCGCGAACGCGTGGTCCCCGCTGTTTCTTTCTTGCTGACACGGTAATGCGCGTTGCCGCAGGCGGCGACCTGGGGCAGGTGGGTGACGCATAGCACTTGATGCCGTTCGCCCAGCGATTTCAACAGCTGTCCCACGACCTCGGCGACTGCGCCACCGACGCCGCTATCGACTTCATCGAAAATCAAGGTCGGCACGCGAGCAGCGCGGCTGGCGATGACCGATATGGCAAGCGAAATACGCGAAAGCTCGCCGCCCGAGGCCACTTTGCCCAGCGGCCGCGGGGTGGTGCCGGCATGACCCGCCACGAGGAATTCGACTTGATCGCTGCCATGCGCGGACGGTGCCGCGGCGTTGACCACAGGTTCGAACCTGCCGCCTTGCATGGCCAGTGTTTGCATGGCCTGAGTGACTTCCTTGCCCAAGCTGTTGGCGACCTTCAGACGGGCGGCGGACAATTGGTCGGCGGCGACGCGGTATTGCGTTTCGGCTAACTGCGCGCGGGTACGCAAGGCTTCCACATCGCCCGCTGCTTGCAGGTCGCTTAACTGCGCGTGCACGCTCTCGCGTAAGGCAGGTAGCGCTTCGGGTCCGGTTTTGAATTTGCGCGCGGTCTCAAAGACGGCGCTCATGCGCGCGTCGACCTCGGCCAAACGCTGGGGATCCAGCTCCACGCGGCTGACATAGTTATTCAAATCGGACACGGCCTCGGACATCGCGATGCGCGCCGATTCGATTTCATCGAGCACCCCTTGCAATGCGGCGTCGTGCCGCAGCATTCCTTGCAGGCGATGCTGCGCGGTGTTCAGGCGATGCAGCGCCGAATCATTCTCGCCATCGAGGGCTTCGAGGATTTGCGCCGCACCGTCGAGCAAGGATTGTGCATGGGCGAGTTTGGTTTGCTCGGCTTGCAGTGCATCCCATTCGTCCGCGCGCAACGCGAGTTGATCGAGTTCATCGGCTTGCCATTGCAGGCGTTCTCGTTCGGCCTGCAGACCGGCAGCATCTTTCTCGGCAAGTTCGAGCTGGCGCGCGACGGCGCGCCAGTCTTTCCAGGCCTGTGCCACCGCGGCGCGCAATTCGCCGTGTCCGCCATGCGCATCCAGCAAATCGCGCTGGGCGTCCGCGCGCATCAGGCTTTGATGCGCATGTTGCCCATGGATGTCCACCAGATTGTCACCCAGCTCGCGCAGTTGCGTCAGCGTCGCGGGCATGCCGTTGATATAGCCCCGGCTACGTCCTTGCGCGTCAACGACGCGCCGCAAGGCGAGCTCTTCGCCGGTATCCAGGTCGCGCTCGGCCAGCCATTCGCGCAGGGCAGGCGACAGATCGAAAATGGCCGTGATATCGGCCCGGGCCGCGCCTTCGCGCAGCACGCCCGCATCGGCGCGGCCTCCCAATGCCAAAGCCAGCGCGTCGATCAGGATCGATTTCCCCGCGCCGGTTTCGCCGGAAAAAACGGTAAAACCCGAGCCGAAGTGAATCTCGGCCTGTTCGACGATGACGAAGTCGCGAATATGCAGAGTGCGCAACATAGTTGTGAGGCTTATTCCACGCTGGCCGACGCCTGCGGCATCAGGTTCCAATGTAGCTTGCGACGCAAGGTCGAAAAGAAACTGTAGCCCTCGGGATGCACGAAGCGAATCGTGTAGGGCGCACGCTGAACCGAAATACGGTCTCCGGGCTGCAAGTCGGACCAGGTCTGCATGTCGAAATGCACGCTGGCGCCGGTCTCGACGCGCCCGATTGCGGTGAGTGTCATGCTGAGTACGCCGCTGCCGGGAATCGCGATCGGTCGATTCGATAGGGTCTGTGGGGCGACCGGCACCAACACCATCGCATCCAGGCCGGGATGCAGTATCGGACCATTCGCCGACAACGCATACGCGGTGGAGCCCGTCGGCGTCGCGATGATCAAGCCATCGGCACGCTGCGCATACATGAACGCGCCATCGAGTTCGACGCGCACTTCGATCATGCCGCCGCGCCCGGCGCGGTTGAGCACCACATCATTGAGCGCCGGCGCGCTATACATCAGCTGATCGCCGCGCCAGACCGACCCCTCGAGCAGCATACGGTCTTCGGCGCGGTAGTTGCCTTCGATGATGCGGCTCAGCGCATTCTGCGATTCCTGTACGGGGATGTCGGTGATAAAACCCAGGCGTCCATGGTTGATGCCCACCAGCGGCACGCCGTAAGGCGCGAGCGTGCGCGCTGCGCCGAGCACTGTGCCGTCGCCACCCATCACCACGGCCAGCGAGGCCGTCGCGCCGATGTCCTTCAGGGTAGCGATGGGGTAGTCGGTCAGTCCGGTGTTCTTGGCTGTATCGACATCGATCAGCACCCGTCTGCCCGTCTGGATCAGCATGTCGGCCAGCACGCGCAGCGGTGCGTCCAGGCCGGTATCCTGATGTCTGCCTATCAGTGCGACAGTGGGAAAATGCATGGTGAAACAACCGAATATCGAGGAAAGGCGGCACGATAGCCGCGTAATGTGCCGATTATATGGGGCGCGTTTACGCGCCGGACGGGCAAGGGGGATAAAAAAACCCCTTTCATGAAAGATTCCTTACAATAGTCCACATGGATGATCGCGCTCGTGCATTATTAAAGGCCCTGATTGAACGTCACATTGCCGATGGACAACCGGTAGGCTCGCGCACGCTGTCCAAGGTGTTCGATCTTTCCCCGGCCACTATCCGCAATGTCATGGCGGATCTGGAAGATATGGGCTTGATTCACAGCCCGCATACCTCCGCCGGCCGAGTGCCCACGCCGCGGGGCTACCGTATGTTCGTGGATTCCCTGCTGGCCGTGCAGCCGTACGAGTTTCAGCCGCTGCAGCTAGGCGAGGCCGCGTTGAAAGCCAACGAGCCCTCGCGCGCACTGAGCGCGGCCGCCGCGCTGCTGTCTAACCTCACGCAATTCGCCGGTGTGGTGCTCACCCCGAAGCGCGCGCAGGTGTTTCGCCAGATCGAGTTCATCCGCTTATCCGAGCGGCGTGTCCTGCTCATTATCGTGACGCCCGATGGCGACGTGCAGAACCGCATCCTGTCCGTGCAGCGGGACTACACCGAGTCCGAATTGCTGGAGGCGGCCAATTTTTTCAATACGCATTTCGCGGGCAAATCCTTCGATGCCGTGCGCCGCACGCTCACGACCGAGCTCGCGCAGTTGCGCAATGACATCTCGCGCCTGATGCAAGCGGCCGTGGAGGCGGGCGCCGAAGCCGCCGAGGATGGCGACGAAGTGATCATCTCGGGCGAGCGCAAACTCCTAGATGTGACGGATATCGCCTCGGATATGGATCGTCTGCGCAAGATGTTCTCGCTGTTCGAGAAAAAGACCGAGCTGCTTCAGCTGCTGGATACTTCGAGCCGGGCGCAAGGCGTGCAGATTTATATAGGCGGTGAATCGCAACTGCTGCCGATGGAAGATATCTCTGTGATCACGGCACCGTATGGCGCGGATGGCCGGGTCATCGGCACCCTGGGGGTTATCGGCCCGACACGCATGTCGTATGACCGCGTGATCCCGATTGTTGATATCACCGCGCGGTTGCTGTCCAACGCTTTCAGCCATAACTAGTAAGATGCAGCAGCCGGCCATATCGGTCGGCGGCGGCGCGCAGCGTATTTTGCCCTGCGCGTGTGGTGTCGCGGGCCATGCCACGTGCCACGCGGTCCGCGTCTGGCTGTCGCGATTCAGATCGCGTCGAGCTCAACGTTTTCTTTAGGGGGTCTTCGTGTTTTTGCGCCTGTTTAAGTATCTATGGCCCGAACGCTACCTGCCTGAACCCGCCGTGGCGGATCCTTTTGACGAAAACCCCGCTATCCGCGCCCCTGGCCCGGTAGGCGTACTGCTGGTAAACCTGGGCACGCCGTCCACGACCACGCCACGCGACATCCGCAAATATTTGGCGGCGTTTCTGTCCGATCCGCGCGTGATCGAGATTCCCCGCTATCTGTGGTTGCCGATTTTGCATGGTCTGGTGCTTGCCCGCCGCCCGCGCCGCCTGCAGCCGCGCTATGAAAGCATCTGGATGGAAGGCGGCTCGCCCCTCTTGGTCTATAGCCAGCGCCAAGCCGAGGGCGTGGCGCAAGCCTTGCAGGCGCGAGGCAAGGATGTGCGTGTGCAACTTGCCATGCGCTATGGTGAACCTTCCATCGCGCAGGGCATCGCGGCGCTGCGCGAGCAGGGGTGCGATCGCATTTTGACCGTGCCGCTATATCCTCAGTTTGCCGCCAGCACCACGGCCACGGTCTTCGACGCCGTCGCCAGCCACCTGGCCAAGCTGCGCGACCAGCCGGAAATGCGTTTCATCAAACGATTCCATTTGCATCCGGGGTATCTGGATGCACTGGCACAGAAGATCTCCACGTATTGGGACCGCAATGGCCGCCCGCAAAAGCTGGTCATGAGCTTTCACGGCCTGCCTCGCTATTCGGTCGAGCTGGGCGATCCCTACTATCGGGATTGCTTGCAGACCGCGTCCGCGCTGCGGGACCGTCTGGATTTGACGGCCGAGCAAATCGAGGTCACCTTCCAAAGCCGTTTCGGCGCGGCGCGCTGGCTGGAGCCCTATACCGAGCCCACGCTCAAAACGCTGGCCGCGCAAGGCGTGACCGAAGTCGACGTCGTCTGCCCGGGCTTTGTCGCCGATTGCCTGGAAACGCTGGAGGAAATCAGTCAAGAATGCCGCGACGCGTTTCTGCAGGCAGGCGGCCGCCAGTTCCGCTATATCCCCGCGCTGAACGATCACCCTGCCTGGATCGGTGGGCTGACTGATCTGGTCGACAATCACTTACAAGGTTGGATACCCGCCGATCGCTAAGGCCCGTACACTGAAAAGGCGCACTCGGGTGGATGACCCGCCCCGGGCGCCGATACGGTTGCTTTTAGGAGATCGATAATGAAACCATCCAAAGAGTCCGGAAAAGAACCCAACTCCCAGCCCAAGGGGCCGGCCCAGACGGACGAGCGCGGGGAAGAGCAGCTCGATCAAGCCCTGGACGATACCTTTCCCGCCAGCGATCCCCCTGCAGCGGTGAACCCTGACTCGGATGCCGAGGAAGAAGCGCTCGAAGACGAGCTGGACGAGGCGCTGGACGATACGTTCCCGGCCAGCGATCCGCCTTCGACCACGCAGCCCGGCGGTTAAATAACGCGGTTTACGCCGGGCCTCTTGAAATCGGGGATTAGGCCCCCATTATTGGGGCCTACGTTACTGTTTTTTGGAGGATTCCCCCATGACGGCATCTCAAGAGCCTGTCGATCAAGCTCCCGAGTCCCAGGGTTCCGGCGAGCAAACCCCGGTCACGATTGAGTCGTTGCAAGCCGAGATCGCCGCATTGCGCGCCGAGCTGGAGGCCGCAGAAGCGACCGTGGCCAGCCAGAAAGATCAGTTGCTGCGTACGCACGCCGAAGCGGAAAACGTCCGCCGCCGCGCCCAAGAGGATGTGTCCAAGGCCCGTAAATTCGGCATCGAGTCCTTCGCCGAGAGCCTGGTCCCCGTGCGCGACAGCCTCGAGGCCGCATTGGCCCAGGCCGACCAGACGCTCGACGACCTGCGCGCCGGTGTCGAAGTCACGCTCAAGCAGCTAACCAGCGCCTTCGAGCGCAACCTGCTCAAGGAAATCGCTCCGGCTCAGGGCGATAAATTCGACCCCCATCTGCATCAGGCCATTTCCTCGGTGCCGGCCGAGCAACCCGCCAACACAGTGGTGCAGTTGCTTCAAAAAGGCTATGCCATTGCCGACCGCACGCTGCGTCCGGCCCTGGTAACCGTCGCCGCCGGTTAAGGGCGCCGAGATGTCTGGCCCCATGAATTTCGACCCATCGCAGGTCTTTGACGTCTTCGGGATGCGACCCGTCAGCAGCGCCGATCTCGACGCGGCTGTCGTCAACGCGCCGGGCGAGGACCTGCGTTGCGTGTTCTTATGGGGCCAGGACTGTTACAACTGCAATCTGTTCAAGCAGGCTGCCTTGTTGCATCAGCAGGCGCTGCTGGACCTGGGTTTAACGTGGTTCCAGGCCGACGTCTACGCGGACGAGGCCTTGGGGCTGCGCTTTGCGTTGCATGGGGTGCCGACCTTCGTGTTTTACCGTGGCGGCAAGCGTCTGGGACGCATCACCAGCTGGCCCGGGTTGCCGCAATTTGTTGGCGCCGTGACGCGTTTACAGGCCTCAGCCAACAATTCGTAGCAACGTGCGTTTTGGGGTCTTGAAAAACCTCACGAGCAACCCCAGTTAGGTTGGGACTGAGTTTTAACCCGAAAAATTTCCGTATTCAGAATTTCTAGCAAGGTATTCCAACCATGAGCAAAATCATCGGCATCGACTTGGGCACGACCAACAGCTGCGTGGCTGTCATGGACGGTGGCCAGGTCAAAATCATCGAAAACGCTGAAGGCGCCCGCACCACGCCCTCCATCGTCGCCTACATGGACGATGGTGAAACCCTGGTCGGCGCTCCCGCCAAACGCCAGGCGGTGACCAACCCGAAGAACACCCTGTACGCTGTCAAGCGCCTGATCGGCCGCAAGTTCGAAGAAAAAGCCGTTCAGAAAGACATCGACCTGATGCCCTACAGCATCGTCAAGGCCGATAACGGCGACGCCTGGGTCGAAGTGCGCGGCAAGAAAATGGCGCCTCCCCAAGTGTCGGCCGATGTGCTGCGCAAGATGAAGAAAACCGCCGAGGACTACCTGGGCGAAGAAGTCACCGAAGCCGTGATCACGGTGCCGGCTTACTTCAACGACAGCCAACGTCAGGCGACCAAGGACGCCGGCCGCATCGCCGGTCTGGAAGTCAAGCGCATCATCAACGAGCCGACCGCGGCCGCGCTGGCTTTCGGCCTGGACAAGACCGAAAAGGGTGATCGCAAGATCGCCGTGTATGACTTGGGTGGCGGTACGTTCGACGTGTCCATCATCGAAATCGCTGACGTGGACGGCGAAAAGCAGTTCGAAGTGCTCTCGACCAACGGCGACACCTTCCTCGGTGGCGAAGACTTCGACCAGCGCATCATTGACTACATCATCGGCGAATTCAAGAAAGAGCAAGGCACCGACCTGTCCAAGGACGTGCTGGCCCTGCAACGACTGAAAGAAGCCGCTGAAAAGGCCAAGATCGAGCTCTCGTCCAGCCAACAGACCGAAATCAACCTGCCGTACATCACGGCCGATGCATCCGGTCCGAAGCACTTGAACCTGAAGATCACGCGCGCCAAGCTCGAAGCCTTGGTCGAAGAACTGATCGACCGCACGATCGAGCCCTGCCGCGTCGCGATCAAGGACGCTGGCGTCAAGGTTTCCGATATTGACGACGTGATCCTGGTCGGCGGTATGACCCGTATGCCCAAGGTCCAAGAAAAGGTCAAGGAATTCTTCGGCAAGGATCCGCGCAAGGACGTGAACCCCGACGAAGCCGTGGCCGCTGGCGCCGCGATCCAGGGTTCCGTGCTGTCGGGCGACCGTAAGGACGTGCTGCTGCTGGACGTCACCCCGTTGTCGCTGGGTATCGAAACCCTGGGCGGCGTGATGACCAAGATGATCCAGAAGAACACCACGATCCCGACACGTTTCTCGCAAACGTTCTCGACCGCTGACGACAATCAGCCGGCCGTGACGATCAAGGTGTATCAGGGCGAGCGTGAAATCGCCGCGGGCAACAAGAGCCTGGGTGAGTTCAATCTCGAAGGTATCCCGCCCGCGCCGCGCGGTGTGCCGCAAATCGAAGTCACGTTCGACATCGACGCCAACGGCATTCTGCACGTGTCCGCCAAGGACAAGGGCACCGGCAAGGAAAACAAGATCACCATCAAGGCCAACTCTGGTTTGTCGGAAGACGAAATCCAGCGCATGGTCAAGGATGCCGAGGCAAACGCCGAGGAAGATCGTCGTATCGCCGAGCTGGCTCAGACTCGCAACCAGGCCGACGCGTTGGTGCACGCCACCCGCAAGTCGCTGACCGAGTATGGCGATAAGCTCGACGCCTCCGAGAAGGAAGCCATCGAGAACGCCATCAAGGAACTCGAGGAAGTGCTCAAGGACGGCGACAAGGCCGCGATCGACGCCAAGGTTGAAGCGCTGTCCACGGCCTCGCAAAAGCTGGGCGAGAAGATGTACGCCGACATGCAGGCCGCTCAGGCCGCGCAGCAGGCGGGCGGCGAAGGCGCCAAGCCGGCTGATGACAACGTGGTCGATGCTGACTTTAAAGAAGTCAAGCGCGATCAATAAGTCTGGTCAAGACGGTCATCTATGACGTCAGAATGCGCCCGGTACCCGGATCGTCCGGTTACCGGGCGGATTCGTTCTGAATCATCCCAAGTTATCGCTCGTTCTCGAGCCTAGTTAATATGGCAAAACGCGACTATTACGAAGCGCTCGGCGTGGCGAAAAACGCTACGGACGAGGAGCTGAAAAAGGCCTACCGCAAGCTGGCCATGAAATACCATCCGGACCGCAATCCGGATAACAAAGACGCCGAAGAAAAGTTCAAGGAAATCAAGGAAGCCTACGAGGTCCTTGGTGACGAGCAGAAGCGTGCCGCGTACGACCGCTACGGTCATGCTGGCGTGGATCCAAATGCCGCTGGCATGGGTGGCGCGGGTATGGGCGGAGGGTTCGCCGACGCGTTTGGCGATATTTTTGGCGAGATTTTCGGTGCCGCTGGCGGCCGCCGCGGCGGTGGCCCTCAGGTCTATCGCGGTGCCGATCTCAAATACTCGCTGGAAATCACGCTGGAGCAGGCCGCACAAGGCTTTGACACCGAAATCCGCGTGCCCAGCTGGGAAAACTGTGAAGTCTGCCACGGCAGCGGCGCCAAGCCTGGGACCACGCCCAAGACCTGCCATACCTGCGGCGGCTCCGGCGCGGTGCGTATGCAGCAAGGCTTTTTCAGCGTGCAGCAAACCTGCCCGACCTGCCACGGCAGCGGCAAAGAGATCACCGATCCTTGCACCGCCTGCGATGGCGTGGGCCGCAAGCGTCGCAACAAGACCCTGCAGGTCAAGATTCCCGCCGGGATCGACGACGGTATGCGCATCCGCTCCAGCGGCAATGGCGAGCCAGGTCTGAACGGAGGGCCTCCGGGGGATCTGTACGTCGAGATTCACATCAAGCAGCACAAGATCTTCCAGCGTGACGACGACGATCTGCATTGCGAGCTGACGATTCCGTTCACCACGGCAGCCTTGGGCGGCGAATTGCAGGTGCCCACCTTGGGTGGAAAGGCGGAAATCACGATTCCCGAAGGCACTCAATCGGGCAAGACGTTCCGGTTGCGCGGCAAGGGTATTCGCGGGGTGCGTGCGAGCTATCCGGGCGATCTGTACTGCCACGTGGTGGTCGAGACGCCGGTGCGCTTGAACGACGAACAAAAAGCCATCTTGCGTCAATTTGAGGCGTCGTTAAACGACGGCGGCGAGCGCCACTCGCCGCAGAGCAAATCCTGGACGGACCGCGTCAAGGAGTTCTTTAGCTGATGCGTCTGCGTATCGCTGTCATGCCCCGTCGAGGCGTGACAGCGATCGCGGGTACCCCGGATTGACCTCAGGTGAGGAATCCGGATACCCCCCTCACGGGTAATCCAGTTCCCCGAAATGGTATTCACCCCTGGCCTGGGCTTCGGCCAGTTCGGCCATGACTTGCGCCCGCGTTTTGTGCGGGCGCAGCGCCTGCTCCACCGGATACTCCTGTTCCCCATACGTCACCAACCCGGCCGCTTTGGCTTTGACCAGATCGGCGCGCACCTCCGCGCGCGTCGGCGCGTTGGGATCTACGTGTCCATATACCCCCTGGTAGGGAATGTTGTTGGGCTCGATATTCGGCGAGGGCTTTTCAGTTTCCTCGTCCGCGTCCCGCAGACGCTGGGGCACTGGGGGTGGAAAAGAGATGGGTAGCATGCCGGACCTCCGTGATGATGTGCCGGTGAAACAATGATGATAAGCACAGACGTGACCGTGCCCTGGCGCCATTTTTATGCCGATGCGATTGCGCAGGGAAGGGGCGTGCCCACCAATGAATCTTGATAAATCGGACAGATCTGGGGCGCCTGACGCAATACGGTAGCGTAGAAATAAAAACGCCGGCCCCGGAGGCCGGCGTAGCAGGCGAGGCCGGATGATCCGGCCCCATCGCTCTTTCGTCCAAATTGTCCGTCGCGTGGCGCGTCAGTCCATCAACGAGCTTTGCACGGACGCTCCAGACATCAGTGCGCTTTGTTCACCGAGAAATCCCCGGCCACCGCGGTACTGAACTGCGCCGGCTGCAGGTACTTACGCACGGCGGCATTGACCTGATCCGCTGTCAGCGCGGCGATTTTCTCGTCCATCGCAGCAGACCATTCGAACGTGCGCTTGCGGCTCATGTAGTCGATCCAGGTCGAGGCCAACACGCCGTCCTGCGCGCGTGACAGCTTGCGGTAGTTCAACAGGGCGGCAATCCCGTCGCGGACTTCTTGCTCGGTGAAGCCATCCTTGGTGGCGCGCGCCAGTTCTTCCTGGATGGCTTTTTCCAGGCGTTCGCGGTTCTGCGGCGCGTAGATGGCGTACATTGTCCAGCTGCCTGAGGGCTCGTACGCCGACACGCTGAGATTGCTGCGCACGTTATACGACAGCCCTTCCTGCTCGCGCACGCGATTCCACAGACGCGAAGTCTCCGACGTACCCAACAGGAAGTTCGCCAGATACAGTGCCGGGAAATCGGCATCGGTGTCTTGCAGCTTCAACGGCATGCGCGAGATGAAAAACGCGTTAGCCTTGTCCGGCGTATCGATATCGAAATTCGCAGGCTTGATGTCGCGATAAGGATTATCCAGACGTTTGAACGCCGGTGCTTTCTGCCAGCCGTTCAGGCCTTTGGTCAGCGACTGCTTGACCGCGGCAGGGTCAAACTCGCCGACCGCGGCGAATTTAATCGCGCCCGCGCCATAAAAGCGTTTGTGAAACGCCACGAGTTCGTCACGCTTGATCGCCTCGGCCTCTTTGAGTTCCTCTTCGTAGGTCGGCACATAGCGTACATCGTCGACCGGCCACACATTGTCGTGGCGCGCCAGCGCGCGGCGAGCCAATGCGCTCGGCTCGTTCATCGCGCTACGAATCGAAGTTACGGCCTGACGCTGATATTCCTCGACCTCGGCCTCCGGGAAACTGGCATGACGCACCACGTCGAGCACCAGATCCACCAGGGCAGGCAAGTGTTCGCCAGCCGTGGACATGGACACCGTCAGCGTCGTGCCCGCGCCATTAAAGGACACATCCGCCTGCAGCGCGTCGAAGCGATCCTGGATCGCCTGACGCGTGAGCGTTGGCGTACCGCGTTCAAGCAGATCGGCCACGGTCGAGGCATTGACCCGCTGACCACGCAGGGTGGTGGCATCGCCGAACTGAATCAACAGCTCCGCCTGTACACGGCCACCGCGCGTCGCTTTGGGCAGCAGCGCCACTTCGACCGGGCCATTGGGCAGGTTCAGTGTTTCGCGCTGCGTGAGCTTGTCGATGTTGGCCGGCGACGGATCAAAAGCCTCGGCTTGCTTGAAATCCGGATCGCCCTTGTAGTCCTTCAGTGCCGCGCTCAGATCCGGGCGCGTCAGTAGCGGCGCGCGGTCCGGTTTCTCGGTGGGAATATAACGACCTTCCGTACGATTGCTGGCCTTCAGATACTTGACGGCGACGTCCTGCACGTCCTCGAGCTTCGCATCGCGCACGCGGTCCCGATGCAGGAAAAACAGACGCCAATCGCCCGCGGCGATCGATTCCGACAACGCAACACCCAGGTTTTCCGGGTCGGAATAAAGCTGCTGCCATGCCGTCAACCACTTGCTGCGGGCGCGATCAAGCTCGGCCTGCGTGAAAGGATGGTTCTTGATCGATTCCAGTGTGCTCGTGAGCGTCTGCAACGCCTCGTCTTGGTTCATGCCCGGCTGCAATTGCGCGCCGAACATGGCCAAGCCCGGGTCCTCTTGGTCCATGGCGAATCCAAATACGTCCGCGGCCAGCTTCTTGGGCACCAGCGCATGGTAGAGGCGGCCCGACGGCGTATCAGACAGAATCATGGTCGCCAGATCAAAAGGCGCATACTCGGGGCTGCCAGCGGCGGGGATGTGATACATGGCGGCCACCAAAGGCGTGCCGCCGGCACGGCGCAGCGTCACCGAGCGTTCCCCGTCTTGCACGGGCTCCACGGTGTACTCTGGCGGCAGCGCGCGGTCGGACTTGGGCAGCTTGCCCAGCGTTTCGCTGATCGCTTCGAGTGTCGTCTGCGGATCGAAGCTGCCGCTGACGATCAGCACCGCGTTATCGGGCTGATAGTACTCGTGATAGAACTTGCGCAACTGCGCGATGTCGACGTTCTCGACGTCCGAGCGCGCGCCGATGGTGCTCTTGCCATAGTTATGCCACTGAAACGCGGCGGCCATCATTTTCTGCATCAAGACGCGAAATGGGCTGTTTTCACCGCTTTCCATCTCGTTGCGCACCACGGTCATCTCGGAATCGAGGTCTTCGCGGGAAATGGTCGAGTTCACCATCGCATCGGCCTGCCAGCCCAGATACCATTTCAAGGTCTCCGGGTCGGCGGCGAAGCTGGCGAAATAATTGGTGCGGTCACCCGAGGTGGAACCGTTGGCTTGCAAGCCGCGCTTGGAGAACTCTCCCAAGGCATTACGTGTCGTGGGCGTGCCCTTGAACAGCATGTGTTCAAGCAAATGCGCCATGCCGGTCTCGCCGTAGTTCTCGTGGCGCGAGCCGACCAGATACGTCATATTGACGGTCGTGGTGGGCTTGGATGCGTCCGGGGCGAGCAAAACACGCAGGCCATTCGCTAATCGATATTCTGTGATGCCCTCTACCGAGGTGACCTCGGTCATTCCCGCAGGTAGCGTCGCGGCCCCGACGTGGAAGGCCAAAAACGAAGTGACTAGGAGCGCATGAAACCGGGCGCCCAGGCCAAAAAGCGATAATCGCATAGTAACCATCCATGTAACGAGCGAAAGTCGTTGGAGTGTATACGGTTCATTTGGTTCCGCCATCCCCCTGGTGCCACCCCTCGCGTCGCTATAATTTCCGCGATGAAATCTGACCCTACCCCAGTCGGCGTGACGGGCGCCGTGCCCGTGCAATGTACGCTGACCCGTCATGGTCCCGCGATCCTGGCGCTCTTTAATGACGCCATCCTGAACTCGACGGCGCTATACGACTACCAGCCGCGCACGCAAGCCTCGATGCAGGCCTGGTTCGCCGCGAAAGCCACCGGGAATTTCCCCGTATTAGGCTACGAGAACGCGGCCGGCGAGCTGATGGGCTTTGCCAGCTACGGCAGTTTCCGTGCGTATCCCGCCAATAAGTACACGGTGGAACATTCCGTGTATGTCGATCCCCGCTTTCGTGGGCAAGGGCTGGCCGAGGCCTTGATGCGTCGGGTGATCGACCATGCGCGTGAGAGGCAGCTTCATGTGTTGGTGGGCGGGATTGACGCGACCAACACCGCCAGCATCCGTCTGCATGAAAAACTGGGCTTTGAGCATGCCGGCACGATTCGTCATGCGGGCTTCAAATTCGGACGATGGCTAGATCTGGCGTTTTATCAACTGATCCTGGATACGCCGTCAGATCCCGTGGATGGCTAAGCGGGGCCTGCATAGGCCCCGTCATAACGCATCATTTGGATAGCTGTCGCATCGCCTGCTCCAGGCCCGCCACGGTGACCGGATACATGCGATCCTGCATGATCTCGCGCACCAGCGAGATGGATTGTCGATATTGCCACGATGCCGTGGGTTCGGGATTCAACCACGCGGCTTTAGGCCAGGCGTCGAGCAGGCGGCGCAGCCATACCGCGCCGGCCTCTTTGTTGTAGTGCTCCACCGATCCACCGGGATGCACGATCTCGTAGGGGCTCATCGTCGCATCGCCGACAATAATGAGGCGCCAGTCGGAGTTGTACTTGCGCAGTACATCCCAGGTGTCAAAGCGTTCGCTTTGCCGCCGGCGATTGCTCTGCCATAGCGTTTCGTACGGGCAGTTATGGAAGTAGTACACCTCCATATTCCGGAATTCGCTGCGCGCGGCGGAAAACAGTTCCTCGACGCGCGCGATGTGATCGTCCATGCTGCCGCCGACATCCAACAGCATCAGCACCTTGACCGTGTTGTGTCGCTCGGGCACCAGACGCAGATCCAGATGCCCGGCGTTGCGCGCCGTGCTGGCGATGGTGTCATCCAGATCCAGCTCCAGATCCGCGCCCTCGCGCGCGAAACGGCGCAGGCGTCGTAGGGCGACCTTGAAGTTGCGCGTGCCCAGTTCGAGCTGGTCGTCGTAATCGCGAAATTGGCGTTCATCCCAAACCTTGACGGCCGTGCGATTGCCCGCCGATTGGCCGCCGACGCGGATGCCTTCCGGGTGATAGCCGCCATTGCCGAAGGGCGAGGTGCCGCCGGTGCCGATCCATTTACTGCCGCCAGCGTGACGCTCTTTTTGCTCTGCCAGGCGCTGCTTGAAAAGCTCCATCAGCTTGTCCCAGCCGTGCTTTTCAATGGCGGCCTTTTGTTCCGGCGTCAGGCTTTTTTCGAACTCCTTGATCAACCAGTCCAGCGGGATGTCTTTGCCTGCTGGCAGCTTGGCTTCGATGCCGCGATAGTAGGCGCCGAAAGCCGCGTCATAGCGGTCGAAGAGCGACTCGTCCTTCACCAGTGTGGTGCGCGCCAGATAATAGAAATCATCCAGCGTGGGCGCCATCACGCCTTGCTGCAGGGCTTCGAGCAGGGTCAGGTATTCCTTGACCGAGACGGGCAGCTGATGGGCGCGCAGGTGGTAGAAGAAGTCGATCAGCATATCAGCGTCGCGTACCGCGCGTCATGGCTGCCAGCCGCTCCAGCAGCTGCAGATCCTGCTCGTTTTTTAACAGCGCGCCGGCCATCATGGGGATGGCGGTGGCCGCATGCGCATCGATTTCGGCAGCGCTTGCGCCTTCGACCAAGAGCAGGCGCAGCCAATCGAGGAACTCGGAGGTCGAGGGTTTCTTTTTCAGGCCGGGCGCTTCGCGCAGTGCAAAGAACGTATCCAGTGCCGCGCGCAGCACGTCCTGTTTGATATCCGGATAGTGCACGCCGACGATATCGCGCATCGTGTCGCGATCGGGGAATCGGATGTAATGGAAAAAGCAACGGCGGAGGAAGGCGTCGGGCAGATCCTTCTCGTTATTCGACGTGATGATCACCAGCGGACGATGGACCGCCGCGATTGTCTGCCGCGTTTCATACACATGGAACTCCATGCGATCCAATTCACGCAACAGATCGTTAGGGAACTCGATGTCGGCCTTGTCGATTTCGTCGATCAACAGCACTACCGGTTCGGGTGCCTCGAAGGCCTGCCAGAGCGTGCCTTTGACAATATAGTTGCCGATATCGCGGACTTTTTCGTCGCCTAATTGCGAGTCGCGCAGACGCGATACCGCATCGTATTCGTAGAGGCCCTGGTGAGCCTTGGTGGTCGATTTGATATGCCATTGCAGCAGGGGCCGGCCCAGTGCGCGGGCGACTTCTTCCGCCAGCATTGTCTTGCCGGTTCCGGGTTCCCCCTTGATCAACAGCGGGCGTTGCAACGTCAAGGCAGCGTTGACCGCCAGCTTGAGGTCATCGGTAGCGACGTAGCGGTCGGATCCTTCGAAGCGGGCGGCGGAACTCTGGGCAGCGGACATAGGCGATGAAAGGTGAGCGGGGCAATCCCGGTTTAGGTTTGGCTTCAGAACAAGTATCGTACAATCATTCGGCTTGTAGCTGGGTCCAGGCCCAGCCGCTCATCCCGAGCACAGTTTTCAGCCTTACAAAGAGCCAATTCAATGAAGTTGAAAACCTATCTGTCCTCGCTGGTTGTAGTGGTTTCCTGTGCGATCTCTGGTCATGCGGCCGCGGCTGATGCTGCGCCCACGGGCAATATCCAGAACGCCAAAGACAAAATCTCCATGTGCGTCGGGTGCCACGGCATCCCTGGCTACAAGGCGAGTTTTCCCGAGCTTTATCACGTGCCGATGATTGCTGGCCAGAACGCCAAGTACATCGAGGCCGCCCTCAATGAGTACAAAAAAGGCGCGCGCAGCCATCCCACCATGGATGCGATCGCGGGCAGCCTGAGCGACCAGGATATCGCTGATCTGGCCGCTTACTACTCCAATCTCAAATGACGAGGGGCCTTAGATGAAACGGACGGTGTATACCCTGGCGGGCTTGATCGTGGCAACGACTGGCGGATTCGCCCAGGCACAGGACCTGGCGGCCGGTAAAGCGGTGTTCGATAAATTCAACTGCGCTTCGTGTCATGGCGCGGACGCGAAGACATCGGTGGACCCGGCGTACCCGGTATTGGCGGGGCAGCATGCGGATTATCTGATTCAGGCTTTAAAGGCCTACCGGCGTGGCGCCGCGGGCGCACCCGCGACCGCGAACGTGCGCAAAAACCCCATCATGGGCGCTTTCGCCGTGCAGCTGTCGGATAAGGATATCGAGCAAGTGGCGCACTGGCTATCGGCGCAGCCCAGTGACCTGGGCGTGCGTAAATAGCCTGACGTGGATTGGCCTTCTGGCTGACGGCGAATCTCTGTGGCTGTCTGCCATGGCGACACGCCGTCTTCCATGCGCGACGCGCTTGGGCTGTCTGCCTGCAGCCGCCACCGCCTTTATCGGCTCGCGCGTTGGCGGATCAGATCGATATAGGCATCGCTATCGAGCGGCGTGCCCAGGCGTTGGGCTTCCCACACGACTTGCCCCAGGCACTCCATGATTTCATGGGCGGCCTGGTGCGCATCGCTGCGCGCGACCAGTTGCTGATAGGCCTGCCGGATACCACGCGGATGGTCGATGGATAACTGCTCCGCGATGGCCAGATGCATCGACAGATGCAGAAACGGATTGGTGCGCCCTTTCTCCACCGGATATTCGGCCGTCATCGCCTCGGGATCCTCGAGATCGCCGTGGTATTCGGGATGCTCGATCATCCAGTCCAACGCCATGGACTCCAAAGGCGTCAGGACCTCGGCGTCGCGGTGCTTGCGCCAGGCTTCGATAAAGAATTCGCGGACTTGGTCCCGAGAAGGGTTGAACATGGGGCAGTGCTTGCAAAAGGGAACCGCACCATTTTAGCGCTCCACCGCCGAGCGCCCGGCCTCGGGCCGGCGGGTGGCGCTAGAATTAGCGTCGATCCGCCGTCTGGCTCGGTTGCCATGTGGGTTCTGCGCCATGCGTTTCCTTGAATCGCGTCCTGGGAGAGGGGACATTCGGGAGCGGTACAGGCGCCATGAACCGCGCTTCGATCGAACCGGTAGGCAAAGCCATCCACTATCCGAGGAGCACTCATGTCCTACCAACATATTAAGGTCCCCGCTGAGGGCCAGAAGATCACCATCCATGACGACGGGACGCTGAATGTCCCCGACCATCCTGTCATTCCTTATATTGAGGGTGATGGAACCGGCATCGACATCACCCCTGTGATGATCGATGTGGTCAACGCGGCCGTGAATAAAGCGTATGACGGCACACGCAAAATTCATTGGATGGAAGTGTATGCCGGTGAAAAAGCCACGAAGGTCTATGGCCCCGATGTGTGGCTGCCCGAGGAAACACTGGCCGTTGTCAAAGACTATGTCGTGTCCATCAAAGGACCGCTGACGGTGCCGCATAGCGGCGATATCCGCTCACTGAACGTGGCCTTGCGTCAGCAGCTCGATCTTTATGCCTGCGTGCGCCCGGTGCGCTATCACAAGGGCGTACCTTCGCCCGTGCGTGAACCGCAGAAGATCGATATGGTGATCTTCCGGGAAAATTCCGAGGACATTTACGCCGGCATCGAATATGCGGCCGATACCGACGAGGCGCGCGCGCTGATTCAGTTTCTGCAAGACAAGTTGGGCGTAAATCAAATTCGTTTTCCCGACACCTCGGCCATCGGCATCAAGCCCGTATCGCGCGAAGGCACTGAACGCCTGGTGCGTAAAGCGATTCAGTATGCGATCGATCATGACCGCTCCTCGGTCACGCTGGTCCATAAGGGCAACATCATGAAATTCACCGAAGGGGGATTCCGTGACTGGGGCTATGCACTGGCACAACGGGAATTCGGCGCACGGGTGATTGATGGTGGTCCGTGGTGCAAACTGAAGAACCCCAAGACGGGCCGCGAGATTACGATCAAGGATTCCTTCGCCGACGCTTTCTTGCAGCAGGTTTTGCTGCGTCCGGCCGAGTATGACGTGATTGCCACACTTAACTTGAATGGCGACTACATCTCGGATGCGCTGGGTGCGCAAGTGGGCGGCATTGGTATCGCTCCCGGCGGCAACCTGTCGGACTCGGTGGCGATGTTCGAGGCTACCCATGGCACGGCGCCGAAATACGCGGGCAAAGACTACGTCAACCCCGGTTCGTCGATCCTGGCGGCCGAAATGATGCTGCGTCATCTCGGCTGGGTAGAGGCCGCGGATTTGATCATTACGAGCATGGAAAAGACCATTGCCTCCGGGCACGTGACCTATGACTTCGCCCGTTTGCTTGAAGGGGCCACACAGGTGTCATGCTCGGGCTTTGGTCGTGTAATGCGCGAAAATATGTAGCCTAAATCGGGGTTAAGTGCGACAATCTATCGCATTATTGCAAAATAAACCGGCTGTATCTGTCTCAAATATCGGCTAATACGCCGGCATCCTCCGGTATCTTGTCGCTTTCTTTTGGAATCTCGCCAGACGAACGAATGTTGTTTAATCGCAATGCTCGAGTAACTGGCGAATGTTATTTGTGAAACCAAAGATTTCGGTGTTGTTTTGGGTTGCACTCTGTAGAATCAGGTCGGTGTTGTTTTTTGTTACATCGTGTAGTGCCTAGTTTTAGGGCGCTGTCCGCCTTTCTCTAACGTATGGCTCTGGCGGTCTCCGTGGGTGGGGACTACGGCTTTCTCTACTGATCGGGATAAGGACATGAAACTAACAAAAACTCTGTTGGCTGGCGCTATCCTCGCTGGAATGAGCGGCACCGCGTTGGCAGAAACGCAAGTGACCTTGTACGGTTTGATCGATACGGGCCTGACCTACCAGCGTGGCAAGGTCGGCACGGACGACCAGAATCGCGGTGAGTACGGCGGCGATTATCATTCCCGATTCGGTATGACCGATGGTATCCAGAGCGGTTCGCGCTGGGGCCTGCGCGGCACCGAAGATCTGGGCGACGGCGTGCAAGCCGTTTTTGTCCTGGAAGGCGGGTTCAACTCTTCGAATGGTAGAAGAAAACAAGGCGACCGTCTGTTCGGTCGTCAAGCCACGGTTGGTCTGCAGAGCGACGCGTGGGGTCGTCTGGATTTGGGCCGTCAAACCAACATCGCGTCTAAGTATTTCGCGGACATCGATCCGTTCTCGCTGAGCTATTTGAATGCCTCGATGGGGTCGGCTTTCAGTGCCGCCAACACGGTTCGCTACGACAATATGGTCATGTATCAGACCCCGTCGTATAGCGGATTCCAGTTTGGCATCGGTTACTCGTTCAATGTGGACGACGTATCCCGCCCGGGCGGATTCAAGACCAACGACAATAGCCGTGGTGTCACCACCGGTCTGCGCTATAACAACGGCCCGCTGGCTGTGGTCGTGTCTTATGACCAGCAGTTCCTCAAGCCCAACCAGCCGCAACCGAAGCAGGCCATTATTGGCGCGGCGTATGACTTCGAAGTGGTCAAACTCTCGCTGGCCTACGGCTGGGGCAAGGACGGTGTGCTGTCGGGTCAAGAAGACTTCGGCTTTTACGGCGGCGGAGTTAACACCAATACCCCGGCGCGCGGTCAAGGCGACACCATCGATGCGTTCACCTGGAAAGGCTTGAAGATCAACTCGTACCTGGTCGGTGTTAGCGCTCCGGTCGGCGGCGCCAGCAACGTCTTCGCTTCGTGGCAACGTGCAGACCCCAACAAGGGGCTGGAAGCCATGGACATCTACAGCGTGGGGTACACCTACGACCTGTCCAAGCGCACCAACTTGTACACGTTCGCTTCGTATGCGGATGCTGCTGGCTTCGTAGACGGCAACAAGATGACGACGGTTGGTGTCGGCCTGCGTCATCGCTTCTGATATCGAGGTACGGGTCGCCCTCTTTCCGAGCGGAGTCGGGGCACCTTGTTCTTGGCCACCCACGATGTGGGTGGCTTTTTTTTATGGCAAAATGCACCGAAATGGTGCGAATGCAGTGTTGTTTCGCGCTAACTTAGGGCATTCCCCTAGTGTCCTTGGCCCGTTCGTGGTGCACAATTGCTTTCATGCAGGTGAGGAGACAAATAGCCCAAAAAAGGGCGACCGGCGGCACCGGTATAAACAAACTAGCAGTACCCAAATAAAAGCAAAACGCACAACGGCTGGCACCAGGAGGTGCCGGCCGTTGTCGCATAAGGCTCATCTTGCGCATTTGCCCATCTTGCCCACCGTGCGTATGCTGCGTTAGAAACCCGACCGGGCGGTCCACTTTCCATGCCGCAAATCGACGATCCTCCCCCACATGCCCTGCGCAGATATTGGCGGCGCAATCTCATGCTTATCGGGGTGTTGCTCGGCATCTGGCTGTTGCTTACCTTCGTCCCCGCCTACTTTGCCCGCGAGCTGACATTCGATTTCATTGGCTGGCCCTTCGCGTTCTGGATGGCCGCTTATGGCGCGCCGCTTTGCTATCTGGTTCTCGTCGTGCTCTACGCACGCTTCATGAATAAGGCGGACGCACGGTTGGCGGACGAGGAAAAGCGGAGCGATTAATGCCGTTTACCGGAGACAGTCCGCGTGAGTTCGACAAGCGGTTGCGGCGCATCTATGTGCTTTACACGGCGGGCTTTGCCCTGCTTATCGTGTTGTTGGCGCTGGCCGAGCTCGCCGGCTTGCCACGCAATTGGATCGGATACGCGTTCCTGCTGGTGACCGTCAGCCTTTATGCGGGTATCGGTATTGTCTGTCGCACCTCCGATCAGGTTGAATACTACGTGGCGGGACGCCGGGTACCTGCCGTCTATAACGGCATGGCCACCGCGGCGGACTGGATGTCGGTGGCCTCGTTTATTGGCGTGGCGGGCACGCTTTATCTGACGGGGTATGGCGGCCTGGCCTACATCATGGGCTGGACGGGCGGCTATGTACTTGTGGCGCTCTTGCTGGCGCCGTACCTGCGCAAGTTCGGCCAGTACACGTTGCCGGACTTCATGGGGGCGCGTTATGGCGGCAATCTCGCGCGATTGGCCGGTGTAGCCTGCGCGGTGCTGTGCTCATTCACCTATCTGGTAGCGCAGATCTATGGCGTGGGCATCATCACCACGCGCATGACCGGTATTTCGTTCGAGCTGGGCATTTTCGTGGCCTTGGGCGGCATGCTGGTGTGTTCGTTCCTGGGCGGTATGCGCGCGGTGACGTGGACTCAGGTGGGGCAGTACATCATCCTGGTGGTGGCGTATCTGGTGCCCGTCATCTGGTTGTCGATGAAACATACCGATCTGCCCTTGCCGCAGCTGGCTGGCGGCACTGTCTTGCAGGAAATTACCGAGCGGGAAACCCAGTTGGGCAAGGACGTGTCCGAACTGCAAGTACGCCAGCTATGGAAGGCGCGCGCCGATGAAATGACCCAGCGCCTGGAGGCGCTGCCCGAATCCTGGTCTCAGGAAAAGGACCGGCTGCGCCAACGGTTGGCGGAATTGACGGCGATAGGGGCGTCCATGGTGGATGTCCGTACGGTCGAACGCGAACTGGAGACATATCCCGAAAGTGTAGAGGCCGCGCGAGCGGCATGGTCCCAGGCGCGCGCCACCTTTGAAGCGCGCGGCGCGCGGCCGGTGCCCCACGCCGAACCGTTCCCTGCCGCCGATCCCCAGGAACGTCAGCAGATGCGGCTGAACTTTTTATCGCTGGTGCTGTGTTTGATGCTGGGCACGGCCGGCATGCCGCATATTCTGATGCGGTCGTACACGACGCGTTCGGTGATCGAAGCGCGGCGTTCGGTCTGCTGGTCCTTGTTATTTATTCTGCTCTTATATTTCATGGCGCCCGCGCTGGCGCTGCTCGTTAAATACGAGGTCTACACACAGGTCGTGGGAAGCGATTTCGCGCACCTGCCCAGCTGGGTGCACGCGTGGAGCGCGGTCGACGTCAATCTGCTGGATCTGGTTGACGTTAATCGCGATGGCAAGGTGCAGTTAGGTGAAATCAGCATGGGCGCTGACGTGGTGGTGCTGGCCATGCCGGAGATCGGCGGCCTGCCCTATGTGATTTCGGGGTTGGTGGCCGCGGGCGGGCTGGCCGCGGCGCTTTCGACTGCGGACGGGTTACTGCTGACTTTGTCGAACTCTCTGTCGCACGACATGTGGTATCGGGTCGTGTCCCCGCGCATGTCGGCGGCGCGGCGGGTGATGGTGTCCAAGATCCTGCTGCTGGCGGTCGCCTTTGCCGCGGCCTGGGTCGCGGCGCGCAAGCCGGCGGATATTCTCTTCATGGTGTCCGCCGCGTTTTCTTTCGCAGCCTCATCGTTTTTCCCCGCGCTTGTCATGGGCATATTTTGGCGGCGTGCGAACAAATGGGGTGCTGTCTTCGGTATGGGCGTAGGCCTGGCGGTGACGTTTACCTATATGGCGCACACGCATCCGTGGCTGCGCGAATGGGTGTTCGGCATCGATCGCGCGCAGCCGGTGGAGCTGTGGTGGGGCATACAGCCTATTGCAGCGGGCGTGTTTGGCGCGCCTGCGGCGTTTCTGACGATGATTGTGGTGTCGCTGCTAACGCCGCCGCCCGATCGCGCCACGAATCGGCTGGTGCATTATCTGCGGGAACCCGATGGCAAATCCGAGGCCTAGGCATGATCGGGCAGGGCTGGCCGGATGCGCCGGCTGAACGACTTAAAGCGACTTAATGGCCAACCGATTTCGAAAAGACATTCATCACCACAACCCCCGCGATGATGAGCCCAATGCCGATTATGGCGGGCAGATCCAGGTGCTGGTCAAACAGCAGGGCGCCGATTAACGAGATCAGCACGATGCCCACGCCCGACCAGATGGCATAGGCAACGCCCACCGGGATATACCGTAGCGTCATCGACAGAAAATAGAACGACACCGCATAGCCCGCCACGGTCAGGGCCGAGGGCGCGAGTCGGGTAAAGCCTTGCGAGCCTTTGAGCGCACTGGTGGCGATGATCTCGGCCACGATGGCAATACCCAGGTATATCCATTTCATGCGCGTCGTGTCCCGGTTTGTCGCAATAGCACCAGCAACGCGCCCGCGCCGCCTTCTCGTTCAGAGGCCTCAGAAAACGCCATGACGTCGGCTTTCTGAACCAGCCATGTGCGCACTTTGTCTTTGAGGACCGGCTCCAGCCCCTGGGAACCATAGCCTTTGCCGTGGACAATGCGTACACAGCGGATGCCATGTTCGAGGCATTCGTCGAGGAACGACACCACGGCGTGGCGAGCTTGTTCGACGCGCAGTCCGTGCAAGTCTAATTCGGCTCCGGCGGGCCATCGCCCCCGGCGCAGATTCCGCGCCGTGTCGGGAGCCGCATCGGCCCGCACGAACGCGGTGCCGCCCTCGGAGAGTAAGTGCGCGACGTCCGCGCCGTCGGATAAGCCGGCATCGGCACGGGACAGAGTTTCTCCCATCGCCGCCGCGCGCCGCATTGCGACGGACTCATCTATCGGTTTGCGCACGACGGTTGCGGCCGAGAGGGTCTTCGCCGTGTCCGGCCTGACCTCACGGCGTCCGGTGGGTTTTAGTGGCGTGACCGATTGCGTGGCTTTGCGAAACGCGTCGGGGTCCACATCGGCGGCTCGCGCGGCGGCCTCGCGGGCCGCGCGCTCGGCCTCGGCGCGCGAGCGCTGCAACGTCTGCTGCAGCCGTTTCAGGTCGGCCAGGCCGCCTTTGTTATTGCGCATTCTCCAGCCACCGTTGTGCGTCCAGAGCGGCCATGCAGCCCGTGCCGGCGCTGGTGATGGCTTGACGATAGACATGATCCTGCACATCGCCTGCGGCGAATACGCCTGGCACCGAGGTCATGGTGGCCATGCCCGACAGGCCGCTCTTGGTGACGATGTAGCCGTCCTTCATTTCGAGCTGACCTTCGAAAATGCCGGTATTCGGTTGGTGACCGATGGCGATGAAAGCGCCCATGACGGCCAAATCCTCGGTCTCACCAGTCTCGGTATGACGGATACGCACGCCCGTCACGCCGCTATCGTCGCCCAAGACTTCGTCCAACGTGTGAAAGAGCTTGAGTTCCATATTGCCGTTGGCGACTTTTTCCATCATCTTGTCGATCAGGATCGGCTCGGCGCGGAACTTGTCGCGGCGATGAATGACGGTGACCTTGCGGCAGATATTGGAGAGATACAGGGCTTCTTCGACAGCGGTATTGCCGCCGCCGACGACGACGACATCCTTATTGCGATAGAAGAACCCGTCGCACGTCGCGCAGCCCGACACGCCGCGGCCCATGAAGGCCTCTTCGGACGGCAGGCCCAGGTACTTGGCCGATGCGCCCGTGGCGATGATCAGCGCGTCACACGTGTAAATATTGCCCGTGTCGCCCGTCAGGGTGAATGGGCGCTTGGACAGGTCGACTTTGGCGATATGGTCGAACAACATCTCGGTATTGAAACGCTCGGCATGCTGCTGAAAGCGCTGCATGAGCTCCGGCCCTTGCACGCCGGCGAAGTCGGCCGGCCAGTTGTCGACGTCAGTGGTCGTCATCAATTGCCCACCCTGCGCCAGGCCCGTCACGAGCACCGGCGACAGATTGGCCCGGGCGGCGTAGACCGCGGCCGTGTAACCGGCGGGGCCGGATCCAAGTATCAAAACTTTAGCGTGTTTAGAGGTGGACATAGGTCAGTATCTTTAGAGTGATGCCCAATTATAATGAGCCGCATGCCGCGTATTTCAACTGCCTCCCCCCGCGCTTCGCGCAACACCCGTAACGGCCCGTCTCCGCTGCAAACGCGTATCTCCGGCTTGCTCCGCGAGGCGCGCTGGATTTTGTTTGCCGCGTTGGCTGCCTGGCTCACACTGGTGCTCGCCACGTGGTCGCCCTCTGATCCGGGGTGGTCGCATTCTGTCACCAATGAGGCGATCCATAACCGCGGCGGGATGTTTGGCGCCTATCTATCGGACATCCTGCTCTACCTGTTCGGCTTTTCTGCCTGGTGGTGGGTCGTGCTCCTCTTACAGCGCGTCCGTGCCGGTTATCGACGGCTGGCCAGCCATTTGCGGGCCAATACCAACAAGCCCGACGAGGTTTTGCCACGCGTGCGTTGGGAAGAAGGGATTGGATTCTTCCTCGTGCTGATTGGTTCCCTCGGAATCGAGGCGCTGCGGCTTTATAGCTGGGGCATGCATCTGCCGGGAGGCACCGATGGCGCCAGTGGCGCGGGCGGTGTGATCGGGCAAATGCTGGCGACGAACCTCTCGCAGGCCGTTGGGTTTACCGGGGCGACACTGGCGCTGTTGGTGATGCTCGCGATTGGCCTGAGCCTCTTTTTCTCGTTTTCCTGGCTGCATGTGGCCGAGCGGGTGGGCATCTGGGTCGAGGGTGTGGGCCGTCGTATTCGCGATACTTACACCGCGCGCCAGGACCGCAAGGTAGGCGAGGTCGCCAAGGCTGTGCGCACCGAAAAAGTTGAAGCCAAACACGAGAAACTCGCGCACGAGCAGCCGGTGCGCATCGAGCCCGCCATCACCGTGGTGCCCCGCTCGGTCCGTGTCGAAAAAGAAAAGCAGCAGACGCTGTTCTCGCCGCCCCCTGGTGATGGCGATCTGCCCGCGATCGGTTTGCTGGATGCACCCGCGCAGAGTCAGGAAACCGTATCGGCCGAGACCATCGAGTTCACCTCGCGGCTCATCGAAAAGAAACTGGCCGATTTCGGTGTGAATGTCACCGTTGTCGCCGCGCAAGCGGGGCCCGTCATCACCCGGTACGAGATCGAACCCGCGACCGGTGTCAAAGGCAGCCAGATCGTGAATCTGGCCAAGGATCTCGCGCGCGCGCTGAGTCTGGTCAGTATTCGCGTGGTGGAAACCATCCCCGGTAAGAACCTGATGGGCCTGGAGCTGCCGAATCCGCGTCGGCAGATGGTGAAGCTGTCTGAAATCCTCGGGTCGCAGACCTACCACGCCAGCAACTCGGTCGTCACGATGGCGCTCGGCAAGGACATCGCGGGCAACCCGGTGGTGGCCGATCTCGCCAAGATGCCGCACTTGCTGGTGGCGGGTACCACCGGCTCGGGTAAATCGGTGGGGATCAATGCCATGATCCTGTCGCTGCTCTACAAGGCCGGCCCGGCCGATACGCGCTTGATCCTGATCGATCCCAAGATGCTGGAGATGAGTGTCTATGAAGGCATTCCGCATCTGCTCGCGCCCGTCGTCACCGACATGCGCCACGCCGCCAACGCCTTGAACTGGTGTGTCGGCGAAATGGAAAAGCGCTACCGCCTGATGAGCAAAATGGGCGTGCGTAACCTGGCTGGCTACAACGCCAAGATCCGCGATGCCATCAAGCGCGAAGCACCGATTCCCAATCCGTTCTCGTTGACGCCCGATCAACCCGAGCCGCTGTCGCCCTTGCCGACCATCGTGGTGGTGATCGATGAGCTGGCCGACCTGATGATGGTGGTGGGCAAGAAGATCGAAGAACTGATCGCGCGCCTGGCGCAGAAAGCGCGCGCGGCGGGCATCCATTTGATACTCGCCACGCAGCGCCCCAGCGTCGATGTGATCACCGGCTTGATCAAGGCCAACATCCCCACGCGTATTGCGTTCCAGGTGTCGTCCAAGATCGACTCGCGCACGATTCTGGATCAAATGGGCGCGGAAACGCTGCTGGGCCAGGGCGATATGCTGTACATGCCGCCTGGCTCCGGGTTGCCCGTGCGGGTCCATGGTGCGTTCGTGCACGATGACGAAGTTCACCGCGTGGTCGAGCATTTGAAAACCCAAGGCGAGCCCAACTACATCGAGGGCCTGCTCGAAGGCGCGATCGAAGGCGAGACGGGCGATGGCGTGGGCAGCGTGACCGGCATGACCGATGCGGAAACCGACCCGATGTACGACCAGGCTTGCGAAGTCGTGCTTAAACATCGCCGTGCGTCGATCTCACTGGTGCAGCGTCATCTGCGAATTGGTTACAACCGTGCGGCACGGTTACTCGAGCAGATGGAGCAATCGGGTATGGTGTCGGCAATGCAATCAAACGGCAATCGGGAGATCCTGGTGCCGGCGAAAGAGGAAGCCTGATGTCAGTTGCCTGCCGTACTTGGGCCGTCGGGGTTGCGACGGCCGCGCTGCTCGCGATGAGCCCAATGGCCGCGATGGCGGCCGATGCGCAAACTCAGCTCAAGGCCTTTGTCGCGAATGTGAATAGCGCGACGGGCAAGTTCACCCAGTCCACCACCGGCGCGCAGGGCGCCACGCAAAGGGCGCAACGTGGCGACTTCGCGTTCCAGCGTCCCGGTAAATTCAAGTGGGCGGTCAATCAACCGTACGAACAGCTCGTGGTGTCTGATGGGCAGCGACTGTTTCAGTACGATCCCGATCTCGCGCAGGTCACGGTGCGCCAGGTGGATCAGGCCATAGGCGCGTCGCCCGCGGCGATTCTGTTTGGCTCGGGCGACCTTGAGCAAGCCTTCAATGTGTCGCCACTGCCTGCTCGTGACGGGCTCGAATGGCTGCGCGCGAAGCCGCGCAGCGCCGACGCGGGCTTTGCCCAAGTCGATATTGGCCTGCGGAACAATCTGCCCGCGCGCGTCGAACTGCTCGATTCGTTCGGACAGACCACGCGTGTCGAGCTATCCGACATCCAGGCCAATCCATCCCTGCCGGCGACCGAGTTCAGCTTCACCCCGCCTTCGGGTGTGGACGTGGTCAATATGTAAAACGGATCAGCCCGTGATCCGTTATTCCTCGCCGACCTGATGCCGTCATGACCGACGACCTGTTTGCTGACGATCCCGCGCACCGGCCTTATGTGCCGCTAGCCGAGCGCCTGCGTCCGCGTACGCTTGCCGACGTGGTGGGGCAGACGCATCTGCTGGGCCCGGACAAGCCCTTGCGTGTCGCATTCGAGTCCGGCCGTCCGCATTCGATGATTTTCTGGGGGCCGCCTGGCGTGGGCAAGACCACGCTTGCGCGCTTGATGGCCGATGGCTTCGATGCCCAGTTCATTGCGATCTCCGCTGTGCTGGGCGGCGTGAAAGATATCCGCGATGCCGTGGTGACCGCTCAGGTTGCGCAAGGGCAGGGCAGGCGCACGATTCTGTTTGTCGACGAGGTGCACCGATTTAACAAGGCGCAGCAGGACGCGTTCTTGCCCTACGTGGAAAGTGGCCTGTTCACCTTTATCGGCGCCACAACCGAGAACCCTTCGTTCGAAGTGAATTCCGCATTGCTGTCGCGAGCGCGCGTGTACGTGCTGCAGTCGCTCAATGCCGAGGAACTGCAGCAGCTCATCGACCGGGCGATCAACGCGTTGAACGATGGGCAGCCGGAGTCGGCCCATATGCGAATTCACCCCGATGCGCGCGAACAGTTGGCGGCATGGGCCGATGGCGATGCGCGTCGTCTGATCAGCGCCGTCGAAGTCGTGGCCGAGTCGGCGCAGGCCGCGGGCCGGCAAGAAATCGACGCGCAGTGGCTGGAAATTTCGCTTTCGCAGAATCTGCGGCGTTTCGACAAGGGCGGTGATGCGTTCTACGACCAGATCAGCGCCTTGCATAAATCGGTGCGGGGTTCTGACCCGGACGCGGCGCTTTATTGGCTCTCGCGCATGCTCGATGGCGGTGTTGATGCGCGTTATCTGTCGCGCCGGATCGTGCGCATGGCCTGGGAAGACATTGGCCTGGCCGACCCGCGCGCCATGCAAATCGCCAACGATGCCGCCGCCACGTACGAGCGTCTGGGCAGCCCCGAGGGCGAACTGGCGTTAGGGCAGGCGGTCATTTATCTCGCCGTCGCCGCCAAGAGCAATGCCGGCTACAACGCCTACAACCAGGCGCGCGCTTTTGTGAAACAGGACAAGAGCCGCGAAGTCCCCATTCATCTGCGCAATGCGCCGACCAAGCTCATGAAAGAGCTTGGCCACGGCCACGCCTATCGTTATGCCCATGACGAGCCGCATGGATACGCCGCAGGGGAGAATTATTTCCCCGAAGGCATCCGCGCGCCACGCTGGTATCGCCCCGTGCCGCGTGGTCTGGAAATGAAGATTGCAGAAAAGCTGGCTTTTCTGCGCAAGCTCGACGAAGAAGCCCGTCAGAAATAAAAGGCTAAAATCCAAGACCGTCTTGCGTTCGCGGGCTTCACGGCTCGCGGCGCATCGCCCGCCATGGCGGCTTAGTCGCTGCCGGCTTTTGTCAACCTGAATCCTGCCCGCTCATGCTAGACCCGATACTGCTGCGTAAAGACCTGCAAACCGTCGTAGAACGCCTCCAATCCCGTGGCGTCGAATTCGACACGCAACGGTTCAACGAGCTGGAGTCTCGCCGCAAGGCCGTCCAGACGCAGACCGAGGCCTTGCAAGCGCGTCGTAATGCGCTCGCCAAGCAGATCGGCCAGCTGAAATCCCAGGGGCAGGACGCCTCGGCCGTGCTGGCCGAATCGCAAGCGATTCCGGGCCAGCTCAAGCAGCTCGAAGACGAACTCGCCACCGTGCAACAGTCGCTTCACGAGTGGCTGATGTCGATTCCGAACTTGCCGCACCCGAGCGTGCCCAAGGGCGCGTCCTCGGACGACAACGTCGAAGTGCGCCGCTGGTTGCCGAATCCTCCCGCCGCGGACGGCAATCCGCAGCCGCTGGGCTTCGAGCCCAAGGATCACGTCGCGCTTGGCGAACCGCTGGGCCTGGATTTCGATCTGGCGGCGCGTCTGTCGGGTGCGCGCTTTTCGTTCATGCGTGGCCAGGTCGCGCGCCTGCATCGTGCCCTCGCACAATTCATGCTCGATTTGCAAACTGGCGAGCATGGCTATACCGAGTGCTATACGCCGTACATCGTCAATAGCTCGACCTTGTTTGGCACCGGTCAGTTGCCGAAATTCAAGGACGATATGTTCGCCGTCTCCAAAGGGGGCGAGGATGAAGAACCCAAGGTGCTGGACGATCGTGGCAATGAAATCGTGCGCGAAGACCAGTATCTGATTTCCACCTCCGAAATCACGCTGACCAGCTCGGTGCGCGACACCATCGTGCCCGAAGCCGATCTGCCGCTGAAATTGACTGCGCATACGCCGTGCTTCCGTTCCGAGGCGGGTAGCGGCGGTCGCGACACGCGCGGCATGATTCGCCAGCACCAGTTCGACAAAGTGGAAATGGTGCAGATCGCGCACCCCGAGGCGTCGTATCAGGCTCTCGAAGAAATGGTCGGCCACGCCGAGCGTGTACTGCAACTGCTCGAATTGCCTTATCGCGTGATGCTGCTGTGCACGGGCGATATGGGCTTTAGCGCGGCCAAGACCTTCGACCTCGAAGTCTGGCTGCCGGCGCAAAATAACTGGCGCGAAATTTCCTCGGTATCGAACTGCGAGACCTTCCAGGCGCGTCGCATGCAGGCGCGCTTCCGTCCGGCGCAAGGCAAGCCCGAATATCTGCATACGCTCAACGGTTCGGGTCTGGCCGTGGGCCGCGCGCTGGTGGCCGTGCTGGAAAATTATCAGCAGGCCGATGGCAGTATCGTCGTCCCCAAGGCCCTGCAGCCCTATATGGGTGGTCTGACCGTCCTGAAGGCCTGAAGTCCTGGGCGCGCGCCGTCACGCGACGGCCGCGCCTGATCCCAGATCGCCGGTGTTGCAGGCCGGTCGGTCGTTGTTCATGGTTCCGGGCAGCTGCAGCGGTGCCCCTTTGTGCCGCCTTCGCGCGCGGGATGCTGCGTCTGTTACGCATAAGCTCCTATGGCCGCATCGCGATCGTCACTTTCCTCCTGGTTAATGCGTTTCTGGCCCCAACCACTGCATGTGCCGGCCAAGGAACGCCTGCGCGCCTGCGTGGGCATTCTGATCGGGCTTCTGGTGACGGGCGTGCTATCGACGGCTGTGGGCGAGCCCGAGCACAATACTCCGCTTCTGCTAGCGCCCATCGGCGCCTCCGCTGTATTGCTGTTCGCCGTACCGTCCAGCCCCTTGGCACAACCCTGGCCACTGTTGGCGGGTAATGTCATCGCGGCGCTTGTGGGGGTGACCGTCGCCAAATGGCTGCCTGATCCGATGCTGGCCACTTGTGTGGCCGTGACGCTGGCGATTGGCTTGATGTTCATGCTGCGTTGCGTGCACCCGCCATCCGGCGCGATCGCGCTGACCGCGGTGTTGGGCGATGCCTCGGTGCATGACGCGGGCTATGCATTCGTGCTCAACCCGGTGCTGCTGAATTCGTGCCTGATGTTGGCCTGCGCACTGCTCTACCATGCCGCTACGCGCGGCAACTATCCCTATGCGCTGTTCCGTAAGGACGAGCCCGAGCTTCCGGAAAAGGAGGAATGGGCAGGATTGCTGCGGCATGACATCGATGAGATTCTCCAAGAGCGCGGCGAATTGCTGGCCATGGAATCCGGTGATATTTACGAAGTAGCGCGACAGGCGCTAGAACGCGCCCAACAACGGCGCACGCGCACGTTGCGCTGTGGCGAAGTGATGGTGGCGCCCGTCGCGACCTTGGCCCCCGACACCAGCGTGCGCCAGGCGTGGAAACTCCTGAAACGTCTAAATGTGTCTGCCCTGCCGGTGGTGGGCGAGGGCGGTCGTTACCTGGGCATGGTGACACAGCTCGAATTACTGCGCCGACGCTCGACTACCGGTCGCGCGTGGCCTCTGTGGCCGGGGCCGGGCGGCTATCGTTCGCCATTGCGGGGTATGTTGGCCGCAGGCGTCGTCCCCGTTAGCCCCGATACCTTGATATCGGCGGCCGCCACCCGAATCCTCAAATCCCCGACTGAGGGTGTGCCCGTGGTCGATAGCGCTGGCCGGCTGGTCGGCATGCTGTCAGTGGCGCAATTAGTGCACGACAGCTACCTGGATCCCCTTAATACCCCCACCGGTCCTGCCTCAGGCACGGCAGTTGCTAACTCTGATGTCGCTACACGAGCCGATAAGGTGTAGTTCGATTTATCGGTGACTGTCATATTTCCAACTTATTCATACCGTAACCTGTTGGCAACGATCCGGTTTTTGATGTCAGTAAATGTACGCACGTAAATTAGGGCCGCATCTTTAAGGCACAATACGCGCATCCGTTTACCGGAGTTGTTGTCACCAAGCTTGGGGGTACAAAAAATGAATTCGAAGATGATCGGTGATTTTAGGGTGCGTTGCGACGTGGTCGAGGAGGACGGCCAAGGCTTCAAAGTGCGCATCTGGACGCGTCGCCTCGGTGCGAATGCACCGGAGAAAAGTTGGATGATTCCCGGCCAGCAGCCGCTGCCCAGTCTGACCGAAGCCGAGCAACATCGCATGCAAGTGTTCGAGGGTATTAACGGAGTACGATTCAATGGTGAACCTGAATTCGCGCACCCGTCCGCATAATGGCTGGTGGCGTGCACCCAGCACGCCCCGCCGTATGCCCACGCCGCCAACCCCCGTGAAAATCGTGGGGTGAGGAGCGACAGGGACGACTATCAGCGCAAGGCACTGGTAGTAGTGCACTCAGTGCAAAGGGCGGCGCAAGAAATGCGCCGCCCTTTTTTCGCCCGCGTCAGGAATTAATGTCGGTGACCGTGTTTAGGCCCATGGTGTTTGTGGGGATGATGATGATGCTTCGGTCCCTTTCCAGGGTGATGACGATTGCCGTAGTAATACACAGGGGCGGGGCGCACGTAGTGCGGAGCCCGGTAGACGGGAGGCGGGGCGTAGACCACCGCCGGCGGAGGGGCGTAGACGGGCTGCGGCGCGACATAGACCGGCGCTGGGTAGATTACACCCGGCACACCGATCGACACCCCAATATCCACACGGGCCATGGCCGCACTGGACATCATCAACCCGGCAACGCTAAGGCTCGCGATGAACCACTTTTTCATTTGGATCCTACCTTGCCGCCCGAAGGCAGCCATAGTGAACGAATGGGGCCATTGTCGGACTTTTTCACCCCTAAATCGTCTCGCTCCCCGGTCAAAACGCGACAAACCGCTACAGGGGGCGGCCCTCATCCGGCGTTTTTGCTGCAACGCAAAAATCGGGGCTGTGTCATCTTTCCCAGGGCGAGGCGCCCCGCTGTAATCGACTGAAATTTCATGCCGTTGTCAGCGTTGCAACGCTCCAGTTACATTCTTACACCAACCTTCTGGATATACTGAGCCACATGGAACCGAAATCGCATGACCTCAAGCCCGGCTACTATTGGTACACCATGCAGGGTGATCCCCCTGCCGTGATCCACATCCATGAAAATGGTGGTGCGTCCTTGATGGGCACGGATTTTCGCCTGGAGGCTGAAGGCGTCGCCGACATGCTCGCGCAGGGCGAACGGTTTTTCTGGATCGAACCGCCCGCCTTGTGATGGATCAGGCCGGTACGGGCCGGCCCATTAGCTCGAATATGCCGTTGATGATGATTTGCACGCCCATGCAGATCAACAGAAAGCCCATGATGCGCGAGACGGCATCGATGCCCGATTGACCGAGAAAGCGCGTCACTTGCTCGGCGCTGCGCATACATATCCAGAAAATTCCCGCGATCAGCACGGCGACCGTTATGACCGCCAAGTGCTGCCACAGGTGCAATGCGCCTCCACTGTGCATCGCCGATGCATTGCTGATAATCAACGCAATCGTTCCCGGCCCGGCAGTGCCTGGCAAAGCCAGCGGGATGAACGAAATGTCGCGCGGAGGCGGGCGATGCGGGCCGTGAGACGTGTCCAGGTGCACGGTCGTCTCCGGGGCCATATTGATTTGTGCATCCGTTTCGCTTTGGGTACTGGCGGGAAATAGCATGCCGAACCCAATGTAGGCCACGATCAGCCCGCCCGCGATGCGCAGCCCCGGTATGGAAATGCCAAAGCCGGAGATGATGGCGTGGCCCGCGTAGAAGCACACCAGAATGATGGCCAACACATAAAGCGTGGATCGATCGACCTGGCGGTTGCGCTCTTCATGAGTAAAGTCCCGGCCGAGCGCCAGCAACAGCGTCACGCTCGTGAGGGGGTTAGCCAGCGGCAAGAGCGTGAACAGCCCCAGGCCCACCAGCTTCAAATATTCTATTAACACGCGAGTTTCTCCAACAGCGGGGGCCGGGCAGGCGTACGGTCATGCAGGGCAGACCGTCACCGTGGACAGGCAAGTGGCGGCCGCGATATGGCCAGCTGCGCGGCTCCAAGCGGGCGCGCGGAGAGCACCTTGACGCTAAGCCGAGGCCGCGATGACCTCCGACCCTTGTGGGAAAATCAGCCGCACGCATAAACCGGGTTCGGCATTGTGTAACGTCATCGTCCCATCGTGCAAGCGGGTAATCGCCATGACTGTCGTCAAGCCCAACCCATAGCCAGGCACATGCCGGTGTGCACGGTAAAAACGTTCGCCGATACGGGGCAGTTTCTCGGGTGGGATACCCGGGCCGTTATCCGTCACGGTCAGTGTAGTCTGGTGTGAATTTTGCGTGATTGTGATCTGGATGCGGGCATGCGCGCCCGCGTACTTCAGCGAATTGTCCACCAGCGTGGCCAGCGCGCCAGCCAGCAAATCGGGATCGCCGCGCATGGGCGCGGGCGTACTGCTGTCCAGCCACAGTTCGGCGTTCTGTTCTTCTGCCACTGCCTCGTACAAGTCCACGACATCATGGGCGATGGTGTCCAGTCGTATCGGTTCGAAGTCTTTGCGGCGCGCGCCTGATTCCAGCTCCGCGATATGAAGCAGCTTTTCCGAGATCTTCACCAGATCATCCAGCTCCGCCGATAAACGCTCCACATTGGCGCGGATTTCTTCGCGCGGCGCACCGTTCCAGTCGATGGTACGCAATCGAGCCTGCATGCGCGTGAGCGGTGTGCGCAGCTGGTGCGCCACCGCGTCCGAGACATTGCGCACGCCATGCATGAGCTGTTCGATGCGATCCAACATGCCGTTGATATCGTTGGATAACATGGCAAATTCGTCCTGCGTCGGATGCGCCGGGATGCGCTGGCCCCACTGACCCGCGCCCACTTGGGCAGCAGTGCGCCGTATGACCTCGACGCGTCGCTGCAAAACGCGCCGAAAAAGCGCCGCGCCCAGCAGGACGAGCAGCGCAATGACGCCCGTGGCGGCCAAGCTTACCGTTCGAATCAAGTCCGTGAGCTCGTACAAGTCGCGCAGGTCATGGCCGATGATCAGTGTCGATCCGTCGGGCAGAGTGCGGGCCACCAGATAGCCGTGCGCGGGCTCGCCCCGTAGCAGGACGGATCGCATCACGCCGCTGCCGTTTAGCGGCGCATCGCTGGGATCCCAGGCGATGTTTCCCACCACCATGCGGCCGATCGGATCCAGCAGCATAAACATCTCGGTGTCCGAATTGACGTGATCGGCCATCTCCAGCGTGATCTCGTTCGCCAACCCGGCCAGCCCGCCTTGCTCATAATGCGCGTTCATCCTCTGCGCGGTGATTTGCACCTGACGGGAAAACTGCGACTCCAGAATCTTGACGCTCTGGTAGTAGACGAACATCAAGGACACGAGCGAGGTCAGCAACGCCAGCACGCTGTAATTGAGCGTCAGGCGAAACGCGACCGAGTTCGAGATCGCGTTGAACAGCTGGCCCAGACGGCGGATCATGATGTGCGTGGATCGAGCGCGCCATCGGGCGCCGCCAATCTGTAGCCCACCCCGCGCACGGTATGGATCAGCGGCGTGTCGGATTCGCCATCGACCTTTTGGCGCAGGCGGCTGATGTGCACATCGATCACGTTTGTCTGCGGGTCATAGTGATAGCCCCAGACCGTGGCCAGCAGCATCGTGCGCGTGAGCACCTGGCCGGCGTTATTCATCATATAGGCAAGCAGTTTGTATTCCCGCGGCTGCAGCGCGATCGTCCGTCCGCCTCGGGTGACACGCCCACTGACCAAATCCAACGTGAGATCCGCCACGATCAACTGCCGCTGTTCGTATTGCGGCGACGCGCGACGGATCAGGGCCTCGACCCGCGCGGCAAGTTCGGGGAAAGCAAAGGGCTTGGTGAGATAGTCGTCGCCGCCTGCCTTCAACCCGCGCACGCGCTCGTCCAACGCCGTCAACGCACTGAGCACCAGAACGGGAGTCTTCTTGCCCAGCGATCGCAGTGACCAGAGGATCGACAATCCGTCGACATCGTTGGGCAGCATCCGATCCAGGATGATGGCATCCCAGTGCTCGGTGGTCGCCCGCTGGAGCGCGGTCGCGCCGTCCATGCTGATGACGGGGTCATAGCCCAATTCTTTGAGCCCGTTTGCGATATAACGGGCATTGTCAGCGTCGTCTTCGACGATCAGGCAGCGCCACATAAGATCTCCCGATTGATAGGCAGGCCTGTAGCGGCGCATTCTAGCGCATAGCTCTCGCCGCCGCGCCGGGCCTCGTCCCTGCATACATTGCGAATTCTTAATGATCCTGTAATGACAGCCTGCAGCAGTCGTGTCCTACCATGGTTCCTGCTATGGATACACCCGCGACACGATTGAACGAAAAGGGCGCCACTTTGGCTCCTTCGGATTTTGCCGTGCTGGCTGATTTTCGTTATCAGCTGCGCCGCTTTGCTTTAAATAGCGAAACCGAAGCTCAGGCGCATGGTCTGGCTCCGCAACAGCATCAGGCCTTGGTAGTCATCAAGGCCCAGCCTACAGCTCCCACGGTAACCGAGCTGTCGGAGCGTCTTTGCATTAAATCGCACAGCGCAGCGGAACTCGTCAATCGCTTAGTGCAGATGGGCATGCTCGAGCGCCGCGCCGATCCCAATGATGGCCGCCGCGCGCTGCTGTATCTGACGCCGAATGCCGAACGCACGCTCGAAGCGCTTTCGGCGGCGCATCTCTCGCAGTTGCAGAATATTCGGCCGCTGTTGATGGGGATGTTGGAGAAGTTTGATCGCTGAGAGCGAAGGGCTGATAAAGCGTCGTGCCGAGCTGCCGTTTTATTGGCGACTCGGCGCACGACGTTATTCTGATTGGCTGTAAAGCAACAAAAAACTAGGCCCGGCCGGTCAAAATTCCCCCACCAGCCCAAAAACAAAAAGCCCCTCATGTGAGGGGCTTAACGTCTGTAAGTGCTTGAAAGCACTGGCGGAGAGGGTGGGATTCGAACCCACGATACGCCTAAACGTATACCGGATTTCGAGTCCGGCGCATTCGACCACTCTGCCACCTCTCCTGGTGGTGCACTACATCGATTTCATCCGGAGCCATGGTCGCGCGCCGAAGAACGTAGAGCAGCAAAGCCAAGCATTATACATAAAAATTTCGGAAAGCAAAAACAGGGCTGAAGTCCCCTTTGCGGGTGGGGCCACGGCGGTATCTGCAGGGGCCTGCAGTTACACTTGAAGCCCTGGCCCGACTCGTCCGGCGTGGGCCGCTTCGCCAAGGAGAATTCGCATGCTCAAAGGAAAGGTTGCTGTCGTCACTGGCTCTACTAGCGGCATCGGCTTGGGTATTGCCCGGGCATTCGCCCAGCAAGGCGCGGATATCGTGCTTAACGGCTTTGGCGACGCGGCGCAGATCGAGACCTTGCGGGCGGATCTGGCGCAGGAGTTCGGCGTGACCGTGCTCTACGACGGGGCGGATCTTTCGCGAGGCGAGGCAGTGCGGCAGCTGATCGCCAACACTGTCCAATCGCTCGGGCGTATCGATATTCTGGTGAACAACGCCGGTATCCAGCACACCGCATTGATCGAAGATTTCCCCGCCGAAAAGTGGGATGCCATTCTCGCGCTGAATCTTTCGGCCGTGTTCCATGGCACGGCGGCCGCGCTGCCACATATGAAGACCCAAGGCTGGGGCCGCATCATCAATATTGCTTCGGCGCATGGTCTGGTGGGTTCGCCGAACAAATCGGCTTATGTGGCCGCTAAACATGGTGTGGTCGGCCTGACCAAAGTCACCGCATTGGAGACCGCCGGCAGCGGCGTGACCGCCAACGCGATTTGTCCGGGCTGGGTCCGTACCGCATTGGTGGAAAAACAGATCAGCGCGTTGGCCGAGGAACATCATGTTGATCAGGACACCGCCGCGCGCGATTTGCTGAGCGAGAAGCAGCCTTCGCTGCAGTTCGTGACACCCGACCAACTGGGTGCGACGGCGGTCTTCCTGGCCTCGGATGCGGCCGCGCAGATCACCGGCACCACGCTTACTGTCGACGGCGGCTGGACGGCGCGTTGAGCGCCACACTTGCTTGCCCACGACGCACCACAATTTTTAAGTAGGAATTCCGGCACATGCTGTTTTTGCTTTCGCCTGCCAAGAAGTTAGATTACGACACGCCCGTTCATATAGAGCAGCACACGCAGCCCTTGTTCGTGAAGCAGGCGCAGGAACTGATCAAGGTTTTGAAGAAGCTTTCGGCCGACGAGGTCGCCGAGTTGATGAGCCTGAGCCCCGCGCTGGCGCAGCTCAATGTCAACCGCTATGCCGAGTGGAAACCAACCTTCACGCAGGACAACGCGCGCCAGGCGGTGCTCGCGTTCAATGGCGATGTTTACGAAGGCCTGCAGGCCTCTAGCCTATCGCAGGCGCGGCTGGAGTGGGCGCAGGATCATGTCGCGATTCTGAGCGGCCTGTATGGTGTATTGCGTCCCCTCGATCTGATGCAGCCATATCGGCTCGAAATGGGCACGCGACTGGCCACGCCCAAGGGCAAGAATCTCTACGAGTTCTGGGGCACCAGCATCGCCGATTATCTGAACGAACGGCTCGCTGACCAAAAGTCGCCCATCATTGTGAATCTGGCCTCCGAGGAATATTTCAAATCGGTGGACCAAAAGGTTCTGAAAGCCCGCGTCGTGCAATGCGTTTTCCAAGATTGGAAAAACGGCGCCTGGAAAGTGATCAGCTTCCATGCCAAGCGAGCACGGGGCTTGATGGCGCGCTATGCGATCGAACACAAAGTCGCCAAGCCCGAAGGACTGCAGAAGTTCGATTCCGAGGGCTACGCCTACGATGCCGACGCATCGAGCGCGGACAAACTCGTCTTCCGTCGCAAGGTCTGAATCGTCACATGCCCGCCGGATTGCGCGTCTTCGCTTTTTTCTCGCTAGGGTATCTGGTCTCATATCTGTTTCGCGGGGTGAATGTCGGCTTCGGGCCGATCCTGGTGCAGGAACTGCATTTGTCGGCGGGCGATCTGGGCACGTTGACGAGCCTGTATTTCCTCGGTTTTTCGTTGATGCAGATTCCCGCCGGCATCTTCCTGGATACCTGGGGGCCTCGGCGGGTTAATGCCTTGATGTTGCTGGTCGCGGCCACGGGTACGCTGGTGTATGGCCTGTCGGATTCGCTTGCAGGATTGATGGTGGGGCGGCTGTTGATCGGGGCAGGGGTGTGCGTGTGCCTGGGGGCGGCGTTTCAGGCGCTGGCGCGTGTGTTCCCATTGCAGCGCTTGCCGTTGATCAACGGACTGGTGATGGCCGTGGGTGGTTTAGGCGGCGTGCTGGTCGGGGCTCCGTTGTCCTGGGCGTTGAACATCAGCTCTTGGCAAGCCATCAGCATCGCCCTCGCGGGTGTGACCTTGGCCGTATCCGCGTTGATTTGGTTCGGTGCCCCTGCAAAAAACGAAGCACCGCGCCAACCGCCCAGTCTTGCGACCCAGCTACAAGGCACATGGGCGCTGCTACGCAATGCGCGCTATTGGCGTTTGGTATCGCTGCCCGTGATGACGGGTGGGGCGTTCTATGGCGTGCAGTCGTTATGGGCGCGGCCCTATCTGACGGATGTGAATGGCGTCAGTGGCGGGCAGGCGGCCGCATTGGTGTCGCTGCTGGGCGTGGCCATGATCGTGGGGAATGTAGGTTTGGGCGCGATGGCGCGGCGCGTGGAACGTATGGGCCTGGGCTTGTATGGATTCGGTGGCCTTTGCCTGACCTTGTATCTGCTGACGCAGGCATTGATCATCTGGCAAGCGCCGGTGCCGCTCGAATGGTTGTGGGCCGCTTATGGCGCATTCGGTTCGGCCAATATTCTGGTGTATGCGTTATTGGCCGGAGAGTTTCCGCCAGAGCTGCTGGGACGCGTAACGGCCACTACGAACCTGCTGATGTTCCTGATGATTTTTCTTTGCCAGGTCGGCATAGGCTGGATTGTCGACTGGTGGCCCGCGCAGGCTGGCGTTTATCCGCCCGAGGCGCATGTGACAGCATGGAGTGTGGTGTTGGCGCTGCAGGTGGCCGCTGCGGTTTGGTACTTCTGGCCGGTGCGCAAGCGTGGCGGGCAACCGCTGGCATAGCTGCGTATCTCAGCGACGCTGGCGTCGTACGGGACGTATTAAGGCAAGCCTATGCCGCCTGCGTCCGTCCCGCACTTTTTAACGCAGGCTTATGCCGCCGCGACAGCAGGCCTGGTTTGAGGCGGATCATCCACGGCGGCAAGCTCTTGCCGGATCTGTTGCGCAGCCCGGATCATTTGCTTGAGCGGATAAGCCAAGGTCGCCAGTTCCCCTGTCGTATCGAACTGCGTCGGTAAATCGGTCGGGGCAGGTTGCTGATCGTCCAGCATATCCACCAGACCATAAAGCGCGCGGCGCATGGATTCGGGCGTGTTGTCCAACGTCGCCAATAGCGGCACCGCGGCCGTAATCTGCGAGGCCATGATGTGGTTTTGGATCAGCAGATTGTTGAATTCCGGCACATTGACCTGATGCGAGCGCGGTTCGCTCATCATGCGATAGAACGCTTCGGCATAGTTGCTAAAGGCAATGTGCACATTTTTGCGGGCCAGACGCCACGCGATGTCGGCTTGCTCGGGTGTGGGTGTGTCCTCGGTGGGCGCCATGCCCGCCGCGGCGGCTTGCATGGCGCGCGCATAGCGCAGGCCTGTGCGCAGGTACTCGCGGTTGGCGTTGGTGGCGGCACGCGCGAGCGGCTTCATATAGCGGGCTTCCCACCAGGGCAGCACATAGCTGCAAGCCAGCGCAATGGCGCAGCCCAACGCGGTATCGATCGCCCGCTCGCCGATGACCGCCATCGACACAGTGCCGGGTGCCACGAAATGGAACACCAGCACCACGAACAGCGTATTGAATATCGCGCTCGCCATGTAGTTCAGCTGCACCAGGCTGTTGCCCATGATGCAGGCCATCAACAAGACGGGGAACAGGACTTCGGGGCGCGTGGTGAAGTGGAAAAGCACCAGCGCCAGCATGCAGCCAATCAAGGTGCCCATCAGCCGCCATCCATTGCGTTGACGAGTCAGGGCAAAGCCGGGCTTCATGATGATGACGATGGTCAGCAACACCCAGTAGCTGTGCGCGGCAGAGGCCGGGTCGCTGCCGCCGATCACGGCCATGGCCAGCGCCGCTGCCAAGGCCACGCGTACGGCATAGCGGAAATAGGGGGAATCCAGACGCAGATTGCTGGTCAGCATGCCGACGCGTAGTTCCTGGCGCGACATGAATTGAGTCAACGATTTATCGATGCGTATTTCGTCGGTGGGCTGCGCATCGCGACGGGCGGCGGTGTGTTCGACCAGCTTATTGACGATGCGCGAGGCATTGCGCAGGCGTCGCAAGACCTGGACGATCAGCGCCAAGGTTTCCGGCTCGCGCTCGGCCATGCCTTGCTGTTTGAATTGCTCGACCTCGTATTCGATGGCACGCAGTTCGGCCTTGACGCTGCTGCGGTACTGCGTGGCGCGTCCGCGCGACACATCGAATGCGATCCGGTTGATTTCCACGGACATCTTGGCCAGCGCGTCGCGCATGAACATCAGGCAATCGTGCCCGGCCAACGCGCGACGCAGCGACGCATAATCCGTATGCGAGGCCACCAACGTGTCGAGCAGCTGCAGCATATTGACGAACATATTCCACAGCATGACGCGTTCACTGTCGCCATAGCCGCGGCCGCGCGGCAGCGCGCGCAACACGATGTCGCGCGCGGCCTGATGTTTCTCGGTCATCACCGACTGGGCCCGGATCAGTCGCCGGTAGCTTTCGTCCAGGTCTTCGGCCTCGTCATAAAACCGGCTGCGGGCCGCCATATAGTCGGCCGTGGCAAAGAGCGCGACCGACATCGCCTGGCGCTCCTCGCGCAGCCATAACAGGCGGCTGAATGCGATGCTGAAAGCCAGATAGAACATCGCTCCGCCTAATGTGGCGCCCACGTGCATCCAGATTTGCTCGGGGTCTATGGCCGAGTGCATGGTCAGCGTCATGATCAGCAGGCCGCCGAACCCGATTAGGCCACCCCGCTTGCCGAAAACGGAGAACATGGAAAAGAAAAAGCTCTGTCCGATGATCGCCAGCCAGAGCAGAAACGGGTGCATCGAGGCGGCGCCCGTGATCATGACGGTGAGAGTCGCCAATACCGCGCCACCCAGCATTTCGTTGGTGCGATGCCGTTGAGGGCCGCCGGGCTGGTCGATGATCGCCAAGCACTGCGCGCCAAAGGTCGCGACCAGACCCAAGCTGTAATTGCCGAATAATCCGCCCACGATCAGGACGGGCAGCAGCATTCCTACGCCTTGCCGCACCCCACCAAAGAAATAGTGGCTGTAAAGAAAGCGGGGAATACTGGCGATGCGGAAGTCCATGGGCAGGCCGCTGCAGAGTCGGGATGCTGCAAGTATAGGAACAAGTGGCTGCTTGTGTGTGACAGCGCGCTCGTGTGCTGCGAGGTTGGGCGGGTGATTTCGTCTAGGACTGGTCCGATTTGTACGAACGCGCCTGAGCATGCTGATCAGCCACCCCTGAGTGGTGCCGGCTGCAGGCAGCCTGCATTGACTGTGGCAAATTTGTCTTCTCGATTTGCTCCTAATCCCGCAACGCGGTAAATTCTCGGTCTTGCGCCGGCCTGCCTATCCGATGCTGGCGCTCAGGCAAGCGGATCGCCTGGGCTACATTCCAGACGTTTCCGCGGCAGTAATTACCTGCTGTTGGCCGCGTCACAAGCGTGTGTTGCCAAAGCTTCCATTTCGACCTCCAGCGTCCCCATGGGGCGTTTGCACTGCGTTCCCGACGAATGCGTGTCAGGTCGGCAAGGTGTCTGGGTGGAGAGGTTCCGTGAATCTCAAAGCGCCAGGTCATGTTGTCGATGTTGGTACAAGTTCCGTTGCAGCCGTATCAGGGCGGGCAACAGTCAGGAAAACCGTGCCGGTACTGAAACAGGAAACCATCATGGAAACCATAGGCGCCGATATACTCGTGCGCTGCCTGGCCGAAGAAGGCGTGGAACACGTTTTCGGCTACCCCGGCGGTGCCGTGTTGTACATTTACGACGCGATTTTCAAACAAGACAAGTTCAAACATATCTTGGTGCGCCACGAGCAAGCTGCCGTGCATGCCGCCGATGCCTATTCGCGCGCGTCGAATAAGGTGGGCGTATGTATCGTGACCAGCGGCCCCGGCGTGACCAACGCCATCACCGGCATTGCCACGGCGTACATGGATTCGATCCCCATGGTCATCATCAGCGGGCAGGTGCCCACTGCGGCCATCGGTGAGGACGCTTTCCAGGAATGCGACACGGTCGGCATCACGCGTCCCTGCGTGAAGCACAACTTCCTCGTGCGCGACGTCAAAGATCTGGCCGACACGCTGCGCAAGGCGTTCTATATCGCCCGCACCGGCCGTCCCGGTCCCGTGCTCGTGGACGTGCCCAAGGACGTCAGCCTGCAGCCATGCAAATATGTACCGCCCAAGGGCGAGATCAGCATGCGCTCGTATGCCCCGGTCAATAAAGGCCACCAAGGGCAGATCAAGAAAGCCGTGCAGATGCTGTTGTCGGCCGAACGTCCGATGATTTACACGGGCGGCGGCGTCATTCTGTCCGACGCTTCCGAGGAACTGCGCCGCGTGGTCGAGCGCCTGGGCGCGCCGTGCACGAATACGTTGATGGGCCTGGGCGCCATGCCCGCCTCCAGCCGTCAATTCGTGGGCATGCCTGGCATGCACGGCACCTACGAGGCCAACATGGCCATGCAGCACTGCGACGTGCTGCTTGCCGTGGGTGCGCGTTTCGATGACCGCGTGATCGGCAATCCGCGCCACTTTGCGCAGAATGCCCGCAAGATCATTCACATCGATATCGATCCGTCCTCGATCTCCAAGCGCGTTCGCGTGGACGTCCCCATCGTGGGCAACGTGAAAGACGTGCTGGTCGAGTTGCTGGCGCAGTACGACGCCGCGCGCGCCGACGCCAAGCCGGCCTCGCTGGACAAGTGGTGGCAGCAAATCGAAGCCTGGCGCGGCAAGCAATGCCTGCACTACGCCGGCTCCGACGAAGTCATCAAGCCGCAGTTCGTGGTGGAAAAACTCTGGGAAGTCACCGGCGGCGACGCCTTCGTGACTTCCGACGTGGGTCAGCACCAGATGTGGGCGGCGCAGTACTACAAGTTCGACAAGCCGCGTCGCTGGATCAATTCCGGTGGCCTGGGCACGATGGGTGTGGGCCTGCCGTACGCCATGGGCGTGCAAATGGCCAATCCGGGCGCGGAAATCGCCGTGGTCACCGGCGAAGCCTCGATCCAGATGAACATCCAGGAACTGTCGACCTGCCAGCAATATCACCTGACGCCGAAGATCGTATGCCTGAACAACCGGTTCCTGGGCATGGTGCGTCAGTGGCAACAGATCGATTATGGCTCGCGTTATTCCGAGTCGTACATGGATTCGCTGCCCGACTTCGTCAAGGTGGCCGAGGCGTATGGCCACGTAGGTTTGCGCATCGAGCGCCCGGCCGATGTCGAGCCGGCGTTGCGCGAAGCGTTCAAGAAGCACAAGGATCGCCTGGTCTTCCTCGACTTCATCACTGACCGTACCGAAAACGTGTGGCCGATGGTGAAGGCCGGTCGCGGGCTGACCGAGATGCTGCTCGGTTCCGAAGACCTGTAAGGAGGCGTTCATGAAACACGTGATTTCCGTGCTGATGGAAAACGAACCGGGCGCACTCTCGCGCGTGGTCGGGCTTTTCTCGGCGCGTGGCTACAACATCGAAACCTTGACCGTCGCGCCCACCGAGGACGCCACGCTGTCGCGTCTGACCGTGGTGACCGAGGGTTCGGACGAGATCATCGAACAGATCACCAAACATTTGAACCGTCTGGTTGACGTGGTCAAAGTGGTGGATCTGACCGAGGGTGCCCATATCGAACGCGAGCTGATGCTGATCAAGGTGCGCGCGGTCGGTAAAGAGCGCGAGGAAATGAAGCGCATGGCCGATATTTTCCGCGGCAGCATCATCGATGTGACCGACAAGTCCTACACCATTGAGCTGACCGGCACGCAAGACAAGGTGCAGGCTTTCATCGACGCCCTGGATCGCAGCGCCATTCTGGAGACCGTCCGTACCGGTGTGTCCGGTATCGGTCGCGGCGAGCGCATCCTGAAAATTTAAGACGGGCTGTGCTGCCGTCACCTATTAAATCAATCTGAATTCAAAATAAATCCGGAGTACACCCATGAAAGTTTTCTACGACAAAGACTGCGATCTCTCCCTCGTTAAAGGCAAGACCGTTGCCATCATCGGCTACGGCTCGCAAGGTCACGCGCACGCGCTGAACCTGCACGACTCGGGCGTGAAGGTCATCGTCGGTCTGCGCAAGGGCGGCGCTTCGTGGAACAAGGCCGCCAACGCCGGCCTGGAAGTCAAAGAAGTCGCCGAAGCCGTCAAGGCGGCTGACGTTGTGATGATGCTCTTGCCCGACGAGAACATCGCCGCCGTCTACCGTGACGAAGTGCACGCCAACATCAAGGCGGGCGCCGCACTGGCCTTCGCTCACGGCTTTAACGTGCACTACGGTCAAGTCGTGCCCCGTGACGACATCGACGTCATCATGGTTGCCCCCAAGGCCCCGGGCCACACCGTGCGCGGCACCTACGCCCAAGGCGGCGGCGTGCCTCACCTGGTGGCTGTGTACCAGGACAAGTCCGGCTCGGCCCGTGATGTTGCCCTGTCGTACGCCAGCGCCAACGGTGGTGGCCGTGCCGGCATCATCGAAACCAACTTCCGCGAAGAAACCGAAACCGATCTGTTCGGTGAACAGGCCGTTCTGTGCGGTGGCGCCGTTGAACTGATCAAGGCAGGCTTTGAAACCCTGGTCGAAGCTGGCTACGCTCCCGAGATGGCCTACTTCGAGTGCTTGCACGAGCTCAAGCTGATCGTGGACCTGATTTACGAAGGCGGCATCGCCAACATGAACTACTCGATCTCGAACAACGCCGAATTCGGCGAATACGAGACCGGTCCGAAGATCATCACCGACCAGACCCGTCAGGCCATGCGTCAAGTGTTGGCCGACATCCAGACCGGCGAGTACGCCAAGAAGTTCATCCTCGAAAACGCCGCTGGCGCCCCGACCCTGACCTCGCGTCGCCGTATCAACGCCGAGTCGCAGATCGAACAAGTCGGCGGCAAGCTGCGCGCCATGATGCCTTGGATCGCCGCTAACAAGCTGGTCGACAAGTCCAAGAACTAAGCATGACGACTGTCGTGCCGGGCCTTTCGGGGCAAGGCACGCAACATGCGGCATCCTCCCGAGGGAGGGTGCCGCATTTTTTTCGCCCGGCGGCGCCGGTGCAGGTCTTTTCGGGCAGGATGAGTTAACCTTTCGGTTGTCCGCTGCCACATTGTGTGAATATGCCCAACTTTTCCATGCGAGATTCTGAGAATCGCCATCGCAGCATTTATTTGCTGCCCAACGCCTTTACCACGGCTGCGCTGTTTGCCGGGTTTTACGCGGTCGTGCAGGCGATGAACGATCGATTCGAAACGGCCGCCATCGCGATTTTCGTGGCGATGGTGCTCGACGGGATGGACGGCCGCGTGGCGCGGCTGACCAATACTCAGTCGGCGTTTGGGGAGCAATATGATTCGCTCTCGGATATGACCTCGTTCGGCGTGGCGCCCGCGTTGGTCATGTACGAGTGGGCGCTGCACGATCTGGGGCGCTGGGGCTGGCTTGCCGCGTTTGTCTATGTCGCCGGGGCCGCGCTGCGTCTGGCACGCTTCAATACCAATATTGGTGTTGTCGATAAACGCTATTTTCAGGGCTTGCCCAGCCCGGCCGCGGCAGCGCTGGTGGCGGGGTTCGTCTGGCTGGCGATCGATAATAAGTTGCCCATGTCCGAGGGTGTGATCGTCTGGGTGGCGTTTATCCTGACCATGTATGCCGGCGTGAGCATGGTGTCGAACGCGTCGTTCTATAGCGGCAAGAGCTTTGCGCTCGGGCGTAGTGTGCCGTTCTGGGGCATTTTGCTGGTGGTCGCTGTTTTTGTTTTCGTATCGAGTGACCCCCCTGTCGTCTTGTTCGGCCTGTTTGTCCTGTATGGATTATCCGGCTGGGTCGTCATGCTGTGGCGTTGGAACCGCGCCAGAAAATTCCAGCATGATCGTCGTGCTGGTAGCGACTAATCCCATAGGGAATCTGGCCTGATCGGGGCGCCTGGCGTAGGACGCGGGCGCCCTTGTCACATTCAGGCTTTATTACCGCCAGAGGCGGTCTTCGTCATACTCCGGATCCGGCCCGGGATGAAAGCGCGTCACATGGTTACCATCGCGTCCCATGTAGACGTACATCAACGAATTCCAGACGCCCGATTGCTTGTAGCGGTACGCCCAGACAGTCTCGCGTACGCTGGGCAGGCCCACACCGGAGATGTTTGCGGGCGGCCCGAATTCGCAACGGACTTGGTCGGCGGTCCAGCCCAAGGATATTCGCTTGAAATAGGCATCGGTCAGGATGGACTGCATTTGATCGATGCGGCCGTCGGGCAGTACATCCGCGCCCCAGGCAAATTGCCCGGCAGGCTGCATCGTCCAGATCACCCGTCGCGTGCCGTCCGGTCTGACGCATTCAAAATTCGGCTGCCCCATCTGAGCCTCGACTTGATTAAAAGGCGTGCCGGGAGCGATCTGGGTGGGATTGGCGCAGGCGAGGAGCGCGCCCACGGCGCTCAAAGATATCGTTAATCTGGCCAGACGACGGGCGAAACCCCGCATAGCATGCTCCTGTGAACGGCTTTCAATCGGGGGCGATAGATGCTCTCTTGGGCACCGTCGCACCCTATGGGCAATTCTAACGGGTCTGTACCCGCGCGTGCAGTTTCCGTGCGGGCGGAGCGCGACCGTCGCTCGCCAAAGCCGCAAATCTCGCCCCTCGAGACGTTCGCACGTGGCTTTATAGGCAAATCCCGCGAATCGGCTATAATCGCTTTCGTTATTTGCCCGGCTGTCGCGCATGGTCGGGCAATTTAATATCGAACGCACGTCAAGAAGTTGTACAAAACGTCGTATTCGCGCTCGAAGGCGCGGGCAGCTTTTTGTCGTTTATCAACCCACGGTTGGGCACCTCGGCCCCACCGCAAGTCCGAAGAGGTCATTCCATGTCCGTAGCTGACATCAAAAAAGCCGACATCGTCGCTCAGTTTCAACGCGCCCAAGGCGATACCGGTTCCCCCGAAGTCCAAGTGGCTCTGCTGACCGCCCGTATCAACGAACTGACCGGTCACTTCAAAGAACACATGAAGGATCACCACTCGCGCCGCGGTCTGCTGCGCATGGTCAGCCGTCGCCGCAAACTGCTCGACTACCTCAAGGGTCGCAACCCCGATTCGTACCGCGCTCTGATCGAAAAACTCGGTCTGCGTAAGTGATCGGCGGGGCTGGCTCCCCATGACACAACCGTGGTCGTTGCGGCAATCGTCGCAGCGGCCACGGTTTTTCATTTGTAAGGAATTCTCGTCATGTTCAATAAAGTGACTAAGTCGTTCCAATACGGCCAGCATACGGTCGTACTGGAAACCGGCGAGATCGCCCGTCAGGCCTCCGGCGCCGTGGTGGTGTCCGTCGACGATACGGTGGTATTGGCCACCGTTGTGGCCGCGAAAAATGCCAAGCCTGGCCAAACCTTCTTCCCCCTGACCGTCGATTACATCGAAAAAACCTACGCCGCGGGCCGTATCCCGGGTGGGTTCTTCAAGCGCGAAGGCAAGCCGTCGGAAAAAGAAACCCTGACCTCGCGTCTGATCGATCGTCCGCTGCGCCCGCTGTTCCCCGAAGGCTTCTACAACGAAGTCCAGGTCGTGCTGCACACGCTGTCGGTCAACCCGGAAATCGATCCCGATATCCCCGCCATGATCGGCGCCTCCGCCGCGCTGGCGATCTCGGGTATTCCGTTCAATGGTCCGATCGGCGCCGCGCGCGTGGCCTATATCAATGACCAGTACGTGCTCAACCCCACCGCTTCGCAGCTGAAGACGTCCAAGATGGACCTCGTGGTGGCCGGTACCGAAAACGCCGTGCTGATGGTCGAATCGGAAGCGCAGCAACTGTCCGAAGAAATCATGCTGGGTGGCGTGGTGTTCGGTCACGAACAAATGCAGGCCGCTATTAACGCGATTCACGACCTCGTTCGTGACGCAGGCAAGCCTGACTGGGATTGGCAGCCCGCGCCCAAGAACGAAGCCCTGATCGCTGCCGTCACCGCTGCCGCGCAGGATGGCCTGGTCGCCGCCTACCAAGTTCGCCAAAAGCAGGCTCGCACCACGCAACTGCGCGAAGTCTATGCGCAGGTGCACGCGACCGTGGCCGAGCAGGCTGCCGCCGCCGGTCAGGACAAACCGGATTCGGTCGAAGTCGACAACATCCTGTTCGATCTGGAAGCCCGCATCGTGCGTGGTCAGATCTTGAACGGTGAGCCGCGTATCGACGGTCGCGACACGCGCACCGTGCGCCCGATCAGCGTGCGCCTGGGCGTGCTGCCGCGCGCTCACGGTAGCGCCTTGTTCACCCGTGGTGAAACGCAGGCGCTGGTCGTCGCGACCCTGGGTACCAAGCAGGACGAGCAAATCATCGACGCGCTCATGGGCGAGTACCGTGACCGCTTCATGTTGCACTACAACATGCCTCCGTTCGCGACCGGTGAAACCGGCCGTATCGGTGTGCCCAAGCGCCGTGAAATCGGCCACGGCCGTCTGGCCAAGCGCGCACTCGTCTCGCTGCTGCCGCCCCACGAAGATTTCCAATACACCATCCGTCTGGTGTCGGAAATCACCGAATCCAACGGTTCCTCGTCGATGGCATCGGTGTGCGGTGGCTCGCTGGCCATGATGGACGCCGGTGTGCCGCTGCAAGATCACGTGGCCGGTGTGGCCATGGGCTTGATCCTGGACGACGGCAAGTTCGCCGTGCTGACCGATATCCTGGGCGATGAAGATCACCTCGGCGATATGGACTTCAAGGTGGCGGGTACCGAAAACGGCATCACCGCGCTGCAGATGGACATCAAGATCCAAGGCATCACCAAGGAAATCATGCAGGTCGCGCTGGCTCAAGCCCGCGAAGGCCGTCTGCACATCCTGGAAAAGATGCGTGAAGCCCTGCAAGGCTCGCGTGGTGAGCTGTCGGCTTTCGCTCCGCGCATGCTGACGATCAAGATCAACCCCGAGAAGATCCGTGACGTGATCGGCAAGGGCGGCGCCACCATCCGTGCGCTGACCGAAGAAACCGGTACGCAAATCGATATCTCCGACGATGGCACGATCGTGATCTCCAGCGTGGACGAGGCTCAAGCCCGCGAGGCCGAGCGTCGCATCGTCGAGCTGACCGCGGATGTCGAAGTCGGCCAGGTCTACGAAGGCTCGGTGCTGCGTCTGTTGGATTTCGGCGCGATCGTGCAAGTGCTGCCGGGCCGCGATGGTCTGCTGCACATCTCGGAAATCGCCAACTATCGCATCGCCAACATCAACGATGTGCTGAAGGTCGGTCAACACGTGCGCGTCAAGGTCATCGAAGCCGATGACAAGGGCCGTCTGCGTCTGTCCGCCAAGGCCATCGGCGGTATCGAGCAGCAGCAGCCCGCAGGTGAGGCTGGCGCTGGCGAAGCCGCGCCCAAAGCTGAATAAGCTTTGCAATGATTGAACAGGAACGGCACCGCAAGGTGCCGTTTTTGTTTGGTTTACGGTACATTCCATGTGCGCCGTGGGCGCGGACCATAACGGAGCCCGCTAGTGCTACAGACAGGAATCGTGCAGGCATGAGGTATCGCAGGTGGGTGACGCGTATCGGCGCCAGCGTATTCCTGCTCGGCGCGGCCGGCTGTTCGTTCACCCAAGAGCCAGCCGTTGGTCCGCAAAGCGAAGACATGTCGATGGATCAGTTCGCGCAGACGGACTTCAATCGCACGGTTACCATCGGGATCCGCGACAACCTCGATAGCCTCTATATCCTGTTGGATAAGCTTTATCGTCGCAATCCGCGTGAATGGCGCAAGTCCGGTGCGGCCAGCCAGGAGGCTGCCGTGCAACGCGTGCGGCAGCTGATCGAAACGCGACGTCCGCCGACAGACCTGCATGGGCTGCGCGACATTCAGATTCTGGCAGTCTCGCTGGACCCAGCCTATACGCGCGACCGGGTGGCCGCGTTTATCTATGGTCTTGCAGACACTCTGATCGCCGCGCATAACGACAAAACGCGCATCTATGTCTCCGATGTGCTGAGCGGGCAACGTATCTATAACGCGGCACGTAACGTCGAGGCGGCCGCGTGGTTGTTGAGTACGCGGCGTGACGCGGCAGGGCAGCCACTGTTATACGCCAACGAGATCTCCGCCCAGGTCACAAACCTGAGTTTCGAGCGCGAATTCGGCGAAATCATCGGGCGGCTGGATCTGATAGCCAATCTGTTGGGGGAAAACACCCGTCGTGTGGGTATCAATTACGCGCAAGGGCTGCTCTTTTTCAATTTCCTGCCGGTGCGCTGACGATTTACACTCGCTACGTTTTCGGCTCGCATGACGCGGGCTCAGCCGCTGCCGCCACGACACTCGTGCGCTGTGCCACCGTCGCGTGCGGCTGATGGATTTTTGGACTCTATCGTGATCGATCTCGCCGCTATCGAAGCTGCCCGCGCCCGTCTACATGGCCAGGTGCTCAAGACCCCCTTTACCCATTCGCGCACGCTCTCGGACATGCTGGGCGCGGAGATTTGGCTGAAGTTCGAGAACCTGCAGTTCACCGCCTCATTCAAAGAACGTGGCGCGCTTAATCGGATGCTGGCGCTCACGCCCGACGAGCGTGCTCAGGGGGTGATCGCGGTGTCCGCGGGCAATCACGCGCAGGGTGTGGCCTATCACGCGCAGCGCATGGGCGTGCCCGCGGTCATCGTCATGCCGCGTTTTACGCCCACCGTTAAGGTCGCCAATACCCGACGCTTCGGCGCGGAGGTCGTGCTGCATGGCGACACCTTTGACGATGCACAGGCGCATGGCTACCAGCTTGTGCGCGAACGGGGCCTCATCATGATCCATCCCTATGATGATGCGGCGGTGATTGCCGGCCAGGGCACGCTGGCGCTTGAAATGCTAGAGGATCAGCCCGATCTGGATGCGATGGTGATAGCCATCGGCGGTGGTGGCCTGATTGGCGGCATCGCCACGGCCGCGCGCGCGATCAAACCCGGCATTGAGATCGTGGGGGTCCAGACGGAACGGTTTCCGGCGATGTATGCGGCGGTGAATCAGGTCGATATGACGCCGGGCAACTATACGATTGCCGAAGGTATCGCGGTGAAAACGCCTGGCGTGCTCACCCAAGAGATTGTTCGGCGCCTGGTCGATCGCATCGAGCTCGTCGGCGAAAGCGATATCGAGCATGCGATTGTGGTGCTGCTAGAGATCGAGAAAACAGTCGTGGAGGGCGCGGGCGCGGCGGGCTTGGCGGCGCTGCTGCACGATCAGGCGCAGGGCGGCAATCGTTTCCGTGGCAAACGCGTGGCGTTGGTCCTGACGGGCGGCAACATTGACCCGTTGATGTTGGGCGAGTTGATCGAGCGCGGCATGGTGCGCGCTGGCCGTTTGGCACGCATCCGCGTAGATCTGCGGGACTTGCCGGGTGCGCTTGCGCACGCCACGAAGCTTATCGCCGATGCACAGGCCAATATCACCGAGGTCCATCATCAGCGCGCGTTCACTGCGCTGCCAGTGCGCAATGTCGAAGTCGATTTCGTGCTGCAAACACGGGGCCCCGAGCACATTCAGGAAGTCATCGACATTTTGAATGCAGCGGGCTTTGCCGCCAGTAACCACAATCAGTGAGCGCGTCTGTCGCTATAGACCGTCACGCCCGACGAGAGCCTTGAGTCGATATAGCCGCTCGCGGTGCAACGTTGCCTCGAGCGGCTCGGGGTCGCGTCCCAGCGCGACGTAGTCGTCTGGCACGGCACGTAGCGATGCGCGTAGCTGGTCCGGGTTCGCCTCCCACCATTGCGCCAGCAAGCGGTCAGGATTAAAGACCTCCAGGCCTTGCCGGCGCAGCTCTGAACGATTGAAGTCCTTTAAATTCCACGTGGCCACGATTACGCGCGGCGGTATTTGAAGACCGCAACGCGCGCGACAGGCAAGGCCGGCGGCAATGACATGGAAATCCTTCGGGTCGCTATAACGCAACACGGATTCGTAAGCCTGCAGATCCGCCTGCGACGCAGCGGGAAACTGTCCGTTCATGTCGGCCCACTGGGCTTCGAGCACGTCTTGCGGGATATCCCACAAACGGGCAGCGTTGCGCCGCCACTCGCTGCCAATGCGTTCACTCCATACCGGCTGATATACCGCATGCGTGGCCAGACTTAGCATCAATCGCCGCACGATCCCCGACATCAGGACGCAAGCGTCCAACACAACAAAGGGCGGGGAAACGGGGGTGACAGTGGACACGACGGAGTAAGCCATTGGCGCAGCGCGGATGGAAGCGGACGTCACTGTAACAGGAACGTGGGCCTAGATTGTAGTAACAAGAGGTAGCCCGCATGCGCGTGCGCCCGTTGCATCAGCGTGCCAGCGTTTCAGATCGTCATAGATTGGGGGAGTCGTTAGGGAAAACCGCAATGACTCGCTATTACTCTTCCAGTAGTTTTCGATAGTCGGCCCCGCTGCGGGCCCGGGCGTGAGCATCGAACGCCCCTGTACGAAAGGCCGTCAAGCACTCCACCGAGAGAACGGTCGCAGATCGTATCTGGAGAGTCCCGTGGATATTCCTAGCTTGCTGCAAACCCGTCCTATCATTGCGCACACTGTGATGCCAGGCCTGAAGTTTCGCCAGATGACGGGACACGAGGGTCTGTCGCAACTGTTCGAATTCGAAGTCGAGCTGCTGGCGGATAACTTCAATCTGGATCTGCGGGCATTGCTAGGCAAACCGTTGACTCTGGAGCTGGCGACCACGTCGTCACCGCGCTATCTGAGCGGGCAGGTCACGCGCTGCGTCATGGTGGGCCGCGAGAACAGCGTATCCCGCCACTATATCTATCGCGCCACGGTGCGGCCGTGGCTCTGGTATTTAACCCAGACCTCGGACAACAAGATCTTTCAGCAGAAAACGGTCCCCGACATCATCAAGGAAGTGCTGGGAGAATATGGCTATCCGTTCGAGCTCAAGCTCACCGGCAGCTATCGGTCCTGGGAGTATTGCGTGCAGTATCAGGAGACGGACTTTGCGTTCGTCAGCCGCTTGATGGAGCACGAGGGGATTTATTACTACTTCAAGCATGAACGTGACCAGCACACGCTGGTGATGACCGACGACATCGCCTCGCACGCGCCGGTGCCGGGCTACGAGACCATTCCCTATTTCGGCCCCGACCGCGTCACGACCCCAAAAGAGGAATACGTGTCGATGTGGGAGGTCGCAGCACAGGTCACCCCCGATGGCTACGCCACCGTGGACTATGACTTCACCAAACCGGGTGCGAGCCTGGACGCGATGTCGCGACGCAAAGGCGGATCCGAGCCTGGAAATCTCGAGGTTTTCGAATGGCAGGGCGGTTTTCAGGAGGCGCAGCACGGCGAACAATATGCGCGCATCCGTCTGGAGGAGCTGCAAAGCACCCAAGAGCAAAGCATGGGATTGTCCAATGCGCGAGGTCTAGCGCCAGGCGCGCTGTTTACCCTGCGCAATCACCCGCGCAAGGCCGAGAATCGAGAGTACCTTATCGTGTCGGTCAACTACCGCATGAGCGTGGGCGGTTATTCAACAGAAACGGGACTGGAAGAGTTCTACGAAGCGTCGTTTTCCGCGCTGCCATCGAACGTCCAGTATCGCGCCCCACGCGTGACACCCATCCCTCGCACGCATGGCCCGCAAACGGCTCGTGTCGTGGGCCCTTTGGGTAAAGAGATCTGGACCGATAAGTACGGCCGTATCAAGGTGCAGTTTCACTGGGACCGATACGGCCAACGCAATGAAAGCAGTTCGTGCTGGGTGCGCGTATCCAGCCCTTGGGCGGGCGGCGGTTTCGGCGGCCTGCAATTGCCGCGTATCAATGACGAAGTGGTGGTCGACTTTATCGGTGGATGTCCCGACCGACCTATCGTGCTGGGCCGCGTCTACAACGCCAACAATATGCCGCCGGTCGAGCTGCCCGCCTGCGCCACGCAAAGTGGTTTCCGCAGTCAGTCGGTATATGGCGATCCGACCATGTGCAACATGATGATCTTCGATGACACGCTGGGCGCGGAGTTGGTGCATCAGCGTGCTCAGAAAGACATGTGCCATGAGGTGAACAACAATCATAGTCATGTGGTGGGATGCGACTACTCCCTCGAGGTGGGAGGCAACTACAGCATCAAGGCCAAGACGCTGAAGGTCGAAATCGCCGATGAGACGAATGTGACACTCAATGGTCCCACCACGGTCAACCGCAAGGACTACTCGGCCGAAACGGTCGGACAGGTCATGGAGAACACCACGGGCAACGTCATCACCTCGACCACGGGGACCGTGACCACCTCTCAGATCGGCGCGCAAGCGAATACGGAGATCGGCGCCGTGGGGCACTATCTCGTGGGCGCGTATGGCTCCGTACAGATCGGGGACTTCAAGAAAACCATTTTCGGTAATGTGGGCTGAGTGGTCAGCCGGCCCCAGGGAGCGTCATGTCCGATGATCTGATCGATACCATTGAACAAGGTGTCCGCAACGACCTCGATGCGCTAGGTCCGAACCCCGATCCTTCGCAGGTCGCCGACGTGGTGGCGCGTCAGGCGCAGCGCGGTGCGGGAGGGGATCCCGCGATTAGTAATCAGGCTGCCCAGCGCGCGCGCGGGTATCTGGAACAGGGCATGGATCCCGAGACGTCTGCGACGTTGGCCGGCGCGGGTGCGCATCAGGATTCGGTATCCGGCAGGCGCGGGATCCAAGATCAGGCTCGGGATCTGTTGAAGCGGCAGCACACGGCCGATCCTGATGTGGCGCCCGTGGACGACGTTAAAGACTACACCGACCTGCGGCGACAGGGGCTATCCGCCGACGAGCTCGCGACCACCGAGACCGTGATGCAAGAGGCGGCCGAAAGTATGGGCGCGGCCGGTGTTCCAGCACCCATTGCCGCACAGGCTGAGCTTGCCATTGCGAATGCCGCCGCTGATGGCCAGCTATTACCCGCGGGCCTGGACATCCATGGCCGCTTGAAGGTGACCGTCCACGACTATGTCGATCTGACTTATCAAAGCTCGCAGATTAAAACGACCAAGGGGCCTACCACCTATACGCACCAAGGCGATGTCAAGATCGAGGCCACTAACGTGCGGTTGACCGCCGATACGATTTTGATCGAGCCGACATCGCTTGAGATCAACAAGGTGTCGGAGAGCAAGAGCTCGTCACGTTCGATCTTTTCTGCAACGCTCGGGCTTTCGTCTACCACCACGACGACAGATGACTATCACAGCCTCTTTGGACTGAATGCCGCGGTCGCGGGTGTGAACATCCACATGGCGCCCGTCAAGGTGGGCGCGGCCTTCAAGATGACGACCCGCGGACTAACGCGCGATGGCATTCAAGCATTCACTTACGAAAACTCCGATGCCATGACGAGGAAGTCCAACGTCTGCTTTATGGCGGCGTCGATACTTCTTATCTTCATCTAGTCGGATGGGTAACGCGTCGGAGCCATGAGACACGCATGACAGAGCCTTATAAAAACATTCCTCGGGTACTGGAGGGGTCGAGGGCGGCGCAAGCCGTCGATGAGATAGGGCAGTTTGTGCGGGGGAATCCCGACATCGATCCCGGTGCCCTGGAGCAGGCGGTCAAGGCCAAAATCGTGCAGTACGGTGGCGATCCCGTCACGGCCGCGGCCGCCAGCCGCAGCGCGGCAGTGCTGGCTCAGCAGGACCCGGGGCGCGCGGGGCTGATCGTCGAGAATATCGTCGGCACTACGTTGGCGGACCCGAATCTCGCGGCCAGTCAGGCAGCCGCACGTGTGGATGCGCGATTGCGGCAGCAAGGCGCGCCAGGTTCCGAAGCCGCACACAGCGCTATTGCCTATGAAGAAGCTAATGCCGTTTTGCAAGCTTCCGGCGTCACAGATACGCAGTCGTCGCAGGCACTACAGCAAGCGGTGGATCAATATCTTGCGCGCGGTGCTACGGCCAGTCAGGCAGCGGCCGCAGCCGTGGTCTCGGTGTTGGCGCAAGCGATGCCTGAAGCTGGCTCGTTTTCCATCTTCGGTTATTTCAACATGCTGGTGCACGGCGATGCGGAATACCTCTTCAAGAACACCGAGACGATGCGGGTCACCGGCTCGGCGATTCATTCGCATCTGAGTACGACGACATACAAGATGAACGGGCAAAAACTGCATATCGAAGCCGACGAGATCAAAACGAAAGGCGTGAGCGAAGTGGTGCGTGCCCACCCTGGCGAAGCCAAGGGGATATACGGCGGCAGCTATGTGTCTTGGACGCCGCTCACCGTCAGCGGCTACGGGTGGACCACACAGTATGGCAAGGAGCAACACTTGGCGGGAGGGGGTTCGGTATCTCTGTCGGGGCTGCGCGTGTATCTGGCGATCTATGACTCCGACCTCGCGAACACCAGATCCAAAATTTCAAAACACGACGACCGCGTGACGGCACTGGAGGCCTACGTGATGATTCGAGAAACCCTCACGTCCGGCCGGCATTTCCTCGGCTAGGGAGGATGCACCATGAGTGGACCTTTCAATGTCATTCCCAACTCGAATGCGGCCCGCGCGGTAGAAGAAGCCGCGCGCTTGAATTTCGCCGACGGCGTCCCGTTATCGAGCAAGCTGTCTCCCATCCTGCAACGCTATGGCGTAGACACGGTGACACAGTCAGCCGTGGAAGCCGCAGCCGACCAGTTGGCATCTCGTCCCGGCATGGATGTTCCTTATCTGGCTCAGGGGCTGGTCGGCACGGCGGTTTCAGACCCGCGTGTCGCGGCAAACCAGGCGAAAGCCTATGTCGAAGGCCAAGGCGCCCTGACGGCAGAACAAGAGCGGCAGCTGGCGATTGCCGCGGCAGGAAACGCAGCGCAGGATGCTGGGGCGGACCGTGCCACGGCCGAAGCGGCGGCAAGCGACGCATTAAGCAGCGGTGCATCGCCTCAGATGGCTGCCTATGCGGGCGCGGCGACGGCGGTTTCGGCTGCCGTCAGCAGCAACCCCGCCGGTGGACCTGGAATTGAAATTTTCGGCTATCTCAAAGCGCTCGTGCAAGGGGTGGTGTACGAAACCTATCTCGGTAGCGAAGACAAACAGGTTAGTCTCAAAACGGACTGGACCATGGGCGGCAGTTTTATCCAGACTACTGCCGGCCAGCTTCATATCGAGTGCGAGGAATACCGGGCCGAGGCGAAAACGGATGTGAGCGAGCGCGAGTGGTCGGCAGGGTTTTATATCAAAGGCTACACCATGGAAGCGCCAGCCCCGGTTTTCACGACCTTGGTGGGATTTAGCGTGACGCCGTTGAGCACTGCCATCTATTCTCGCAAGATCATTTCGCTTGCCGCCGTGAAGGAAGTGGCCTTCGCTGCGGACTTCTACGTGGCGTTACTCGGTACGACCAAGACAAATCTGACAGACGAGGATATCCGCAAACGGAAAGACAAATTCCTGGTGGGCATCCATGCTCGCGGTCGCACGAACTTTAGCTGACCATGAAGACAATCAAACCGCTACGTCTGATGGTCATGCCGCGTCCCTACCGTTGGCGCGACGGGACGTATCTGGCCGTCACGATCGCCGCCTTGGTCGAGCACCTCGATGATCAGCCTCGGTTTCTGCCTGAATACACGCTGCTGCACGAGGTGCTGCCCGAGCTGGACTGCGATGAGATGTTCGACAGCATCATGCCCAAGCCGCATCCGGAATTTTTGGTCAGCGGCTATGCCTATACCGCGCACCAAAAGGATAAGACCTGCTGCATGGTGCGGGCGCGGGTCGCGGACAAGGTCAAAGAAGGCCTGGTGTTTGGCGAGCGGTACTGGAATGGCGACGAGATCACGAACGCGCAGCCATTCGAGCAAATGCCGCTGACGTGGAGCAATGCGTTTGGCGGCAGCGACTTCGAACCCAACCCGCTGGGTACCGGCCTGGATTCCATCGAGGTAAATGGATTGTCGGCGATTCGTCTACCGAATCTGGAAACGCCGCTTGCGCGCATTCATCGTAAAGGGCAGCGCGTGCCACCGTTTAATTTTGGGCAGATCCGGATGGATTGGCCGCAGCGCTTGGAGAAAATGGGCAGCTGCGATCAAGCGTGGATCGAACGCGTGGGCATTGGGTTTTTCGACAACATGCAGTTCTCCGCCTTTAACGCCGCACCTGAAGACCAAATCTGGCAGGACCGTGACGCGTTGAGGATGGATGAGACGTTCGAGATGTGGAATATGCACCCCGAACGCCAATGCTGGTCTGGCAAGCTGCCAGCCGTGCAGGCGCGCTGTTTCATCAAACGCCGTGGTGTGGAGGATGCGATTGATGAGATTCGCCTTAAACCCACCACGGTGTGGTTCGTTCCTCATCGCAGCAGCTACCTGTTGCTCTTTCACGGTCATATCGAGATCGCTACCGACGACGCGTACGACGTCGATGTGATCATGGCCGCGATGGAAAAATGCGACGCGCCGCGCGCGCTCGAGGATTATGCGCGCGTGATGCGGGACCGATGCGATCTGCAGCAAGCCGCATTACACGTGTTTCGGGACGAGCAGCTCATGCCGGGCGACATGCTCGCGCCGTGGATAGAGCGGTTTGCCGCCGACGACCATGCCATGCTGTCCAAGATGACGCGCATGTCGGAGGAACGCCAAGGGTACCCTGAAGGGAAATTCGTCGGTCCCATCAAGCCCGTCACCTTGGCCGATTTGCCCGAGATGGTGGCACAGCACGACAAGTTGCAGGCCGAGGCGATGCAGGAGCTGGCGAAACAACGCGACGAGGCGTTCGCCGCCGCGTCGGGCTCCGATGCCGTGCCGACCCGGCAAGAGCAAGCGACCGCGGATATCTATCGGAGCTTGGATTTTCAGAGCGGACGCAACGACATGCCTAAGCTGCCCGTGAGCGGGCCGCCTAGCGCCGAGGCATTTCAGCAAGTGCTGAAGACCGCGCGGCAGCGTGAAGCAACCCGCGCCGTGTTGCGCGAGTCGCCGAAGGGCCGGGGCATGGATACGCTTAGTCAAGCAGCGGCAACCACGAGACGTTCACTCAACAAGGTCTATCTGTACTCGGTCCATTTCCAGGAAGGCGTGGCGCGTGTCGGAGATCATCGCGCCCACGTGTTGCGTCAACGTGCCGAGCAGCGTTATCGCTTGGGAAAGAATCTGAGCAAGATGAATCTCACGGGCGCCGACCTGCGAGGCATGGACTTCTCGGGCGCCGATTTCACCGAGACGTGGCTAGAAAACGCGGACTTTACGGGCGCCAATCTGACGGGCGCCAAGTTTGATCACACCGTACTGGCTCGCGCCACATTCGCCGATTGCCGCATGGATGATGTTGAGCTGCGCGACTGCAACATCAGCGAAGCGACGTTTGACGGTGTCTCGATGGAAGGGGTGTCGCTGCGCGGGCTCATTTCCGAGGGGCTGACGGTTTTCCGGCAATGCCGCTTTATCCACGCGTCGATCGAGAACTTTGATTTTAAGAAGAACCTTTTTGCGGAAACCGTTTTCGACGGCGCGCGACTCGTGAACGTGTCGTTTCAGGAGTGCAAGATCGAACAGTGCGAGTTCAACGGCAGCCTGCTGCAAAAAAGCAATTTCAACGATTCATCGCTGAACGATGTGGCGATACATCGTACGAAGATGCTGAGCGCGGCGCATATGAACAGTGCCTTTGCCCAAGTGGCAATCACGGAGTGTGAGATTACGAAAACGTCGTTTTATGAGGATGTTTCATTTAACGATTGCGAGCTCACGCGCAATCACTTTCGTCAGTCGATGCTGCGTGAGGTGTCTTTCGTCAATGTGGATTTTTCGGAGTCGGTGTTTGAGCAGACTGACCTGTCGCTCGCGAATCTGCGGCAATGCCGCTTGCGTCGGATCAAGACGCCACAGGCCATGTTTATACGCGCGAACCTCGACATGGCGGATTTATCAGGCAGCAACCTGATGCACGGATCTTTCCAGAAAGCCCGGTTTATCGGCGCCGATTTATCTGATTGCAATTTTTTCCGTGCCGATATGAGCGAGACCGTGCTTGATGCCTCTACACGCACGGACCGCGCCTATGTGCATCGCACCCGACTGGCGCCGTTGCATGATGGCGGTCATTGGATGGATGGACGTGAATCGTGAGTAAGGAGTTTGTATTAAGTAAAGCCGATACGCTCGAGCTCATCCGCGATCTCGATCTCGCGGGGGTTTCGTTCGAGGGCGACACGTTGACCGGGATGATGTTTAACGCGGTGAATTTCTCCGATGCGCGTCTGATCGCAAGCAAATTCAACGACAGCCTTTTCGTGGAATGCGATTTTTCGCGGATGTCCGCGCAGGGCACGGACTTTTCCCGATCACGCTTTCAACGCTGCAAGATGGCGCACCTGATGCTCAGCGATTGCGATCTGACGGAGGCGTCGTTCAATGGCTGCGATTTGCGGCAAGCCACTGTTTCCCAGTGTGAAGCCCCACAGGTGGATCTGACGGAATGCGACCTGCACGAAGCCTCGCTGCAAGGCGCCAACCTGGCTGGCGCGAACATCACGGACAGCCAGTTGGCCGACTCGGATTTTAGCGCGTGCGACCTCAGCAATGCGGTGTTCTACGAACTGGATGTATCCAGAGTGTCCTTCGATGCCGCCGTGCTGCGCGATGCCGTGTTCTCTGGATGTTGCGTTAAAAGCCGACAGTTCCGCGCACAGGATCTGTCGGGTTCCCAGTTTAACGAGGCGACGCTGGAAGACGTCGACTTTTCGGATGCGCGCATGGCCGCCTGCAATTTCAGCGATAGCAAACTGAGTCGGGTGAGCTTCGCGCGGGCTGACGCACCGAACACGTTATTCATTAACGCCGAGATCGAGGAGTGTTGTTTCGATCATGGTGTTTATGATCAAGGTATCTGGAATGGCGCGATCGTCGTGCGCTCGGGTTTCGCCCACGCGAGCCTGAATCTCGCCGCGATTCAGAAAGCCTCGTTCGAGCGCTGCGAATTCGGCGGAGCAAGTCTGGCGTTTGCCGATTTTTCCTACTCACGCTTGCATCAATGCGGGCTCGAGGGCGTTACCTTGAACCGCACCAAATTTCATCGCTTATTAACCGACTCGGATTCGATCAAAACCCGTCTCGGCGCCATCGAGCGCGACGACGAGTTGTTCGAGGCCGAGTTACGAAGCGCATCATCGCCTTAAGGAGAACATCATGCCTCTATGGAGCAGCATGGACAGTGGCAAGAGCCCGGGACTCGGGCCGTATATGACGGGCGTTTCCAAGAACGATATGCTCAACTTGATGAAGCTGCCCACCACCAATGTCTTTATCAAGAATCGGCCTGCCCATAACATCTGGTCGGTGGCGCCTTTGACCATCGATCTGCCTTCCGGGGTTCTGGGGCTTGCTTCGGGTACCTTGTTTATGTTGGGCACCACGATCGCGCTTTTCGCGGCCACCGTGGTGGCCAGTGGTGGCGTGGTGATTCGCTGGCTATGTCTTGCGCTACAGAATCTTTGGAACACGCTAGGGTGCTTTCTCAAGCCCGGGCAGAAAAAAGTGGTCCTGCTGACGGCTTGATGTGACGGCGATTGCGACGTGAGTTGAACCATGATGCTTTATCGCTTGGCCACGGTCGCCGGCGTGGGGTTTATGCTGGCAGGCGGCGGCGTGCTCGTCGCCTATCTGTACCAGGCGATTTACCTGGCTACGCCGGCGAACGCGCCTGATCTGTCCTGGGCGTTCACCCTGTATCTCATCGGGCACGTATTAATCGTTGTACGCAGCCACCTGATCAACGACCTGGCTCACCGCATTCGGCATCACGGTGAGTCTGGCGATGCCCGGATCCTCACCGCCAAGCGTATCGGTTCGCCCGAAGAGGGCAGGGACCGCCATTGGTATGCGCTGACGCTGCGTGTGCAACCGCACAGGGCGAATACCTCTGACTTCGATACATCGGTCACGCAGTTGTTCAGTGCGCAAGCATCAGCGCGTTTGGCGCCGGGGTCCATTCTGCCGGTCAAGTTTGGCGACAAGCCGGCTCAGGTGGTGGTGACAGGCGAGGGCGCGTTTCCCGCCATACGGCGATGACGCCATAGGCGGGAAGCGCCACCACGACAGTGCCCTAGATCAACCGCAATACCGGGTCTGGAACGCCAATCGCATGCAAGGCACGCCTCTCCGCCTCTGTAAGCTGAAGATGATTAATCAGCGTCACGGCTGGCAGACTTTGCGGGGTGGTTGGCTTTGCGCCTTCGACTGACTTGAGGTTGACGCCTTGCGCCGCTGTTTCGTCCGCGACCGTAGCGCTGCATACGGCTAGCAATTGATGAAGTAGCGCGTCCAACGCGAGCGGCTTGGATAATCGCTCTTGTTTGGTCGCCCATTGCCGCAGATTAACGGTTTTGGGCACGGCCGCACTGCGTATGGCGGCTCGCGGCGCGGACTGCGGTTGTTCGGCGGCTTTCATCAGCGTCTCGTGCGCGAAACGCAGCACGCCCCGGATGCGTTTGCCGAACTCCCCATTGCAGACTTCCAACACGCGCATCTTCGTCTCTGATGGCAAATCCTTGAAGATCTCGGTCATCTGCTCGCCGGGGAAGGCGCGGCGTTGTTCTGCCGTCATACGCCTCATAGGCCAGGATCGTGATATGAACGCGTCGGCCTCGTCCAACGTGCGCAGCGTGGCATAGGTATCTGAGGTATTGACCGCGTCCTCCAGATCCAGCCTCAGCTTTTGCGCAAACAGTTTCCAGATCTCGGCTTCGTCGAAGATTCCGTAGATACGATCATTACGGTATATCTCCGCATCGCCAATATGAAAGCTGCAACCCACCGCGCCCGTGATGTGGTTCCAGATATCGAATCTGAATTGATGACGGTGTTCTTGCGGCGCAAGGCTACGCAGTTGCAGGAATTTTTTCAGCCTTTCCTTTTCATTATTGAGACGTCCGGAGTCGTCTTCGTGGTGCCACGGGTTCACCTTGATAGAGGCAATGCAGTCGAACAAGCTTTCTATCGCCTCTCGGCGTATGCCGCCTGCAAGCACGTCGATAATTTTGTCGACTAGCCGCATCCGCCTGGCTTGTTCGATGTTTTGCGACTGTGCGATGTGCACGATGCGCGAAACGCTCAGCAGTGAAAAGTCGTTCATAGTGTCAACGCCGCCCGTTAGAAAGACTTGTTGTCCTTGAGTAACAGCAAGCTACGTCGAGTTCCAGCGTTGCGCTGGCGGAGCGGCAAGACAGATGAATTTCCCGTGTGCGCCCTAGGGCGCATGGCGTTCCTATCAGGGTAAGTCCCGATGCCATGACCGGGTCGGACGGATCAGCGGCGGCGCGAGCGTCCGTTAGCTGCCTGCGGTCGTTTACGCAGGAACATCACAATCAGCGCGAGGCCAAAGACGATGGACAAGACGAAGCCGATGATGAGACCCGCATGTTGCGTATCCTGTAGCGCCCCAGCGCTACGCGCTGCCAAATAGCCGGGAGTCAGCATCGCCGGAACCCACAATACCGCCGAGATCACATTGGCCAGTTGAAAGCGCGTGTGCTTCATGGCCATGATCCCCGCGACCGTGGGCACCGTCGAACGAAATGGGCCGAGGAAACGGCCCATTAGCACGGAGGCGAACCCGTACCGGGAAAAAAACAGTCTCGCCCGCGCTACCGCGGTGCGTTGTGTACTGAACGGCCAGCGGCGCAACATCGTCGGCCCCAGCCACCGTCCAAAAGCGTACGAAATCGCGTCCCCGACGATTGCTCCGGCGATTCCCCAGATCAGCGGGCTCCATGGCGAGAGGGTGCCCGTGCCGATCAAGCCGCCGGTCAAAAGCAGCAGCGCCGTGGCGGGGATCAATATGCCGATAATCAGCATCGATTCGCCCAGCGTCAGCAAAAATATGATCGGCCCTGCCCAGTCCTGGTTGGTCTGGATGAATTGACCGATCTGGTCGAAAAAAGCGTCCATGCGGGGGAGGTCAGCACAAGTTGCCAAGCATGTTACCGCGAGGCGATAGGCCGCGTTGGCCCGTTTGCTGGCGACAAGGTGCCGGGTTGTAACGGAGAAAATTCGTGGTCGGGAATGCCGTCATGCGACCCCCGATCATGCCATCCCGATGTGAGTATTTTGGGAAACGCTCAACGGCAAGCCTGATGTGCAGCGCAGGAAAGTCCGCAAATCAGACTAAGGGAAGCGTGAAATGATGGTGCACCCACCCGGAATCGAACCGGGATGCCCGAAGGCGAGGGATTTTAAGTCCCTTGCGTCTACCAATTTCGCCATGGGTGCAGTTGGCGGAAGCGGTGGGATTCGAACCCACGAAGGGCGCAAACCCTTGCCGGTTTTCAAGACCGGTGCCTTCAACCACTCGGCCACACTTCCATTCTGCGCTGCGGATGATACCGCAGTCTGGAAGTCCCGCGTGCAAAGACGACGAATTCAGCGGGTTTGGATCTTCCGTAAAGGGCGCAATAATAATCGATTTACACGAGGAGGCGAACTATGCGTGCAGTAGAAATTTCCCAGCCTGGCGGCCCCGAGGTCCTGGTGCCCGTGGAGCGGCCCATGCCTGAGGCGGGCGCTGGCGAGGTCCTGATCAAGGTCTCAGCGGCTGGCGTGAATCGCCCCGACGTGGCTCAGCGCAAGGGAAGCTACCCGCCGCCTCCCGGAGCCTCGGATCTGCCAGGACTCGAAGTCGCCGGCGAAATCGTGGGCGGGGATGCGGCGGCCGGGAGCTTCGCCATTGGCGACAAGGTCTGTGCGCTGATCGCGGGCGGCGGCTATGCCGAATACTGCGTGGCGCCGGTCGAGCAGTGCCTGCCGATCCCCGCAGGCCTGTCGGATATCGAGGCAGCGGGCTTGCCCGAGACGTATTTCACGGTCTGGAGCAACGTGTTCGACCGCGGCGCGCTCAAAGCTGGCGAAACCCTGTTGGTGCACGGTGGCGCGAGCGGCATCGGGACCACGGCGATCCAACTGGCCCGCGCGATGGGTAACACTGTGTATGCCACTGTAGGCAGCGATGAACGCGCCCGGGCCGTCGAGTCCTTGGGGGCGGCTCGCGGCATCAACTACAAGACGGAAGATTTCGTTGAAGTCGTGCGCGAGGCGACTGGTGGCGTGGGCGTCAATGTCATTCTCGACATGGTGGCCGGCGACTACATTAACCGCGACTTGAAGTGTCTGGCCGACGATGGGCGTATCGTGATCATCGCGTTGTTGGGTGGCGCGCGTTCCGAGATCGACGCCAATCAGGTTCTGCGGCGGCGTTTGACGGTCACGGGCTCGACGCTGCGTCCACGTCCGGTGGCGTTCAAGGGCGCAATCGCGCAGTCATTGCGTCAGCACGTCTGGCCGCTGTTGGAGCAGGGTCGTATCAAACCGATAGTCCACGCCACGTTCCCGCTGGAGCAGGCGTCGGCCGCCCATGCGATGATGGAGGCCGGCGAAAACATAGGCAAAATCATCCTGACTGTGTAATAAACACGGCGTTCAGCGTAGCTGCAGCTATTCAGGATACAATCTTGGGTTTGACCTGGGTTTTGTCGCCCAGGTTGCCCTTAACCCGTTTGCGCCATGACCTCAGTTGAAAACCGCGCCCGTCTCGTGCTGGGCAATTGGAAGATGCACGGCAACCTGGCCGAAAACGCTGCGCTGCTCGAAGCTTTGCGCGCCGCCGATCCGGCGTCACACTGCGAAATCGGTGTGTGCGTGCCGTTTCCATATCTGGCTCAGGCTGCTTCCGTTCTGGAAGGCAGCGCCGTTTCGTGGGGAGCACAGGATGTCAGCGCGCATGCCAAAGGCGCCTACACGGGCGAAGTTTCCGGCGCCATGCTGAAGGAATTCGGCTGCCGTTTGGCGCTGGTCGGGCATTCCGAGCGGCGCACCTACCACGGCGAGACCGATCAGGGCGTTGCTGACAAGGCGCGCGCCGCGCTGGAATCGGGCCTGACGCCGGTGGTCTGCGTGGGCGAATCCCTCGCGGATCGCGAAGCCGGCAATACGTTGAGCGTCATCGAGCGTCAACTCGCGCCGGTCCTGGCCTTGGGCGCGGATGCCTTGTCACGCATGGTACTGGCCTACGAGCCGGTATGGGCGATTGGCACGGGTTTAAGCGCTTCGCCCGAGCAGGCGCAAGAGGTTCACGGTGCGATTCGTCTCGCATTGCGGGCTCAGGGCGCCGGCCAGGTGCGCGTGTTGTACGGCGGCAGCGTCAAGGCCGCCAATGCTGCCACTTTGTTTGCGATGCCGGATATCGACGGCGCCCTCGTGGGCGGCGCGTCCTTGGTCGCTGAAGAATTCCTGCGGATTGCCGCAGCCTAAGTTTCCGGAGTCTTTTTAATGTCTTTGACACTCACTCTTTTGCTGGGCGTACAAGTTGTGTCCGCGCTGGCGATTATCGTCCTTGTTCTACTGCAGCAGGGCAAAGGCGCCGACATGGGCTCTGCCTTTGGCAGCGGCTCGGCCGGCAGTCTGTTCGGCGCGACTGGCGCGGCTAACTTCTTGTCGCGCATGACCAAATGGGCTGCCGTGGTCTTTTTTGCCTCGACCCTCGGTCTGGCGTACATGAGCCACTCGGTATCGCCGTTTGGAGGCATGGAATCCGGTGTGATGCAGGATTTCCCGGCTGATCGCTCTGTGCCGCAGATTCCTGGTGCTGGCGTGCCGCAAACCGCGCCCGCGCAGTCCGACGCATCGGTGCCATCCGTGCCCGCCGCTCCGCAGACGCAGGCGCCTGCTGATGCCGCTCCGGCTGCCACTGAGGCACCCGCAGCAGCACCGGCGGCTCCCGAGGCGCCCGCGGCAGACAAGCCCGAGACCGCCGCTGATAAGCCCGCGGACGCACCCGCTGCTCAGCCGTCGTCCGAGCAGCCCACTCAACAGAGCCCGGCGCAATAATTGATAGCAAGAAAGCTTGAGCCAATTGGCTCAAGCCGAAAAATCGTGCTAGAATGCGCGACTTTCCTGGTTTGAATATCGACACAGGAAATGCAAGACCCAAGCCGACGTGGTGGAATTGGTAGACACGCTATCTTGAGGGGGTAGTGGCGAAAGCTGTGCGAGTTCGAGTCTCGCCGTCGGCACCAAGATTCCAAATCAGTGCGCTTCAAAACGCCTGATGATTTACTGAAAAACCCGCATGAACATCGCGTTCTGCGGGTTTTTTGGGCTCTACCCCATAAACGGGGGATGAGCATTCATCAGACCCGGTTAATCACACCGTTCCAACCGCACTGAGCCAAGACTCTCATGCGGTAATTCTCAAAATTTCTGAACCCAAACGCCCGGCGCGAGAGCATTTCCATCTTCGTGTGGAAGCCCTCGGTAATCCCGTTGGATTTGGTGAACCGCCACATCCGCACGATGGGCTCGAGCCACGATAGTAACGTCGCCGCCAGCGCCTTGGCTGGACTTTGCTCGAACTGCCGGATCAGAGCCAGGAATTTCGGCAGCATTTTTTGTGCGCGTTTGGCCTTTAAGCTCTTCAAAACCAGAAATCCGTTGAGCTGCTGTTTGGCGAAATACAACGCCTGCAGCACCGGCATCTGCGCCAGATAGCGGTGCAGCGTTTCCTTCTGCATGGCGGTCAACTTCCAGCGATGACGACGCATCAGACT
>NZ_WSJA01000058.1:0-16322 GCF_009763235.1 Bordetella sp. 15P40C-2
ATTTCGCATCAACCGTTCGACTTGAACTTCACAATCGCCGTTTCCGGCATCTCGACATTTTAGCACACATTCGGGAAAACCCCAAATCGCTTTGTTAGTTCGCATCCGGGTAAACCCTGAATTCTCACCAACTGCCGAGCCCGAAATATTAACACACTTTTTAAATTCGGTGCAACTAGATCTCTAATAATCATCGTCGCGGGAATTTACTGCGTTACCACTTCGGCCGCACCACCTGAACCCGTTAATTCGTGTTCGAGCAGCGAAGGAACGAGACTATACACGAATTTTGAGGCCTGTGGCAAATCGGACGAAAAAACTTCAAAGTTTTTGCCATCGCGGCGATTGAGGGGCGTACGCGAGATATTTTGCAGCGTGTAGAGCCGCTATAGACATGGCAGTTTGCTGGATCGTTGCTCCCTGGGCTGCCTCTGCCTACAGGCCACTCGGCGCCCTCCTCTATATAAGCACTATATAAATAAGAGCCCGTTCGTCTCTTACCTCTCCCCTCTATATAGCGAGAGCCCACGATATAGAGAAGTCACGATAGGGGCCTGGCTACCCCCGTCGGTGATTACTTCTTTAGCCGGTCACTATATTGTTTGCGGAACTTTGCGACTTTCGGCGCGATGACGAATTGGCAGTAACCCTGTTCCGGGTGCAGCGCGAAGTAGTTGCGGTGGTAGTCCTCGGCCGGCCAGAACTTTTCGAGCGGGCGTAGTTGGGTGATGATGGGTTCGGGATAAAGCTGCTGTTCCTCCAGCTCCGCGATGATGGCTTGCGCGGTTTCACGCTGTGCCTGGTCTACCCAGAAGATGGTGGATTCGTACTGAGGGCCCACGTCATTGCCTTGGCGACCCGGTGTGGTGGGGTCGTGTGTGGCAAAGAATACGCGCAACAGATCGGCGTAGCTGAGCGTGGCGGGATCGAATTCCACTCTGGCCACTTCGACATGGCCGGTGTCTTTGCCGCACACCTGTTCATAGCTGGGATTAGCGACGTGGCCGCCGCTGTAGCCAGGCTCGACAGCGAGGACACCGCGCAGGTCGGTGAGCACGGCTTCGACGCACCAGAAGCAGCCGCCGCCGAGGATGGCGACCTGGGTCTGCGGCTGAGATTGGGATTCGGCCATATCGATGACTCCTTGCTTGCGACGGATTTCCGCCGGTCTGAATCTGACGGGTGTGATCTCGGACTAGCCGGACCGATGTCGGGCTAGACGGAGGTAATCTAATTACTCTAACTATATAGGGGTTCGGCGTAGCCGTGACGTCAGGGCCGCGAGGCTGGCAGAGTCAGGATCCATTGCGCGAGTTCGCGCGCCTCTTGTTCGCTGACCTGCCCCTGTGCCGGCATAGGCACGGCGCCCCAGACGCGTTGTCCGCCAGAGCGAATTTTCCCGGCCAGATATTGAACGGCGGCGTCTTTGTCATCGCCGGCGGCGTAGCGCTCGCCTATGCTGCGCAAAGGCGGGCCTACACGTTTAACGTCGACCTGATGACAACCCATGCAAGCCTTGCGCTGGGCCAGGGCCATGCCGGCGGCGGTTTGGTCTGCGTGAACAGCGGACGGGATAAGCGCTGCCGCCCCCCATGCGCACAGAATCGCAGCTTTCCACCAAGTCTTTACCAACATCCTACTACTCTCACCAAATTAAAAGGGTGCACATGTCATGCACCCTTGGACACGACAACCCAATCAGGGTTCAAATGCGTCGGTCACCGCTCCACGACTCGCACTGCTAGCCAGCTTGGCAAACTTTGCCAATACTCCCCGGGTGTAGCGCGGAGAGGGAGCCACCCAAGCCTGGCGACGCGCCTGCATCTCCTCATCGGAGATATTGAGCTGTAAGAGCAGCTTGTGCGCATCGATGGTAACCGAATCGCCTTCCCGTATCAGCGCGATGGGCCCGCCGACGAAGGCCTCCGGTGCGACGTGACCGACGACCATGCCCCAGGTGCCACCCGAAAAACGACCGTCGGTGATCAGACCAACCGTCTCGCCCAGGCCCTGCCCCACCAGCGCGGAGGTGGGCGCTAGCATTTCGCGCATGCCGGGGCCGCCCTTGGGACCTTCGTAGCGGATCACGACGACGTCGCCATGTTGAATGCGGCGATCCATGATGGCGGCCATGGCTTCGTCCTCGGAATCGAAGACGCGGGCCGGACCGGTGATCACCGGGTTTTTCAAGCCGGTGATCTTCGCCACGCAGCCTTCGGGGGAAAGGTTACCTTTCAAGATAGCAAGGTGACCTTGGGCGTAGAGCGCGCGATCAATCGGCATGATGACGTCCTGGTCGGCGCGCGGCACGCTGGGCACATCCGCGAGCGTTTCCGCAATAGTCTTGCCGGTGATGGTCATGCAGTCCCCGTGCAGCAGGCCCGCGTCGAGCAGGATCTTCATGACTTGGGGAATGCCGCCAGCGCGATGCAGGTCGGTGGCGACGTAGCGGCCGGAAGGCTTCAAGTCGCAGATGACGGGCACGCGGCGGCGAATGCGCTCGAAATCGTCGATGGTCCATTCGACTTCGGCGGCATGGGCGATGGCGAGAAAATGCAGAACGGCGTTGGTGGAGCCTCCGGTAGCCATGATGACTGACACGGCGTTTTCGATGGATTTGCGGGTAATAATGTCGCGCGGGCGCACGCCGCGACGCACGGCGTCGACAAGTACGCGGGCCGACTCGGCGGCGGAGGCGACTTTTTCGTCGTCCTCGTTGGCCATGGTGCTGGAATAAGGCAGGCTCATGCCCAGGGCCTCGAAGGCGGAGCTCATGGTGTTGGCGGTGTACATACCGCCACAGGAACCCGAGCCCGGGATCGCGCATTTTTCGATTTGCTTGAATTCGTCTTCGTCCATGCGGCCCATGGTGTATTCGCCGACGGCCTCGAATACGGACACGATGGTCAGGTCTTTGCCCTTGTGGTGGCCCGGTTTGATGGTGCCGCCGTAGACGTAGATACCCGGCACGTTGCTGCGCGCCAGAGCGATCATTCCGCCGGGCATATTTTTGTCGCAGCCACCGATAACCAGCACGCCGTCCATCCATTGTCCCTGCGCGGCGGTCTCGATACAGTCGGCGATGACTTCGCGGGACACGAGCGAATACTTCATGCCTTCGGTGCCCATGGACATGCCATCGGAAATGGTGGGCGTGCCGAACACTTGCGGGTTGGCGCGTGACTCACGGATGGCTTGGATCGCGGCGTCGGCGAGGCGTTGAAGACCGCTATTGCAAGGCGTGATGGTGGAATGGCCGTTGGCCACGCCTATCATGGGATTGTTAAAGTCCGACTCCTGGTAGCCTAGCGCGTAATACATGGCGCGGTTGGGCGCGCGCGCGACGCCTTGGGTGATATGGCGGGAACGGTCGTTATCCGGCATTGTGTGTCTCCGTGTTGCGTATTGATATGAGCCCTGAAGGGGCAGGCCTAACACCGGCCATGCCGGTTATTATCGACGCATTCTTTTCTAGCATGGCGGAATATGCTGCACCATCCTGAATTTGACCCAATTGCGCTGAGTATTGGCCCGGTCGCCATCCATTGGTACGGTCTGATGTATCTGGTGGGCTTTGCTCTGGTGTATGTGCTGGGCCAATGGCGTCTGACCCGAGGTCATACTAGCGCGCTCACGCCACGCGACCTGGAAGACTTGATCTTCTATAGTGTTTTAGGGGTAGTCCTAGGCGGGCGCCTGGGCTATGTCTTGTTTTATAAGCTGGATTATTTCCTCGCCCATCCCTTGCATGTCTTCTATCTGTGGGAAGGCGGCATGTCGTTTCACGGCGGACTGATCGGGGTGATCGTCGTCCTGATGCTGTTTGCGCGCAAAAAGGGGCTGTCGTTCTTTACGGTCAGCGATTTCCTGGCGCCCTTGATCCCGCTGGGGTTGGGCGCGGGACGTCTGGGTAACTTTATCAATGGCGAGCTGTGGGGCCGGCCCAGTGACGTGCCTTGGGCGATGGTGTTTCCGCAATCAGGCACGGATGTGGCGCGTCACCCGTCACAGCTGTACGAGCTGGGTCTGGAAGGGATTGTGCTGTTTGCCTTGCTGTGGTGGTTTTCCAGCAAACCCCGGCCGACCGGGCAAGTCAGCGCGCTGTTCTTGATCGGGTATGGCGCTTTTCGCTTTTTGGTGGAATACACACGCGAACCGGACGACTTTCTGGGATTGCTGGCGGCCGGCCTCTCCATGGGCCAGTGGCTATCGCTGCCCATGATCGCCGCCGGCATCGCGTTGTTCTGGTTTAGCGCAAAGAAACCTTCCCGCTGACGGACAACGATACCGTCACATCGTCAGCCTGCAGCGGCACATCGGGTGCGCTGTCCAGGCTGGCTTTGGCCATGGCCTGCATCGGACGCGGGCCTGGCATTGAAACACCGCCCCCACTGAGCTCAAGCTGCTGCAGTTGGTAGCTCTGATAGCCGAAGGCCTGAGCGGCCGCCTCGGCACGGGCCCGAAACGCATCGGCGGCTTGTTTGAGCAATTTCTCTTCGGCGGCTTCTCTGGCCTGACGCGACAAGGTAAAGGCGATCTGGGAGATAGCGACCTTGTCGGAGAGCTTGGAGGCTAGCGCCGAGGCGGCGGCGAAGTCCTGCGATTCAAGGGTGATTTCGCCGCGCGCGCGCCAGTTCTGGATTTTGCCTTTGTCGTCGGTGTAGGGCCAGACGTTGTAGCCGCCGGTATGGACCTGGACGCCTTTGACGCCGTCGGTGCGTTTGACGGCTTCGTCCAGCACGGTGCTCAAGGCACTGGTGGCCTTGGCCTGCGATTCGGCGTCGAATTCGGCTGCGAGGGTAATGCGCACGACGTCTTGGGGTACTTCCATCGAGGCGGAGGCTTGCAGGCTTAGTTCGGGCGCTGCAGTGGTCCCGGCGGACTGCGCTACAGAGGACCCCTGAGGCGACTGCGCAAAAGACGACGGCGCGGCCGCCATGGTAAGCACCAAGCAGCACATAGCCGCGGCACGGTTCAATGAAGACACGCGAAGAGAGTGCATCATGATAAGCCTATGGGGGAAGGAACTGAGGCCGGCACGGGCCTGAGCATGATGCTCAGACCCGTTGGCATAGATGCCCCGCGTGTGCCGTCTAGGCCGGCATCTCGAACCCTGAGGTTCAAGGTGGTCGCGATCCGTTGAGCTTCGGGTCAGTCTCGAAACTGCAAGACCATCACGCCCGCTCACCATTCACGCAACCGATATGCCGTAAGACATAGGTTCAGAGAATGTATGGCCAAGTCACGAGCACTGCAGGGACAAACTGGAAAATCTTAGACACCTTGCTGCTGGTCGCCCTGTCGGGGCCCAAGCTGCGACGCAGGTCAGCCCTGTTGAGGCAGCGCTTCGTCGAGCAAGGAATTCATGTGTTCAATTCTACTCTTGAACTCACCGACCGCCAAACCACCCAGCGGACCGTCGGGTGCTTTCATGGAAAGCAGCTCGCCGGCCACATGCAGCGCGGCCATGACGGCGATGCGTTCGTTGCTAGTGACCTTGCCAGATCCCTGGATGCGTAGCATCAACTGGTCGACATGGCGCACGGCGGCGAGCAGCGCGGGTTTTTCTTCGGTGGAGCAAGCGAGTGAGTAATCGCGCCCCAGAATGGTGACATCAACACGTTCCATCACGGTTGCGCTCCGTGGAGTTGTTCAGGCGCCGGCGCACCGGGCAGGCGCGCAAGCACCGAATCGATGCGTTCGCGTGCGGCTACGGTGGCTACGCGCAGACGCTGCAGCTCGGTGTCTTTTACGGTGATCGAACGCAGGAGTTCCGATTCGCGCGCTTGAGCGCGGGCTTCGATAGCTTGCTGTTCGGAGATGGCTCGGGCCAGTTGGGCGCGCAGATCAATTTCTGCCTGCCGCGCCTCGGCCAGCAGGTCGTCGACCGCGCCATCGTGTTCCTGCAGCTTTGTCTGCAGGGTCTGGATTTCTGCCTCGTGCGCCTGACAACGCTGCTCGAGCGTGCGCTGAGCGGCCTGGCTCTGGTCGAGGCTAGTACGCAACGTGTCACGCTCGGCCTGAAGGTGCCGGGTGAGTTGCACGAGTTGCCCGATACGGGCAGAGAGGTGATCTAGGTCTTGCAGCATGGGCGCTATCGTAAACCATCCGCGCCTCGATCGGGAGGCCGTACGCATGGTGAGAGAACCGGCAATATCCTGTAGAACTTTTGCCCGTGTAAGCGCCGCTCGTTAGTCGTGGCTCAAACTGGGATAACTGGGGCCAAGACGCTTCCAGAACCTTTCAGCGGCTTTCGCCTGTCTTTCTATTTACTTTCATTTTGCTTTCATTTTTTGGTGATGAGCGGATGAAGTTACAACTTGCAGGCCTTTTCTAGGGAAAACCCCATCGGCATCTCGGGCAAGTTGGGTTTGCATGGCCGGACCCCTTCGCTACCATGCGCGCTGCTTAAAAAAGCACTTCATACGAATCAACCGCAACACAGAAGTGCCGTTTTAGCGCCGTTTACGAAACGGCCTGGCTTTAACCCACATGCTGTAAATAGGAGTAGACCATGCAGCTACGCAATCGGCAGGATTTCTGGTCGGGGGTGATGTTCATCGCCCTTGGACTGGGAGCCTCCTGGCAAGCGACGAACTATCAGATGGGAACCGCGGCCCGCATGGGACCGGGATACTTCCCGTTCGCGCTGGGCATCGTTCTGGCCCTTCTGGGCGCGATCGTGCTTCTGGGGTCCTTGAGCAAGAAGGCCATGGAAACACAAGTCGATAAGTTCGACTGGCGTATTGCCTTTTTGGTGATCGGATCGGTGGTGCTTTACGCACTGATCTTGAAGCCGCTGGGCGTTTATCTCTCGGTCTTTGTGTTGGTGGTGGTCAGCAGCTTTGCCAGCCATGAGTTCAATCTCAAGGTGGCAGTGGCTAACGGTATCTTCCTGGTGGTGTTCTCGTACCTGGCCTTCATCAAGGGCTTGGGTCTGATTTTCCCGCTGTGGCCGTCGTTTCTGGGCATGAACTAAGGAGTCATCGGCCATGGAATTGTTTGATAATTTGATGCTAGGTTTCTCGGTTGCGTTTACGCCCGAAAACCTGCTGTACGCGCTGCTCGGTTGTATTCTGGGTACGCTGATTGGCGTATTGCCCGGTATCGGCCCCGTGCCGACGATCGCAATGCTGCTGCCGATCACGTACGTGCTGCCCCCGGTGGCCGGCCTGATCATGCTGGCGGGTATTTACTACGGTGCTCAGTACGGCGGCTCGACGACTGCGATCTTGGTGGCGTTGCCTGGGGAAACCTCCGCGGTGGTGACGGTGTTGGACGGTCACCAGATGGCGCGTAACGGCCGTGCGGGTGCCGCACTGGCAATCGCGGCGCTGGGTTCGTTCTTCGCCGGCTGCGTGGCTACGCTGCTGTTGGCTGGTTTTGCGCCTCCGCTGGCGGAAGTCGCCTTCAAGTTCGGTCCTGCTGAATACTTCTCGCTGATGACCCTCGGTCTGGTGGGTGCGGTGGTGCTGGCTTCGGGTTCGCTGCCCAAGGCTATCGCGATGATCATCCTGGGCCTGTTGCTGGGTATGGTGGGTACCGACGTGAACTCGGGTGTGGCCCGCTTTGACTTCGGCATTCCGGAACTGCAAGACGGTATCGACTTCGCTATCGTGGCCATGGGCGTGTTCGGCTTTGCCGAAATCATGACCAACCTGGAGCAGAAGGAAAACCGCGTCGACATCACCGACAAGATCGGCTCGCTGTATCCGAACAAGCAAGAGTTCCGTGAAGCCGCTCCCGCGGTGGTTCGTGGCACGGTGCTGGGTTCGATGCTGGGTATTCTGCCGGGCGGCGGCGCGGTGCTGTCGTCGTTTGCCTCCTACACGCTGGAAAAGAAGATCTCGAAGAACCCCGAGCGCTTTGGCAAGGGCCACCCCGCAGGTTTGGGCGGCCCCGAGTCGGCCAACAACGCTGCAGCCCAAACCTCGTTTATCCCGCTGCTGACGCTGGGTATTCCGGGTAACGCTGTGATGGCGCTGATGGTGGGCGCGATGACGATCCACAACATTCAGCCGGGTCCTCAGGTGATGAGCAGCCACCCGGAACTGTTCTGGGGTCTGATCGCCTCGATGTGGATTGGTAACCTGATGCTGGTGGTGTTGAACCTGCCGCTGATCGGCCTGTGGGTCAAGCTGCTGAAGGTGCCCTACCGCATTCTGTTCCCGGCCATTCTGGTGTTCTGCACGATCGGTGTGTACTCGCTGAACTACAACACCTTCGATATCTTCACGACGGCGATCTTCGGTGTGATCGGCTATGTCTGGTCGAAGCTGAAGTGCGAAGGCGCCCCGCTGCTGCTGGGTCTGGTGCTGGGACCCATGATGGAAGAAAACTTCCGTCGTGCCCTGCTGCTGTCGCGTGGTGATTTCATGACCTTCGTGGAACGTCCGCTGTCGGCATCGCTGCTGGCGGTTGCGGTCTTCATGGTGGTGCTGGTGGCTCTGCCGTCGATCCGCAAGAAGCGCGAAGAGACCTTCGTCGAAGAAGACTAAAGCGACTGTCATTCCGTCCCTGTGACGGAAGACGCATCCGGATGCCAGGCCCCGCGAGGTGCCTGGCATTTTTCTTTGGAGCGTCCAGAAAATCGGCGTTCGCCACTGCGCGATCGGCGCAGTTGCGGTAACGTTCACACTTTGACATTTGACCTGCACATCCGGAGACACTGTATGGCATCCATCGGCACCAAGGACTACGACAAAATCACCCCGAAAAAAGTCGCCTTTCTTGGCTTGGGCGTCATGGGCTACCCCATGGCCGGGCACCTGGCGAAAGCCGGACACGAGGTGACGGTTTATAACCGCACGGAAGCGAAGGCAAAGGCCTGGGCCGCCGAATTTGGTGGCTCCAGCGCCGCCACGCCGCGAGAGGCGGCGGTAGGCGCGGAAATCGTGTTTGCCTGCGTGGGCAACGACGACGATCTGCGCAGTGTGGTGTTGGGCGAGGACGGTGCGTTCGCGGGCATGTCCGCGGGCGCCGTGTTTGTCGACCACACGACGGCTTCCGCCGACGTGGCGCGCGAGCTGTACGCGAGCGGCAAGGAGCGCGGCTTGCAGTTTGTCGATGCGCCCGTGTCGGGCGGCCAGGCGGGCGCGGTCAACGGCGTGCTGACCATTATGTGCGGCGGCGAGCCGGCAACGTTTGATCTGGTCAAACCCGTCGCGCAGGCGTATGGCCGTGCGGTGACGCTGGTGGGCGAGCCGGGCGCAGGTCAGCTGGCGAAGATGGTGAATCAGGTCTGCATCGCGGGCATTGTGCAAGGGCTGTCTGAGGCCGTCGCGTTCGGGCAGGCGGCCAATCTGGATATGAAGCTCGTGCTGGATGTGATCAGCAAAGGGGCGGCGCAGAGCTGGCAGATGGAAAACCGGGGCGCCACGATGGTCGATGGCAAGTTCGATTTTGGCTTTGCAGTGGATTGGATGCGCAAGGATCTGAGTCTGGTGCTGGCCGAAGCACGCCATAACGGTGCGCGTTTGCCGCTGACGGCGCTGGTGGATCAGTTCTATGGGGATGTGCAGAAAGCGGGTGGCGGACGCTGGGATACGTCGAGCCTGATCACCCGACTGCGCGACTGAGCGACTGAGCGACTGAGCGGGCGCGGCCACATACCGCCCCGCCCTGCACTTAAGTCATGGAAGAAAAGTCCGAGCCGGGCAACGGCGTTTTCTGACCTGCCGTGGTGCCGGCGCCCACGCCGGTAGGTAGTGCCATGGGTAGCCAGAGCACGGCACACAGACCGACCCCGCCCTGGATATTGGGCTCGCCATCACGCAGGACGATGTCGCCTGCGTTGCGGCGCGCGTAGGCGCGTGCAATGGCCAAGCCCAGCCCCGATCCCGAGGACACGGACGAGCGGCCTGAGCCCAGCCGGTCGAACCGGGCAAATGCGCGAATGCGAGCCGATACGTCGATGCCTGGGCCGTTGTCGGAGATGGCCACCTCGGCGCGATCACCCACCATCCTGCCGGATACGGTGATGCGCGCTCCCACCGGCGCGTAGTGAATCGCGTTGTGCAGCAAGTTCGACAAGGCCTCGTGGATTTCCGCCTCGCTGCCGAAGACGGGCAGCGTGGGGCGGGTCTCCAGGGGTGCACGAGGGTCTCCGCCGCTCGAGGCACCGATGGTTTGGTCCGCATCATCAGAGGAGCGCGGCGCGAGCAAGTGCAGTTCGTCAGCACTCGTCGTTTCGGCAGAAACCCACCCTAGGTCCTGACGTTTTTCGTGTGACAGCGGCAGATACTGCAGCACGACATTTCGCGCCACCTCATTGAGATCCAACAGCTCGCGTGGCTGCGCCTCCCCCTGGCTGGCATGCGCCAAGGATAAAAGCTGTTCGGTCAAACGGCGAGTGCGCCCGAGTTGCTCCACAATGGCTTGCAGGCCTTCCCGGGCGCGCTGGGGATCCGGTTCGCGCAGGGCGTATTGCGCTTGAGTCAGGATAATGGCAAGCGGGGTGCGCAGCTGATGCGAAGCGTCGGCGAGAAACTGTGCCTGCTCATCAAGGACGCGCCGGTGCCGTTCGATGTGGTAGTTAACGGCATCGACCAGCGGGATCACTTCGCTAGGTACGCGCGAAGCATCCAGGGGCGTCATGTCCGCCGGAGAGCGGCTACGAATGTCATTACGCAGCCGATTCAGCGGCCGCAGCGACCAGGTCACGCCCCACCACACCAGAATGGCGACCAGGGCCAGCATTCGGGCATCGCGTAGCAGCTCTTGGCGCTGGGCCGTCTCTTCAGCGTGTAGACGCCGCCCGATGCTTTCGGCAACCAGGACGAGGACTTGACGATGCTGACCGCGATAGTAGAGATCGCGCAGGATAGCGACTACCCGCACAGGATCATCCCGATAGACGCTATTGAAAAACAAAGGCTCGCCGCGCGCCGATGGCCAGACGGGTGGGCGCGGCAGTTCGGGCATACCGGCCAAGGTGCGGCCCGAAGGGGGCACGACGTCGGACCCTTCAGGCTGGGGCGGGATCACTTCCTCGATGCGAAAGTATTTACGCAGCCCGGCCTTGGACTCGAGAATGACTTGGGCATAGACCGGCGTGGTCACGAGCAGTTGGCCATCAGGCGTGAATTCGATGCTGCTTTCGAGTACGCGGGCCGGCTCCAGCAGCGCGCTGTCGTACGCTTCGTTGGTGATGGCGGAAAGCGTGCGGTAATCGTTCCAGCTGTCAATGACGAGCAGCAGGATGATCCCCGGCAAGAGCAGAGTGATCAGCAGCGTGCGGATGCCCAGAGGCAGCCGGAATCGGTCACGCCCCGGCAGTTTCACTGCTGCTGCATTCCAGCATATAGCCTAAGCCGCGTACGGTGACGATGCGTACATCGCTGCCAGCGAGTTTCTTGCGCAGGCGGTGCAAGACGACTTCGATAGCGTCCACGCTGGACTCGCTGTCCTGGGTGAATACTTTCCCGAAAAGTTGGGCCTTGTCGACGGGGTAACCGTTGCGGGTCAACAGGACCACCAACGCGGCGTGCTCGCGCGGCGTCAAGAGCAACAATGCGCCGTCCAAGGTGAAGGCGCGGCTCTCGCCGTCGTAGGATAAAGACCCGCACTGCAGGCGCGGCTGTTGCCGGCCACGGCTGCGTCGAACGAGCGCGGCCACGCGCGCCTCGAGTTCTTCGAGCGCAAAGGGCTTGGTCAGGAAATCGTCCGCGCCCAGGTTCAAGCCACGCACGCGGTCTTGCAGCGCGCCTTGCGCGGTCAGCAGCAAGACGGGCGTGCGATCGTCGCGTCCGCGCATGTCACGCAGCACGACGAGACCATGCTTGTCGGGCAGCCGGAGATCCATGACGATCGCGTCGTATTCGTTGGCGGCCATCAAGGCCTCGGCGCTGCGGGCATCGGGCGCGTGGTCAGGCGTAAAGCCGCTTTGCGCCAATGCCCGAACCAGCCACGAGGCCATTTCGAGCTCGTCTTCAACCAGCAATATGCGCATGGCCGTCAGAGTCGGCAGAGACGGTCTCTGGCACGCGCGCCGGGCCGTGGACGCGCTGTCGCAGATAGCGCGTCTCGTGCTGGCGGCGGAACAGAATGCCGGATAGCTCGTTCAGCGCCAGGGTGTAGACCTCGCGCTTGAACTCGATCACCGCATCCAGCGGCACCCAATATTGGCTCCAACGCCAGGCGTCGAACTCCGGATGCTGCGTTGCACGCAGGCATACGTCGCAGTCGCGCCCGATCAGACGCAACAAGAACCAGATCTGCTTTTGACCTTTATAGTGCCCACGCCACTCCCGCCGGACAAAGTGGTCCGGCACGTTATAGCGCAGCCAATCGCGTGTACGCCCCAAAATACGGACATGTTCAGGCCGTAAGCCTATTTCTTCGTGGAGCTCACGATACATGGCCTGCACCGGGCTTTCCCCGTGCTTGATGCCACCCTGCGGAAACTGCCACGCGTGTTCCCGGATCCGCTTGCCCCAGAAGACCTCGTTTTTACCGTTAACGAGAATAATGCCGACATTGGGACGGTAGCCTTCACGATCAAGCATGGCCACCCCCACCGAATTCAATACAATTACAGTTGATTATACGTACCCGCAGCCACCTTTAACTATGCGCGCATCTACCTATCACATTAATACGCTCAAAGAAGCCCCCTCCGAAGCCGAAGTCGTCAGCCACCAGCTGATGACCCGCGCGGGTATGATCCGCAAACTCGCGGGGGGCATCTACACCTACATGCCGCTGGGCTTGCGGGTGATCCGGAAAATCGAAGCCATCGTGCGCGACGAGATGAACGCCGCTGGCGCCATCGAGCTGTTGATGCCGGTGGTGCAGCCGGCCGAGCTATGGCAGGAATCCGGCCGCTGGGTGCAGTACGGCCCGGAGCTGCTGCGCATGAAGGACCGCCATCAGCGCGATTTCGTCTTGCAGCCGACCTCGGAAGAGGTGATCACCGACATCGCGCGCAATGAAATTCATAGCTACCGCCAGCTGCCGCTGAATTTCTACCATATTCAGACCAAGTTCCGGGACGAGCGCCGTCCCCGATTCGGGCTGATGCGCGGGCGTGAATTCACGATGAAGGACGCCTATTCCTTCGACCGCGACGAGGCGAGCGCGCAGCAGAGCTACGACAAGATGTTCGACGCCTATATGCGCATTTTCGCCCGCCTGGGGTTGGAATTCCGCGCGGTGGCGGCCGACACGGGCTCGATTGGCGGCACGCGCAGCCATGAATTCCAGGTGATTGCCGATACGGGCGAAGATCTGTTGGTTTACAACCCCGAGACGCAATACGCCGCCAATATCGAATTGGCCGAAGCGCCCTGCCTGCTGGCTGAGCGCGCGGCGGCGTCCGAGGCGCTGACGCTCACCCCGACGCCCGGTGCAGCCAAATGCGAAGACGTGGCCGAGATGCTGGGCCTGCCGCTGGAACGCACGGTGAAATCGCTGGTGTTGGCGACCGAACCGGAACCGGGCAAGGTTCAGATCTGGCTCTTGATGCTGCGCGGCGATCATGAACTGAACGAAGTTAAAGCGGGCAAGGTGCCGGGTCTGGACGGGTTCCGTTTTGCCTCGGAAACCGAGATCGTCGAGCATTTTGGCTGCAAGCCGGGCTATCTGGGCCCGGTCGCCACCGCTAAGCCGGTACGTGTCGTGGCCGACCTGACGGTTGCCAACATGTCCGATTTTGTCTGCGGCGCCAATCAAGAGGGTCACCACTACACCGGCGCCAACTGGGGCCGCGATATGCCGGAACCGGAATTGGTCGTGGATCTGCGCAATGTGGTCGCGGGCGACCGCTCGCCGGACGGCGTGGGGACGCTGGCCATTCAGCGCGGCATCGAGGTGGGCCACGTGTTTTTCCTCGGCACCAAGTATTCAGAAGCGCTCAAGGCCACGTTCCTGGACGAAACCGGCAAGCCGGCCACGCTGCAAATGGGTTGCTACGGTATTGGCATAACCCGTATCGCGGGCGCGGCCATCGAACAGAATCATGATGGCCGTGGGATCGTGTGGCCACGGGCGATCGCGCCGTTCGAGGTGGTGATTTGCCCGGTGGGCTGGGGCAAAAGTGAAACCGTTCGCAACGAAGCCGTAAAACTCTATGACGAGTTGAAGGCCCGTGGTGTGGATGTAATTCTGGATGATCGTGACGCCCGTCCCGGTGTGATGTTCGCGGAATGGGAGCTGATCGGTGTGCCGCTACGTGTAACAGTTGGAGAACGCGGCCTGAAAGAGGGTGTGGTGGAATTGCAGGCCCGGCGTGAAAGCGAAGCGGCCAAGATTTCCGTCGAATCCGCCCTGACTCAGGTGCTGGACAAGCTGGAAACGCTGTAGACTGCCGGGCCGACTACCAGGCACGCCAACCGAGCGACTTGTCATTGTGATTGAATCGAAGTCCAACGAGGCGACCCTCCAGATCCGTGTCTATTACGAGGACACGGATGCGGGCGGGGTCGTCTTTTACGCGAACTATCTGAAGTTCTTCGAGCGCGCGCGCACGGAGTGGTTGCGCGAGCTGGATGTGCAGCAATCCGCGCTCGTCGAAACTGAAGCACGCATGTTTGTCGTGCATTCGTTGGACATGTCGTACCGCAAGCCCGCGCGACTGGATGACCTGATCACCATACGCAGCCGTATCACCCAGCTTGGCCGCGCCTCGATCCATTTCGAGCAGCGCGCCGAACGCGATGGGGAACTGTTAGCGCATGGCAATATTCAAATCTGCTGTGTCGATGCGATGAATTTGCGTCCGAAAGCCCTGCCTGCTGTCGTACGCGAGAAACTGGAACCTATTCAGGAATAACTCATGCAAGTCTCCAACGACATGTCGTTGATTTCGCTGGTCACCCAGGCCAGCATCCCCGTCCAGCTCATCATGTTGCTGCTGCTGGGTATTTCCATCATGTCCTGGACATATATCTTCGCCAAGCGAATGGCGCTCAAGCGCGCGCATGCGCAGACGCGCCGTTTCGAAGACGATTTCTGGTCGGGTGGCGACCTGTCGATGTTGCAGCAGGCCGTCGCCAGCCGCCGCGACGAGCATGGGGCGCTAGCTCGTATCTTCGACGCGGGGATGACGGAGTTTCTGAAAGCGCGCCGCACGCAGGGTGGCGATGTCAATGCGATCCTAGACGGCCCGCGCCGCGCAATGCGCGCGGCCTACCAGCGTGAGATGGATGCGCTGGAATCGCACTTGAACTTCCTGGCTTCGGCCGGCTCGGTGAGCCCCTATATCGGCCTCTTGGGTACAGTGTGGGGCATCATGCACGCCTTTATCGGTCTGTCGAACATGCAGCAGGCGACCTTGGCGTCAGTGGCGCCGGGTATTGCCGAAGCGCTGATCGCCACGGCTATCGGCCTGTTCGCAGCCATCCCTGCTGTCGTAGCCTACAACCGCTATACGCATGATATCGACCGGCTGTCGATCCGGTTTGACAGCTTTGTCGATGAGTTTCTGAATATCCTTCAACGCCAGGTGCGCTAATGCCGTCATTACGCTCGCACGGCCGCGCGGGCCGCAATATGAAGGCCGACATCAACGTCGTGCCCTACATTGACGTGATGCTGGTGCTACTGGTGATCTTTATGGTCACCGCGCCCTTGATCACGCCGGGCCTGATCAATCTGCCCTCGGTAGGCCAGGCCTCGGAAGTGCCCGCTACGCCGCTCGAAGTCCAGATTTCAGAAGACGGCCAGGTGGCTTTGCGCATGCGTGAGGCCGGCGCCACTTTGCAGGACATTCCTCGCGACCAGCTGATCAGCCAGGTGCGCCAGCGCATTACTGCGGAGACGCCGGTGGTGATTGCCGCCGACGGCAAGGTGCCTTACGAAACCGTGGTCAAGGTAATGGACGAGTTGCGCAGCAATGGCGTCACACGCCTGGGTCTGCTGGTCGATCAAAGCGGTGGCGCTAACCAGACGACGACCGCGACCGCGCCTACTGCGACCAAGCCGGCCAGCGGGCGATAACGCGTCGCCACGCGCCGCTTTGCAACGTTTATGAGTCGACCAATTATTCAACATAACAGCGCCGCGCCAAGTTCGCCCGCTGCGCAAGACAACCGCAAAGCATTGGGCCTGGCTATTCTGGCCCATTTGCTGCTGCTGGTTGCTCTTATCTTCGGCGTCAGCTGGCACACGGAGAACCCGGGGCCGGTACAAGTCGAGCTTTGGGCCGATGGCGTCACACCCGATGCGCGCCCGCCCGAGGAGCAACCGGACGAGCCGGATACTAAACCCGAGCCGCAACCGGAGCCCGAACCCGAGGCCGAGCCTGAGCCGGCGCCGCCACCTCCTCCGGCGCCGGAGCCTGAACCGCAACCAGAGCCACCGCCACAGGCTCCCCCTCCCCCTAC
>NZ_WSJA01000059.1:0-691 GCF_009763235.1 Bordetella sp. 15P40C-2
ATGGATTGAACGGTCAGCCCGTTGGCGTAGTCACCGTAAGTGCTGATGATGCTCACGGGCGAGCCAACTGGGTCCGGCGTGACTCTGACGTCGGTGCCCGCCACGTGGATCAGCCCGCCAATTGCCGCCCCGGCAGGCCCGCCCCGACCGCCAGCGCCGCCCGAGGCGCCCAATGTGAACCGCGGCTCCAGCGTCAAGGCAATGTTGGCGTTGGACGGGTCCGCCTGCGCTGCCATGGACGACGAATCCCCCGCCGAGCCGCCGCCTCCGCCTATGCTCTGAACAAGTACCGCGTGTGAGCCTTGACCGGCGGTGGTGATATGTCCGCCTTTGTTAATCGCAAAGGTCACGTATTTACCATCACCGATCACCCCGCCTGCTGCGCCCAGAGAGACGTCGATGGCGACAGACGCTTCGTCGTGCCCGCCGAAATCGAATCCCGCGCCAAGCGCATCCGCGCTCGCGTTGCCGGCTAAACCCCCACCAGCTCCGATACTTTGAAGAACGACCCCAAAGGCGTCGATGGGAACCCTACCTACAGCAGGACAAGATGTCTCAACGCAAGGCCCGAACAGTGAAGGGGTATATCCGGTAACAATGCTGCCCGCGACCATCTCAGAACTGACTTCACCGGCGTCGCTGCCTTTTCCACCACGACCGCCCAGCCCGACAGTGCCACGGAATATGGGGA
>NZ_WSJA01000060.1:0-290 GCF_009763235.1 Bordetella sp. 15P40C-2
GATAGAATCGATTGGGGACATCAGCATTGTTTCCTTTAGACAGGTTCTTCGCAAAAACAAGTCTAATGAATGCTGGTCGTCCCCCGTTTATGATGTAGAGCCCACTGAGCCAAGACTCTCATGCGGTAATTCTCAAAATTTCTGAACCCAAACGCCCGGCGCGAGAGCATTTCCATCTTCGTGTGGAAGCCCTCGGTAATCCCGTTGGATTTAGTGAACCGCCACATCCGCACGATGGGCTCGAGCCACGATAGTAACGTCGCCGCCAGCGCCTTGGCTGGACTTTGCTC
>NZ_WSJA01000009.1:0-212 GCF_009763235.1 Bordetella sp. 15P40C-2
TTTTTCGTCCGATTTGCCACAGCCCTCAAAATTCGTGTATAGTCTCGTTCCTTCGCTGCTCGAACACGAATTTACAGGTTCAGGCGGTGGGGCCGAAGTGATAACGCAGTAAATTCCGCGACGATGGTTATTAGAGATCTAGTTGCATCGAATTTAAAAAGTGTGTTAATATTTCGGGCTCGGCAGTTGGTGAGAATTCAGGGTTTACCCGG